>DATBPS010000110.1:0-5324 GCA_036561225.1 Terriglobales bacterium
CGCCAGCGCAGGGCACTGGTCAGAGAAGTCGGCGGCGCTTGCAGGGCGAAAGCCGGCAGGGCGAGACAGAGAGCGGAAGCGAGCAGAACCCAACGAACCTTGGACATGGCAGAGATCTCCCCGGCGACCCGACTGCGCACAAGGACGCCTGAGCCGCATAATCGCGCAGCTTGGCTATCGATGGCAACAGTTTTCTGCCCTGATGTGAGATGGTTAGAGCAGGCTCGCGCCCCAGAACAGCAGCAGCAGGATGCCGATGTAGCCGTTGACGGTGAAGAAGGCGGCGTTCATGCGGGAAAGATCATTGGGGGAGAGCAGGGAGTGCTCGTAGACGAGCAGCGCCGCCACCACCACCAAGCCGGCCCAGGCGAGGCCCCCGAGGCCGCTGCTAAGCAGCAATAGAATCAACAGCGCCAGCATGACAAGATGACAGAACTGAGCCAGACCCAGGCTGGCGGCAACGCCGATGCGCTTGGGGGTGGAGTGCAGGCCGCTCTGGCCGCGGTCAAAGTTGATGTCCTGGCAGGCGTAGAGCAGATCAAAGCCCGCCACCCAGAGCGCCACCGCGCCCGACAGTAAGAGGATGCGCGGCGCGAGCGAGCCGCGCACCGCGATCCAGGCGGCGGCGGGGGCAATGCCCAAGCCGATGCCCAGCACCCAGTGGGAGAGGAGGGTGAAGCGCTTGGTGTAGGAGTAAAAGAACACCCACGCCAGGGCCACCGGCGCCAGTTTGAGGCAGAGGGGGTTGAGACGCCAGGCGGCGAGAAAGAATACGGCGGAGCTGACCAGCAGGAATCCCCAGGCGAAGCTGAGCGAGAGGGTGCCGGCGGCGAGGGCGCGGTTGCGGGTGCGCGGGTTGGCGGCATCGAGCCGGCGGTCCACGATGCGGTTGAAGGTCATGGCGGCGCTGCGCGCGCCCACCATGGCGACCACGATCCAGCCGAGCACGCCCCACGGGGGCCAGCCGCCGGCGGCCAGCATGGCGCCCAGCAGGGCAAAGGGCAGGGCAAAAACCGAGTGCTCGAACTTGATCATCTCGAGCGTGCGACGGGTGCTGGACCAGAACATCCTGTGTCAGTATAGCGGCGCTCAGGGGTGCGTTCGCGCGCCTGAGCGGGGCGCGCGGCGAAGCCGCGCAGGGGCCCGCGCCAATGAATGTAGGATGACGGTGTGGGGCAAATTGACTTGGGCTTCGGAGCGCCGGGGGCGGAGCGCCGGGTGTGGACGGTGGCGGGACTGCTGGCCAGCCTGCGCGAAGGGCTGGAGCGCGAGTACTTCGATGTGTGGATCGAGGGTGAGGTCTCGAACTGCAAGCAGGCGCCGTCGCGCCATATCTACTTCACCCTGAAGGACGGGCAGGCGCAACTGCGGGCGGTAATGTTTTCCCAGCAGGCGCGCTATCTGAAGTTCAAGCTCGGCGACGGCGCGCAGGTGCGGGTGCGGGGGCGGGTGAGCATCTACGAAGCGCGGGGAGACCTGCAGTGCTACGTCGAGCACATCGAGCCGCTGGGTCGGGGCGAGCTGCAGGCGGCCTTCGAGCAGCTGAAGCAGAAGCTGGCGGCGGAGGGGCTGTTCGCGCCGGAGCGGAAGCGGGCGCTGCCGCGGCTGCCGCGGCGCATCGGCATCATCACCTCGCCCCGCGGGGCGGCGGTGGCGGACATGGTGCGCATCCTGCGGCGGCGGTTCCCGAGCCTCGACCTGCTGCTGTATCCGGTGGCGGTGCAAGGGGCGGCGGCGGCGGGCGAGATTGCGGCGGCACTGGACTACTTCGCGGCCCAACCGGAGGGAGCGGCGCACCATGTGGACCTGCTGATCGCCGGGCGGGGCGGAGGGTCGCTCGAAGACCTGTGGGCGTTCAACGAAGAAGTGGTGGCGCGGGCCCTGGCGCGGTGTCCGATTCCGACCATTTCGGCGGTGGGCCACGAGACGGACTTCACCATCGCCGATTTTGTGGCCGATCTGCGGGCGCCGACGCCGAGCGCGGCGGCGGAGCTGGCGGTACGGCCGCGGGCGGAGTTCGCGCGCGAGCAGGGCGAAATGCGGCGGCGGCTGGAGCACGCCATGCGCTATCGGTTGCTGCAGCGGCGGCATCGGTTGCAGGATCTGGCCCGTCACCGGGCGTTTGATGCGCTGCGGCAGAAGATCGGACGGCGGGGACAGCGAAACGATGAGCTGGCGCAGCGGGCGCAGGCGGCGCTGGGGCGGCGGCTGGAGCGGCTGCGCCGGCAAACCGAAAGTCTGGCGGCGCGGATGCAGCGGCGCGACCCGCGGACGGTGCTGGCGGCGGCCCGCGGCGCCTTGCAGGCGCGGGAGCAGACGCTGGTCAAAGTATGGGAAGCCGGGCAGACACGGCGAAGGCAGCAACTCGAGCGGTGGGCCGCGGTGCTGGGAGAGCGCAACCCGCTGGGGATTCTGGCGCGTGGTTACGCGCTCGTCTACGACGGCGAGGGGCGGTTGGCGACCGATCCGGCGGCGATTGCTGACGGAGAAGCGCTGCGGGTGCGGCTGGCCAAGGGTTGGATGGAGGCCGAGCGGAAGCGTTCCGGGCGATAGTGTACGTGGCGGAAGGCGGCTAGGGCGCGGCCGCGGAGGGTGGGGGCGAAGGCCTGCAGGCGGCAGAGGGAACGGAAGTGGGGCGTCCAGTCAGCCTTGCGGTGGTCGTCGTCGCCGAGGAAGTCGTATTCGCCCAAGCCGCTGGCATGCGCGGCGCGCAACACCCAGAGCTGGAGGATGATCCCGGGGGACCATTTTTTCCAGCTTTCCGACATGCCGATCTTTATACTGGCCAGGCCGCGCGGGGTGACCACGGCCAGATCAAAGGCCAGGAGTTCTTCTTCGCAGAGCAGCAGGTGCAGACGCAAGAGCTGATGCTGGGCGAGCTGGAACACCAGTTGACGGTAGAAGGTGGCGGCGGCGGGGCGGGAGAGCATGGCGGTGCCCTGGCGGCCCTTCCAGCCGCTGGCCTCGACGGTGAGACAGCGCTCGAAGGCGGCCGTGGCGGCGGCGGGTGCGGTGATGGTTTCCAGGCGTGCGCCGCGGCGCAACAGGGTGCGCTCCTCGCGGGAGAGACGGTGGCGCAGGCTGACGCTCCAATCCTGCTCGACCAGCGACCAGGGGCGATGCAGTAGCAAGTAGCGCTGGCGGCCGGATGGTGAGATCAGCAAACGGCAGCCGCATTCGGCGAGCTCCCGCCCCCAGCCTTGGGCGGTGGGTTCGGGCAGGCGGTCGAGGTCCAACCAGTCCCAGCCGCCGGCGGCGACAAAATGGGCAGCGAGCACCGGCCAGCAATCCCGCGGGCAGGCGAGGTCGCGGCGCTGGCTATTGCTGCCGGTGCCCTGCACCAGGCGGAAACCGCGCCAACCGGCTATCACCAGAGGGAGGACGAAGTGGGGAGAGCGGCCGGGCAAGACAAGCGGAAGTAGACGGCGGCGCCCATCGAAGCAGCTCCACCAGAGATTTACCCACCCGGGAGCCGACCAAGGATCGTACTCCGGCGTGGTTGTGCGAAACGGAGCCGGGGTGGCTTGAACGGGCGTCGCCAGCAGGGTCGCCATGGTGGCAGTAGGACGCGGGCCCGAAATTCAGAGTTGGTCACACAAGGCTCAATCTGCACCGCGGGACCGAAATGGAATTGGTCCGCGTGGTAGCATGTGAGTGGCCGTTCGCGGAGACACGACATGGATCTGATTCCCAATGAAACTGAAGTTCGGACGCTTTTGGAACAGACCGGGGCGTTGCGGAAGGGACACTTCCGTCACGCCAGCGGAACCCATTCGGACCTGTATCTGCAGATACCGCTGGCCATGCGGTACTACGGCGAATCGAAGATGCTGAGCGTGGCGCTCAGCCGCAAACTGCGCAAGGATGACGCCGTGCGGCGGGCGGTGCCCAACGTGAGCGTAGTGGTGCCGGCCACGGGCGGACTGCCGGTGGCCTTTGGGGTAGCCGAGGCGCTGCGCGCCTCACAGACCTACTGGGCCGAAAAGACGGACGGCGGAGCGCTGGAGCTGCGACAGTTCGTGACCATTCAGCCGGGGGAGAAGGTCATTCTGGTGGACGACATTTTGCGCACCGGACGCAAGCTGACCCAGTTGCGCAAGCTGGTCGAGGCGGCGGGAGCGACGGTGCTGGCGCTGGCGGTGCTGGTGCATCAGCCGTTTGAGAACTGCGCGACCTTCGATGACCTGCCGCTGTTCAAGCTGCTGACCCTGGATCCGCATTACTGGACAGCGAAGCAGTGCCCGCTGTGCGCGCAGCAACAGCCGGCGGTGGACGTGGGCGAATAGGGCAGCGCCCCGATGGCCGCGCTGGCGGAATCCATCTTTGGGTGGCTGGTGCGGGCGCGGGCGCGCGCTTATGAGCAGGGACGGCTGGGGGTGGCGCGGCTGCCGCGGCCGGTGATCAGCGTCGGCAACCTGCGCGTGGGCGGCAGCGGCAAGACACCCACCGTCATCGCCCTGGGACTCGAGCTGCAGCGGCGCGGCATTCGCTTCGACGTCCTGTCGCGCGGATACCGGCGGGCCCATCGCGGCCTGGCCATCGCCACCACCGGCGAAGAAGATGTGGCGCTGGTGGGCGACGAGCCGAAATTGATGGCGGCGCGGCTGCAGGCGCCGGTGCTGGTGCATCCCGATCGCTTCCGCGCCGGACTGGAGGGCGAGCGGCGCTTTGCCTGCCAGGTGCATCTGCTCGACGACGGCTTTCAGCACCGGCAACTCTACCGCCAGTTTGATTTGGTGCTGGTGGCGCCGGGCGATCTCGAAGACCGGCTATTGCCCGCCGGGCGGCTGCGCGAGCCAATGACCGCGCTGGCGCGCGCCCAGGCCGTGTTGTGGACCGGCGATGCGGATTCGCTGGCGGCGGCGCGGGAAACCCTGCAGCGCTGCACCACCGCGCCGGTGTTTCTGGGGCGCAAGCGGGCGTTGCCGCTGGTTGCGGTGCCGGAGCAGGCGTTTGCATTTTGTGGGCTGGCTCGTCCAGAATCGTTTTGGGCGACGCTGAAGGAGTTGCAGATTCTTCCGGTGGAGCGGCGGGCCTTCGCCGACCACCACGCCTACACGCGACGCGACCTGGACGGCCTGCGCCGCGCCGCGCGGAAGGCCGGCGCGGAGAGCTTTGTGACCACGGCCAAGGATGCCGCCCGGCTGGCGGCGGGGGCATTGACGCCGCTGGTCGTGGTGGAGATCGAGATGGAGATACCCGAGATCAGCACGCTGGTGGACCTGGCCTGGGAGCGATGTCAGGGGTAAGGGGCGCCATCCTCGCGCCCAACTGGCTGGGCGATGCGGTAATGAGCCTGCCGGCGCTGGCTGCCCTGCGCGCCT
>DATBPS010000111.1:0-31725 GCA_036561225.1 Terriglobales bacterium
GCCGGCCCAAGGAGAACATCCTGCCGTTGCTGGTGCCGGATGCGCGGGAAGAAGCCGGGCGGCCGCAGTTTTTCGCCTCCACCTGCCGCGAGTGTCCGGCCGGGTGCGGGCTGGTGGTGCGGGTCAATACCGGGCGGCCGACCAAGGCCGAGGGGAACCCGGATCACCCGGTGAACCGGGGCAAATTGTGTTTGCGCGGACAGACGGCGTTGCAGGGGCTGTACAACCCCGACCGCTTCCGCCAGCCGATGCTGCGCGACGCGCATGGACGGCTGCAGCCGACCGACTGGGCGACGGCGCTGGGCAAATTTGACGCCGCGGTGCAGGCGGCGGCCGGCGACATGGTGTGGCTGGGGCGGCTCGAAACCGGGACGCTTGACGGGGTGATCCGCCACTGGCTGGCGCAACAGCGGGCGCCGGCGCCGATGTACTACGAATACCTGGCCCCCGACGCGCTGCGCGCCGCCATGGCGGCCGATTATGGCCGCGCCGTGGTGCCCGCCTACCACCTGGAAAAGGCGCGCTATCTGCTCAGCTTCGGGGCCGAGTTTCTGGAGACCTGGATCTCGAACGTGGAGTTTGCCGGCGACTTTGCCGCCATGCACAGCTTCGGGCACACCGCGACGCCGGCCCGCTACGTGTGCTGCGGGCCGCGGCTGTCGCTATCGGCCGCCAACGCCGACACCTGGTGGGCGGCGCGGCCGGGGACCGAAGCCCTGATCGCCGAGGCGCTGGCGGGCGAGCTCGAGCGGCGGCTGGGGCGGGGCGCGGGGGCGGCGGGCGGAGCGAGCGTGACCCTGGCGACGGCAGCGGCCGAAAGCGGAGTGGCGCTGGGCGAGCTGGAGCAGGCAGCGGCGGCGCTGGCCGTGAGCCGTCCGTCGCTGGTGCTGGGCCCCGGCTACGGCGGCGATTCGCGCACCGCGGTGGAGTGCTGGCGGGCGGTCAACCGGCTCAACGACCTGCTGGGCAATACCGGGGTGACGGTGGACCCGCACGCCCCGCATGCGCTCTCCGCCTGCGCCACCCAGGCGGAGGTGATCGCGAGGTTCGCGCAGCGGCGTCCGCGGCTGCTGCTGGTGCACCACGCCAACCCGGCGTTCCACCATCCCGCCATTCTCAGCGGGCTGGCGGCGATTCCCTTCCGGGTGAGCTTCAGCAGTTGGATGGATGAAACCACCCAGTTTGCCGACCTGGTGCTGCCCGACCACCACTTTCTCGAGAGCTGGGGCGACTTCGAGCCGCGGCCGGGCGTGGCCGGGCTGATGCAGCCGACCCGCATTCCCCTGCACGACACCCGCTCGACCGGCGATGTGCTGTTGGGCGGCGAGGGGCGGATGGAAGGGGCCACGCGCGACCACTGGGCCGCAATCCAAGATGGCGCCACCTGGGACGGGAGGCTGCAAAAGGGCGTGATCAGTTTGGCCACGCCGCCGGCGGCAGCGAAGGCCGGCCGGGCCGCAGCAGCGCCCGCGGCGACCGCCGCGGCCCGCTTTGACGGCGACGGGGAACTGTATCTGGTCGTCTTCCCCAGCGTGCAGCTGTACGACGGACGGCAGGCGAACCGCAGTTGGGCGCAGGAGATCGCCGAACCCATGTCGAAGATCGCCTGGGACGGCTGGTGCGAGCTGCACCCCGATACCGCCGCCCGGCTGGGGTTCGCCGCCAACGATGTGGTCAAGCTGCGCTCGCCCCACGGCGTGGCGTCGTTCTCGCTCTACGTCACCACCTGGATTCGCCGAGATTGCGTGGGCGTCGTGCTGGGCCAGGGACACACCAACTTTGGCATGTGGGCCAACGAACGGGGCGAATCGCCGCTGCCGCTGGCCGGGGCGGAGATGGAAGCCGGGCGGTGGGCGGCGCAGACGGTGAAGGTGCATCTGGAAAAGACCGGGCGGTCGCGGCCGCTGGCCAACCTGCAGGCGGTGCGGCTGCAGTCCGACAAGCGGGTGGCGCTGGCGGTGGACCTGACGCTGGCGGAGAGCGCGGCGGCGAAGGAACCGCTGGGGGAGGAAAGCTTCTACCATTTCCACCATCCCTATCTGAACCACCGTTGGGGGATGGCGATTGACCTGTCGAGTTGCATCGGGTGCAACGCCTGCCAGGCGGCCTGCTACGCCGAAAACAACATCGCCGTCTGGGGCCGCTCCTCGGCGCTCTCGCACCGTGAGATGACCTGGATCCGGGTGGAGCAGTACGAGGGCGAGGCGGCGCATCCGGCCACCCAATTGAACCCCGACATCCGCTTCATGCCCATGCCTTGCCAGCAGTGCGGCAACGCGCCCTGCGAGTACGTGTGCCCGGTGTTTGCCGCCTACCACACCGACGAGGGGTTGAACGGGCAGGTCTACAACCGCTGCGTGGGCACCCGCTACTGCTCCAACAACTGCATTTACAAGGTGCGGCGCTTCAACTGGTACACGCCGCAGTGGCCCGAGCCGCTCAACCAGCAGTTGAACCCGCAGGTGACGGTGCGGTCCAAGGGGGTGATGGAGAAGTGCACCTTCTGTGTGCAGCGCATTGAGCAGGTCGAACTCGACGCCCGCAGCAACCACACCGCGATGCGCGACGGCGACATCCAGACCGCCTGCCAGCAGACCTGCCCCACCGATGCCATCGTGTTCGGCGACCTGCGCGACCCCGGCAGCCGCGTCTCGCGGCTGGCGGCCATCCCGCGCGCCTACGGATGGTTCGCCGATGAGAACACCTATCCGGCGATCCGGTATCTGAAGAAGACCAAGTTCGAGTTGAACGCGCCCGGGGCCGCCAAGCACTACGACGGCCAACCGGCCTGAGACGGGTCTGCCATGCCTCAGCGCAGCGAAATCGAGCCGGCACGATTCGAGTTGGCGGAGGTGTCGCGCGCCATCCTGCGCCCGGTGAACCAGTCGCCGGGGCTGCCCTGGCTGCTGGGCGTGGGGGCGGCGGGACTGGCGACGCTGATCGGGGCGGTGGCCTGGGGATGGCAGATGTACCAGGGCATGGGGGTGAGCGGGCTGGCGTGGCCGGTGATGTGGGCCATGTACATCACCTGTTTCGTCTTCTGGATCGGGATCGCCCACTCGGGGACGCTGATCAGCGCCATCCTGTACCTGTTCCGGGCCAAGTTCCGGCCCTCGTTCTCGCGCGCCTCGGAGGCGATGACCATCTTCGCCATCGCCACCGCGGGGCTGTTCCCCATCCTGCACTTGGGGCGGTCATGGCGCTTCTACTGGGTCTTCCCCTACCCCAACGAGCGGCGGCTGTGGGTCAACTTCCGTTCGCCGCTGGTGCTCGACATCTTCGCCATCTCCACCTATCTGACCGTCAGCCTGATCTTCTGGTACCTGGGCATGGTGCCCGACTTGGCCGAGCTGCGCGATCAATCGCTCGGGTGGCGGCGCACCATTTACGGCGTGCTGTCGCTGGGCTGGGTGGGGTCGCTGCGGCAGATGAGCCCCTACCTCAAGCTCTATATATTGCTGGCCGGGCTGGCGACGCCGCTGGTGCTGTCGGTGCACACCATGGTGTCGTGGGACTTCGCCCTGTCGCTGCTGCCCGGCTGGCACGAGGAGATCTTCCCGCCTTATTTCGTCGCCGGGGCCATCTTCAGCGGCCTGGCCATGGTGCTGACCCTGGTGATTCCGTTGCGCAAGTGGTTCCATCTGGAGGAGCACATCACCATTGATCACTGCGAGGCGCTGGCCAAGCTCATCATTCTGACCTCGAGCATCGTGGCCTACAGCTACTGCAGCGAGTATTTCATCGCCTGGTACTCGGGCAACACCTACGAGCAGACGGCCTACTGGCTGCGCGCCTTCGGGCATTACTGGAAGCCGTTCTGGATCATGAGCGTGTGCAACGTGCTGGTGCCGCTGCTGTTTTTCTTCCGCCGCATGCGGCGCAGCCTGCTGTGGCTGTTCGTCATTTCCATCCTGATCAACGTGGGGATGTTCCTCGAGCGTCTGGTGCTGATCGTCACCACGCTGGCCTACAGCTACGACCCGGGGTCGTGGGGGCTGTGGCACCTGCAATGGGTGGAGGTGGGGATCGTGGTGGGCAGCTTCGGGTGGTTCATGCTGCAGTTCCTGCTCTTCGTGCAATTTGCCCCCTCGCTGCCGGTGGCCGAGGTGAAGCGCGATGTGATCGAGGCGAGGCGGATGCTGCGCGCCTTTGAGCGCGGCGGGCTGCTGCCGCATACCACCGAGGAGGTGCCGCGTGCCTGATGCGCCGGTGGGTGGGTTCTGCGGCGTGGGGGCGTCGTTCGGGGACGAGCGCCCCTGGCGGCGGGCGGCGGCCGGGGTGAAGGAACAGGGACAGGCGTTTGAGGCCTTTGCGCCGTTTGCCGACGAGGAGGTGATGCGCGAGATGCGGCCGCGCTCGCCGATCAGCGTGGTGCGGCTGTGGACGCTGCTGGGCGGTATTTTCGGGGGAGTGGTCGTGGCGTTTGCCATGGTGATCTGGATGTCGCGCGACTGGCCGCTGGTGGTGGGGGGCAAGCCCATCGTCAGTTGGCCGCCGTTCATCTGCATTTGCTTCGAGATGACGGTGCTCTATGCCTCCTTCGCCTGTACCGGGGCGTTCCTGGTCAAGGCGCGGCTGCCGCACCTGACGCTGGCGGCGGCCTACCGGCCCGAATTTGGCAGCGATCACTACGGGCTCTACCTGCCCTGCGCGCGCCCGGAGGCGGAAGCCTGGCGGCAGGCGCTGGAGCGTGACGGAGCCGAGCGGACCTGGCTGGTGACCAACCCCGACCGCGGGCGGCTGGCGCTGCCGCGCGAGTGGGCGGAGGAGGAGCGATGAGCACCTTCGTCGTCCCGGCGCAGATCGCCGAGTTGCGGGGCACGGCGCCGCCGCGCATCCGGGCGCTGCTGTGGGTGCTGGTCATCATCGGCCTGGTGACGTTTGTCTGGTTGTGGCTGACCGACCATCGGGCGCTGTGGCTGAGCTACCTGGCCGACTTCATCTTCTTTACCGGCGTGGCGCAGGCGGCGGTGGTGTGGTCGGCGGTGACGCGGGGGTGCAACGGGCGCTGGGCGCGGCCGCTGCAGCGCATGGCGGAGGGCATGGCGGCGGTGCTGCCGCTGAGCGTGCTGCTGTTCATCCCGATACTGTTCGCCCACCGGACGATCTACTCCTGGTGGGATCATCCCGTCAAGCTGCCCTGGCTCAACCACGGGTTTCTCCTGTGGCGGGACTTCGGCATCGTCATCTTCCTCGCCTGGCTGAGCGTGCACTATCTGCGCGTCTCGACTCGTCCCGACCTGCGCCGTGACGCCGAGGCGCTGACCGGCGCCGGCAGTCCGGGGGCGCTGCGGGCGCAGAAGACGCTGTCGCGGCTGTGGGTGGTGCTGGTGTTCGCCTTCTGCTACCTGTACAGCGTGCTGGGGCAGGACTTGAACGTCTCGCTCTACATCGGCTGGTACGACTACATTTACCCCTGGTTTTTCTTTATCAGCAGCTGGTACGGCGGCTGCGCCCTGGTGACCCTGCTGGCGGTGATGTGGCGGCGGCGGCTGGGGGCGCGCGACATCATCAGCGCCGACGTGCTGCACGACGCGGCCGAGATCAAGTTCGCCTTTGCCATCTTCTGGGCCTACCTGTTCTGGACCCAGTTCATGGTGCTCTGGTATGCCAACAAGCAGGACGACATTTATATCCTCATCCGGTTGTCGCAGCAGCACCCCTGGGTGACGCTCAGTTGGGTGGCGCTGACGCTGGGCTTTTTCCTGCCCTTCGGCTTCGGGCTGAGCCGCAGCTACAAGCGGCGGGCGCCGACGGTGGCCTACATGGCCTGCCTGACGCTGGGGGCGATGTGGCTGCAACAGAACCTGATGGTGTTTGTTTCGACCTGGTACCAGGGCTTTCCGCCGCTGATTGCCTCGGCGCTGCTGAGCTGCGGCTTTCTCGGCGCCTACGGCCTCTGCTACCTGTGGGCCATGCGGCGTGTGCCCATCTTCCCGGTGCGCGACCCACTGATGCATGAAGCTCTGGTGTGGCAGCCGATGCGGCACTGAATTGCGAGCAGCCATGGCCTTCCGCTTGCCTCATAACGACAACCCCCAGGAGCGCAACCTGCGCCGCCTGGGGTGGACCACGCTGGTGGTGCTGGCCATGGCGGGCATGTTCGTCTGCTGGTGGTTGTACCAGGGGGTGGGGTACTTCCAGGACGAGATGTCGTTCAACTTCGCTTTTGGGCCGCGCAAAGCGCCGCGCATTCCGCTGCCCGCCGATATTGTGCCGCGCGACGGCATGGGCTACGACCGCGCCGAGCTGGGGCGGGCGCCCTTGGTCGTCACCTACGACCCAGCGCTCGGCGCCAAGCTGTACCACGACCAGTGCGAGTTCTGCCATGCCGCCTCGGGACGCGGCGACGCGCCGGCGGGGATTGAGTACAACCCGCGGCCGCCGGACTTGAACCAGGTGGTGGGGCAGCGCAGCGATGGGCAACTGTTTGCCGCCATCAGCGACGGCATGGTCACCGAGGAGGTGGCCACCTCGCCGCCCATCGGCCCACGCTGGCACGAGTACCGGCTGTATCTGAGCGAAGCACAGCGGCGGCAACTGGTGGATTTTCTGCGGGCCGAGTTTGGTTCCGGGCGCGGTCCGAGGGGGCCGCGGGCCACCGAAATCACTGACCCGGCCTACCACATCGTCGGCAACCCGCCCGCGGCGACCGTGCCGCACGGACACAAGCTGCCGCCGGGAGGCGGGCATCCATGAATGACTTTCGGTTTATCGACACGAGGCCGGGCGCGACCTGCCGGCGGTTCATCATCTCCGGGGCGCTGTGGTTTCTGGTGGCCACCGGGTATGGGTTGCTGGCGGCCACCGAGCTGGTTTCGCCCGAGCTGGTGCAGGCGCGGTATCTGCTGTTTCCGCGCATCCGCCCCATCCATGTCAATACCAATGTCTTCGGCTTTCTCTCCATGCTGCTGGTGGGGGCGGCGATTTATGCCGTGTGCCGGCTGTGCCGCGCGCCGCTGTACAGCGAACGGCTGGGCAACTGGACCATGTGGCTGTGGAACGCCAGCATCGTGCTCGGCGTCGTGACGCTGGCCGCAGGCTACACCCAGAGCCACGAGTACGCCGAGTACGTGTGGCCGCTCGACGTCATCATTCTCGCCTGCCTGCTGATGCTGGCCTACAACGTCCTGCAGACGTTGCGGAGACGGCAGCAGCAGCTTCTCTACGTGACCAACTGGTACGTCATCGGGGCGCTGGCGGCGACCCTGGTCGTCTATGTGCTGGGCAATGTGATGTGGAACCCGATGCGCGGCGCGCTCTACGGCATGACCGACGCCGAGTGGTCCTGGTTCTACGCCCACAACATCTTCGGCACCTGGATCACGCCGCTGGGGCTGGGGCTGTGCTACTTCTGGATCCCGCGCGAGAGCGACCAGCCGCTGTACAGCCATACCCTCAGCCTGATCGGCTTCTGGCCCTACTTCGCCTTCTACCTGCAGGTCGGCACCCACCATTTGATCGAAGCCCCGGCGCCCGCCTGGCTGAAGCTCATCGCCGAAATCAACAGCGCGGGGCTGCTGATCCCGGTGTTTGCCTTCCTCACCAACCAGTGGATGACGCTGCGCGGCAAGTACTGGCGCATCCCCGACTCGGTGGTGCTCAAGTTCATCTTCGCCGGCACGGTGTTTTACTTCTTCACCTCGGTGGAGGGGACGCTGCTGGCGCTGCCCTCGGTACAGCGCATCACCCACTTCACCAACGTGGTGGTGAGCCACAGTCATCTGGGGCTGCTGGGCTTCTCCGGCTTCATCGCCTGCGGGGCGGGCTACGGGGCGCTGCGCGAAATGTACGGCGAGATCTGGAGCGAACGGCTGGCCAACCTGCAGTACTGGCTGATGCTCATCGGCATCGTCGGCTTCACCCTGGTGCTCGATGACGCCGGCTCGATTCAGGGACATGCCTGGCGGAACGGCGAAGTGGTCTACCGCGTTTTGCCGGAGCTGATGAACGACTACGTGCTGCGCGCCATGCTGGGCTGCTTCATCGTCACCGGGGCGGCGCTGCAACTGTACAACTTCTGGCGCACCGCGCAGCGCCAGCGCCTGAATCTGGAACAGGGCCTCGGCGTGGACCCCACGCTGGCCGAACTGGAAGCGAGGTAGTGCGTCATGGCCATGTCACCCCGGGCGGTCGGAGTCGGAATCGCCATCATCGCCGCCGCGGGGGCTTCGGCGGTGCTGTTTCTGCCGGCGCTGACCGCGCCCACGCTGGGCAGCGACATCTATCGCCCGCGGACGGCGCTCGAAAACCAGGGCCGGGACATTTACATCGCCAACGGCTGTATCGGCTGCCATACCCAGTACATCCGGCCCAGCGATTGGAACTACACCCACATGCGGGTTTCCCAGGCGGGTGACTACATCGCCGACAGCCCCCATCTGCTCGGCTCCGAACGCACCGGGCCGGACCTCGCCCAGGAAGGGGGCATGCACCCCGACGATTGGCACGTGGCCCACTTCACCGACCCCCGCTTCACCCGGCCGGTATCCATCATGCCCGATTTCAGCTTCCTCACCTCTCATCAAATGACGGCGCTGATTGCCTATATCCAGTCGCTCGGGGGCAAGCTTGCCGATCAGCGCATGGCGCGCCAGCAATACTGGAAGCAGCAGTTGCTCAACGCCTACCAACAGGGGGAAGACTACAACGTCGAGTTCCTGCACTCCCACGTTCCGCCGCAGTGGCGTAACATGCCCAACCCGTATCCGCCCACGCCGGAAGAGCTGGCCCGCGGCGAGTTCGTCTACCAGCAGGAATGCATCTGGTGCCACGGGGAAGTGGGCGATGGCAATGGACCCGCGGCCGCCTACCTCAATCCCAAGCCGTTCAACTTTACCCTCCTGAAGCGGCACCCATGGTCGGGCGGACTGCTGTATTACCAGATCATGAACGGCATCACCGGCAGCGCCATGCCCTACTTCAAGGAAGACCTCGAGTCAGCCAAAATCTGGAACGTGTCGAACTATATTGCGGTGAACTTTATCGGACAGCACATCGACTCCAACGCGCCCGACGCGGGCATTGACGCCGCGCTGGAGCCGGCCCGCGTCCCCGGCCTCACCACCCCGCCCTACCTGGGGCCGATTCCGCCGCCGGTGGACGTGGTGATTGAGCGGGGCAAGGTTTGCTGTCCGCCCATTAAGAACGGTGGGCATTAGGGGCGACGGGAGGTTGCGATGTCTCTGAAAACGTGGCTGGTATTGTTCATCCTCTCCATGGCCTTCAGCACCGAGGTGCTGGCGTGGGCGGTGCGGCATGGTCAGTTCACCCAGGTCAATCGCGGCAATGTCATGCCGTTGCGCGGCGGCGGCGCCAACCTTGCGCCACCGCGCAAGCGGCGCCTGGGACTGTGGGTGTTTCTGCTGGGGCTGCTGATGCTGGCGATAGTCTGGGGCGACGGCATGATCACCATTGCACGCCTGGCGTATAGCTAAAGCAACATCGTAGTGGCACGAGTGCATCGCAAGTAGAAAGAGGCGAGTCGGTGGGCCAATTTGACCATTTGGTGATCCTGCAGCGCATGGCGTTCGCGCTATTGCTGGGCTTCACCCTGGTCGCCTTCGTGAGCCTCATCTACCTGAGTGGGCGCGGGCGGCAGAGCTACTACGATGGCGAGGGCATCGAACCGGTACACGACTACGCCGGCTGGGTGAAAGAGGGTAGCGGGCGGGTACCGATCTACCTAAAGCTGTGGATGATCGCCATTGCGGCGTGGGCGGTGGCCATCACCGGCATCGTCATCCACCACGGCTTCTGGTACTGAATCATGAGTCTGGAACGGATTCCCGATCATCGCCCCGTGTCTGAGCAGATGACCGGAATGGTGACGGTGTGGGCCTACGTCGCTGGACTTTCGACCCTGGCGGTGGTCTGGGCCTTAATAGCCTGGGCGACGGTTGGCAGCGGCACGCGCATCCTCCCTAATTACAACCTTCCGAACCCCACCCCGGCGGCGCAGAAGTTCAACACCATCCGGGAGTATCAGAGGCCACGGCGATGAACCTGCACTCCACTCCGCCCGATCCCGACGCCCCGGCCCGCGGCGAAGCGGCCACGACCATGCAGATGCTGCGCGAGTTGATGCAGGAGGCGGTGGGGTACGGCCGCGACCTGGTTCAGCTTTTCAGCACCGAGTTGACCGAAAAAGCCCGCTCCATGCAGGTGCTGGCGGGGATGGTGGGCGCGGCTCTGCTCTTCCTGCTGTTCAGCTTCTGCTGGCTGAGCCTGGCTTTGATCGGCGTCATCTCCTATGGCCTCGACAGTTGGCGCTGGGCGCTGCTGATCGTGGGCGTGGGATACGCGATCATCGGGCTGCTGCTGCTCATCCCGGTGGCCCACGGCGTGAAGAGCGGGTTGTTGCGCTTCGACAACACCCGGCGGCGGCTCAAGGAAGATACGCAGTACGTGAAGACGAAGCTGGCCGCTTAAAAGTTGCCAGTTGCCGGTTGCCGGTTGCCAGTTGGAGTGGAGCGCCCGATCGCGGGGCCGCGGATCACTGGGCCAGCAAGCGGCGGACCAGGGCGTCGGATTCCGCCAGCAGGGCGGCGTGAAGCGGGCCGGTGGCGGGACCGGAGAAGCCGGCGTGGATTTGCTTCACCAGGTTATCGCGGCCGATGTAGAAAGTTGTGGGCCAGCAGTTGAGATTGACGACTTGAGGAAGTTTGGCGGCGAGTTGGTCGGGGGTGCCGGCCAGCAGCACCGGGAAGGTGATGCCGCTGCGGCGGATGAAGGCGCGCAGGCGGACCGGATTGGCCAGTGCCGGTGCTTCTTCGAACGACAGATCCACGATCTCGAGACCGCGACGGTGGTACTTGCGATAGAGCGCCGCGAGGAATGGCGCCTCGTCGTGGCAGTTGGGGCACCAGCTTCCACCCACGGTGACGATCACCACCTTGCCGCGGAAACGCGGATCGGTACTGGAGACCAGCTTGCCGCTGAGATCAGGGAAGGCGAAGCGTAGGGGCTGGGCGGGATCCTTGAGCGTGGTGTGGCGCAAAGGATCGTCGGCGGCCCGTGGGTCGGCGGCGGCGGCGCGATGGGCAATGTGGCTGCCGGCCTTAAGCGTGCCATCCGGCTGCGGCGCGAGCACCAGGCTGTGCGGGCCGTCAGCGGTGAAGCGGCTGAGATGAAACGCGCCGTCGAGATAGCTTCCGTAGAGCATGCCGGTGTCGCCATCAATGCGCAAGACAACCGCCTGGGCGTCGTCGCCGGACTGGTGGACCTGCATTCGCCATTGCGACTCACCCTTCGGGCCTTGTACCGGGATTACCCACTCGCCGGAGATGTCGGGGACGCGAGCCAGGTGCACCGTCTCCGGACGGGCATGGCCCGCGAAGGTGCCCGTGAGCTCACCTCCCCGCACCTCGGCGTCGAGCTGATTGGCGTAGTCGTCGAAGTGCAGTTGCAAGCGGCCGTTGGAAAATGTGCCTTGGTACAACGGCGACTGCTCGGAGCCGTTGCGGAAGCGGCCCTGCACATGGCCTCCGTCCTGACTCAGGACCAACTCGATCGGTGTCAAATGACCGTTGCGCTCCGCCGCGCCTATCCATGTTCCGGCAATAGAGGTGGGTGGCGCCTGGGCGGGCAGCAGGGCGGCAAGTAGTGCGAGTACGGCGATGATTTTCATAGTCTCCCCTGTAAAAACAAAAAGGCCCATCGGGAGTTCCGATGGGCCAGCAAGCTGGATGAGTGATGAGAACGGAGTCTAGGCTAACCGCACACTCCCGCCTGTGGCCTCAATGGGGCAACAACAACAGGCGTTGGTGCGTGCGCGTGACATGAAAGTTCAGAGTAGCATGAGCCAGGTGATGACCAATGCGCCTTCTGGCTGGATGCTCTGCTCTTCAGTTGGGTTGCGCTCCATGATGAACGTGTCAGCAGGACTCGGCCTCCAATATCCCAGGAGTGCTCGCTCGTAGCACAGCGGCTTTGATTGGCGCGGGGCCCCGAGCGGCTGTGCCGCTCGACCCGCTTTGACGCTCGACCGGGCCGGGGCCCCCGCCACTCCGCCCCCACCGTCGGCCCTCAGTAACTATTTGGCGCGGTGTGGATACAGTGATTGAGGACCCGTGGATTTTTTCCAGCAGCTTTACGACAGCCATGCAGCGGACGTATACCGCTTCGCACTGTACCTGTGCAGAGATCGGGCCCAAGCGGAGGACATCACCGCCGAGACATTCCTGCGAGCACTGGCCGCACCCGGACCGATTCGCGCCGCCAGTGCCAAGGCATATCTGCTGGCTATCGCCCGCAACCTGTACCTGCACCATCTGCGGAAAGCCCGCCGCCAAACGGAGTTGGACCCCGAGTGGGCCGAGGCCATTCCTGATTCCGGCGCAACTCCTGACCATCAGGCACAACAGGGCCAGGCGGCGAGTATGGTGCTGGCGGCGATGGACCATCTCCCCGATGCCGAACGGGCGGCGCTGCTGCTGCGCGCCGTGGAGGGGCTGGGGTACGCCGAAATCGCGACCATACTGCGCTGCTCTCTGG
Source organism: Terriglobales bacterium (assembly GCA_036561225.1). Classification (GTDB taxonomy): domain Bacteria; phylum Acidobacteriota; class Terriglobia; order Terriglobales; family SCQP01; genus SCQP01. The sequence continues at coordinate 12,496 of DATBPS010000111.1, forward strand.
CCGCGGTCAAAGTGAACATACATCGTGCACGCCTGGCCCTGGCAGGCGTCAGGAGCCTGATATGACGTTGCCTCCCGAAGTTGTCCTCGACCTGCTTCCCTTGTATCTGGCTGACGAGGTAAACCCCACTACGCGCAAGCTGGTGGAGGATTATCTGAGTCAGGATCCTCTGCTCGCCGAGCGTGTCCGGCAGATGCGGGTCGCGCCGCCGCCGCTGCCCGCGCCGCCGCCCGACTTGGGCTTACTCGCCCTGCGCCGGACGCGCAAGCTGCTGGCACGCCAACGTTGGGTGATGGGCTTCGCGCTGATGTTCACGGGCTTTGCCGCCAGTTTTCAATTCTCGGCCGGAGGCGGCCGTGGAGTTCACGTCCACTGGCTGATGGCGACTCATCCCGCTGCCGCCGCAGCGTGTGCGGCCGTCGCCGCCGCGCTTTGGGTAACTTTCGGATGGCAGCGCCGCCGCTTGGCGGTGTGAGGCGCAGGCGCAGACTGTTTTAGCCGGGGGCTCTGCCCCTGACTCCTGCCCAGGCCCGCTTCGCCTTGGCTGGCCTCGCGATCGCCGGGTGAGGAATGCGGGCTATCATCGGAACATGGCGCAACTGCTGGCCGATATGGCCTACGGGGAGCATCCGCGGCAGCGGCTGGATTTGTTTTTACCGGAGAAGGATGGTCCGCGATTGCTGGTGTTTATCCACGCCGGCGGATGGACGGGCGGCGACAAGGCCAACTACCGGGCACTGGGTGAAATGTTGGCGGGCTTTGGCTACGCCGTGGCGCTGCCCAACCATCGTTTGGCGCCCGAGCATCCCTATCCCGCCGCCGCCGAAGATGTGGCGGCGGCAGTGGCCTACCTGCTGCGCACCTCGCCCGAAAGCGGCATCCGCGGCGATGGCCTGCTGCTCGGGGGACACTCCTCGGGCGCGCATCTGGCGGCGCTGACCGCTCTGCATCCGCGGTATCAGCCCGAGACGGCGGTGGCGGGGGTGATCTGCATCAGCGGCGTCTATGATCTGGTGAAGTACGCCGATGCCGACGATTACCTCGGCCCTGTCTTCGGCCCCGATTTGAACGTCTGGCAGGATGCATCTCCGCAACGCCATCTCGCCCCCGGAGCGCCGCCCTTCTTCCTCGCCTGGGCGGAGCATGATTATCCCGGCGCCGGCGACCAGGCACGCACGATGGCCGGCGGCCTGAAGGCCTGTGGCAGCGGCGTCAACCTGACCGAAGTGCCTGGCCGCAACCACATCACCATCCTCACCGGCGTGCAGTCGTTCCTCGACCCGCTGGCCATCGGCCTGGCGATGTTTCTGCGCGCCGTGTGAGAACAGGCGTTCAGTAGCCGGGGAGGAAACTGAACTCCCAGATGTGGCTGCGGGTGCGGTTGTTGGGGATGGCGTAGTCAATCGCGACCACGGCGAAGCCGAGGGCATTGACGCGCAGCGTGAGGCCTTCACTGCCCACCAGACGGCGATTGCCGCCGAGGAAATCGGGCTTGTCGAGCGCCGTCCAGGCGACGCCGGTGTCGAAGAAGGGCGCGAGTTCAACCGGCGGGATCTGCGGTGTGCGCAGGATGCCGAGCGTGCCGAGCAGTTCGAAACGCGCTTCCAGGTTGCCGGCCGCGATCTTGCTGCCCAGCAGGCGATCAAAGGCGGGACAGGCGCCGGTCGAGGCAAAGTTCGCGCCGCACTCATTGGCGTTGAAGGAGTTGAACTCGTAGCCGCGCACGATGGAGGGATAGCCGAGGAACAGCGGCTGCAGGCGGGGATCGTCGGCGCCCGCGCCGTAGCGGCCGAAGGTGAGAAACCGTCCGGCGAGGCTCACCGGGCGGGCGAGCGAGAGGTACTTGCGGTAGTCCACCAGCACGGTGGAGAAATCAATGCTGCCGGCGTTCATGCCCGCCTGCAGGCGATAGCTCTGGCCCAGCACCGGGCTGACACCGCCGAAGATCGAGGTGTCATAGACCAGCGCCGCGGTGGCCACACCGAAGTTCAGCGCCCTGGGCGCGGGCTGGTCCTGGCGCTGATCGCCGAGCAGCGCGCCGGTGACCAGATCCTCGGTAATGGTTTCGGTCTGGGCGGCGAAGCCGATGTTGGAGAAGCCGCCGGTGAACTCCACCCGCTGGGCGCGGTTGAAGGGGTAGGCGAGGATGCCCACCGCCTGGCGATCCAGCTCCCACTGCGTGTAGGTGGTGGTCTGCACCACGGGACGACCGTTGATGGTTCCCGCCACCGCCGAAAGATTGCCGCTGACGAAGGGCGTTTGGCCACCGGCCAGGCCCCATGTCCAGCGATGCTCGTGGTTGAGATAGACGGCCGAGCCGGAGAGATTGCGCAGGAAGCCGCTGCCCCCGCCGGTGCTCAGCGATTCGAAGGCCACCGTCAGCTCGTGGTAGTTGAGCAGGTCGCTGAAATGCAGCGCCGTGCCGCCCCCCAGCAGGGTGCCATAGCTGCCCACGCCCACGGCGATGCTGGGCGGGGCAAAGCCGTCGAGTTGCAGAGTGGGGTGGTAGGGATGCTGGGTGAAGTTGGCGGCCAGCGCCAGGCCCGCCTGCCAGTTCTGCAGCATTGCGGCCACCGCGCCGTTGGCGGCGGTGCGCGGCGGGAGGAGGGCGGGATGCAGGCCGGCGGGCAGGCCGGCCACGGCCGCGGGCCGGGGCGCGAGGCGCACCAGGCTGTAAAGGCCGTCGTTGTAAAGGCTGTAAATGATGGCGCCGGTTTGCTGCGCCACCGACATGGCGGGGCTGAGATAGGTGATGCCGCTGATGCCGGTTTGCAGGTTGGTCAACTGCCGCGGCGCGCCACCAGCGACCGGCGCTTCATACAAGTTGGCGATGCCATCGGCATCGGAGATGAAGTAGAGACTTTGGCCGCCCGGCGCCCATTGCGGGTTGATCTGATCGCCTCCGCCGGTGGAGACGGCGGGGGAGATGGCGCCAGTTTGCATGTCCATCAGCGCCAGGCGGAAATCGCCATGGGAGAGATCGTCGAGGTTGGCGGTGAAGCGGTCGGTGACGAAGGCCAGCGTGCGGCCATCGGGCGACCAGGCGGGCTGCAGTTCGGCGAAGCTGTCGTCGGTCAGCTTGCGCACCGCGCCGCTGTCGAGGTTGAGCAGGTAAAGGTTGGTGAAGCCTCCCGAGATGGCGCTGAAGGCGATCTGCCTGCCGTCAGGCGACCAGGTGGGGTTGAAGACTTCGCCCACTCCAGGGATGGGGTAGTCACGCTCCACCGCCTGCCGCCGCAGGTCGTAGACGGCGATCCTGCTCACCGCGCTCTCGACACGCCCGTAGGCGAAGCGACGGCTGTCGCCCGCCCACGCGCCGGCGGAGTTGATGAACTCCAGGTTGTTGAAGTGGGCGCTGATGGCGGTCGAGGTCAGCTGCCTCACCACCTGTCCGGTGTGGGCGTTGGCCAGATACAGTTCAATCGAAAAGAGACCGCGTTCGGAGTAAAAGATCACCCAGTTGCCATCCGGGCTGACGGCGGGGCTGACGTTGAGGCGGGCCTCGCCTTTTTTGGCGGCGATCAGGACGCTGGTGGCGGGCATGGCCGCGGTTGCCTGCAACACCGGCTGATCGGCGGCCAGGGTGGCGGCTTTCCAGTCGGCGGAAAGCTGCTTCTCATCCACATGCAGCACCGATTGCAGCGCCGCATTGATGCTGCCGCTGTCGGCGGCGCGGAGCAGCAGCGGAGCGATGACTTCATCGCCGTAGCGGCCTCCAACGTAGGCCCAGAAGGCCTGGCCGAAACGATAGGGGAAGTATTTGTTGGGGTTGTTGAGGTCCTTGAGAGTGGGCATTTTGTCGTGCGCCACCACGTCGCGCATCCACATGGCGGTGTTGGCGTCTTGCGGGCCGAGCGACAAGTACTCGGCCATGCCCTCGACGAACCAGAGTGGCAGGCGGGCAACCCCAGGCACCGGGCTGCCGCGGCTGGTGGTCATGTCGTACTGAAAGGCGTGGACCAGCTCGTGGCCCAGCACATGGTCGGTTTCGCGCAGCGAGCCGGCCATCGGCAACACGATCTTGCGGCCGGTGGCGAGCGTCACGCCGCCGGTGGCGGCATCAATCAGCCCGGGAAGGACATTGGTCTGCTCGAAGTCGGTGTGGCTGGCGTAAAGGATCAGCGGTTGGCGGGTGCTGAGAACGTGGTGGAACAGCCGGGAGAGACGGTCGTTCCATCGCTCCGCCATGCGACCGACGTCCTCCGTAGCCGCCTTCTCTGCTGGGTAGTAATAGATGTCGAAGTGCTGGGTCTTGAGCACCTGGAAGTCCAACTGCTTATGGCGGACTTTATTCTGGCCAAAGTACTGCGCTTGCAAGCCCGCACCGCACCCCACAACCAACGCCAACCCCAGTACACCCAGAAAGCGCCGCATCCTTTCACTATAGAGACACGCTGGGGCATTGCTGTTGCCAAAGCAGGTCAGGCCTTGGTATAGTCAGCTAGGCATCGAGGTCTAGGTATGAGGCTATTTCGCAAGGACCGATTGCAGGGCACGCTGGATCTGCTGATTCTAAAGACGCTGTCGGTGCAGGGTCCGGCTCACGGCTACGCCATCGCTTCGCACATTGATCGCACCTCCGAGGCGCTGTTGCAGGTCGAGGAGGGATCGCTCTATCCCGCGCTCCATCGTCTGGAGCAGGCGGGATTGATTCAATCCGAGTGGCGGATCTCGGAGACCAACCGCCGGGCGCGGTACTACCAACTGCGAGCCGCGGGACGGCGACAGTTGGCCGACGAGCAAGAACAGTGGCGGCGGCTGGTGCGGGGCGTGGCCACGGTATTGGCCCAGGAGGCATAAGCGCATGGGCTGGTGGCGCAGATTCGGCGGGACGGTGCGTCGCGGCGGCAGAGCCGATCGCGAGATTCAGGAGGAGTTGGACCACCACCTGGCGCTGCGGCGAGAGGCGGGGGGCAAACCGCGACGGTTTGGCAACGTAGAAGCAGTACGGGAGAGGACGCGCGACATGGACGTACATGTCTGGCTGGAGAGCTGGCTGCAGGACTTGCGGCAGGCGGGGCGGATGCTGCGGCGGGCGCCGGGGTTCACGGCGGTGGTGGTGCTGTCGCTGGCGCTGGGCATCGGGGCCAACGCCGCCATCTTTTCGCTGGTCAACGCGGTGCTGCTGAAGACGCTGCCGGTGCCTGACCCGCAGCAGATTTTCATGCTGCAGGCCAGCGACGGGGTGAATGCGCCGCTGGCGGTTTTCTCTTATCCGGTCTTTCAGCAGATGCAAAAGGCGGCTGGAAGCGAGGCAGATCTGGGCGCAAGTAATGTGGTGGATGGCATGCCGCTGCTGCTGCCGGGCGGGGGCAGGCGGCAGGTGGCGGTGCAACTGGTTTCGGGCGGCTACTTCTCCGCCCTGGGCGTGGAGCCGCTGCGGGGGCGGTGGATCAACCAACAGGATAACCGGGCGTTGGGCGCCTCGCCGGTGGCGGTGCTGAGCTATGGGTTCTGGCAGCGGCAGTTCGGCGGCGACGCCGCCCTGCTGGGCCGGACCATCACGCTGCGCGGGGTGGCACTCACGGTGGTGGGGATCGCGCCGCCGGAGTTCACCGGCCTCGATCCCGCCAACCCGACATCAATCTGGACGCCGCTGATGATGCAGCAGGCGCTGCACGCCCACGGCAACCGCTGGAGCTTCAGCGCGCATGATGACCAGCCCTGGCCGGCGCAGGAGCGCGAGTTCTGGCTGGGAGTCTTCGCGCGGGTACACGATCCGGCACGCGCCGCCGGGCTGGCGGCGGCACTGAACCCAGCGTTCATGGCCAGCTACCAGCGCATGGATCCGGATCACGCCTCGGCTTATCGCCTCAGCCTGCAACCGGGTGGGCGGGGTGGTGACAGTCTGCGGCGCAGCTATGGGGCGCCGCTGGATCTGCTGATGACGCTGGCGGGGCTGATGCTGCTGCTGGCCATCGCCAATGTGACCACGCTGCTGCTAGCAAGGATGGCGCGGCGGCGGCGGGAGATCGCCATCCGGCTGGCGGTGGGCATCAGCCGCGGGCGGCTGGCGCGGCAGTTGCTGAGCGAGGGCCTGCTGCTGGCGGGGCTGGCGGGCACGGCGGCGGTGGCGGTGGCGGTGGGCGTGAGCCGGCTGATCGTGAGGCTGGCGGCCGACCCCTTCCAGCCCGACCTGGACTGGCGGGTATGGGCGTTTTTAGGCACGGTAGCGCTGGGCACGGGGCTGGTGCTGGGGCTGCTGCCGGCGTGGCAGGCGCAGCGGAGCAGCGCCAGCGAGGCGCTGAAGTCAGGCGGATTGAGTTGGGGCCGCGGACGTGGCAGGGTGCCGTTGGGGCGCGGGTTGATCGTGGCGCAGGTGGCGTTTGCATTGCTGCTGGTGGCGGGCGCGGGGCTGTTCAGCCGCAGCCTGGCGGCCATGTTCACGGTCAACCTGGGCTTCGACCGGGCGCACATTCTCACTGCGGAGATGCAACTGCCCGACAAGGGCGTGCCGGCGGGGCAACTGGCGGTGCTGCAGGAGCGCATTCTGGAGCGGGTGGGCGCGCTGCCGGGAGTGCGGGCGGCGGCGTGGGAGCAGTCCGGGCTGGATGACTTTTCCGCCGACACCAGCGGCCTCTCGCTGGCCGGACGCGCCGATCCGCCGGGCGGGCTGCGCGCCCACGAAAACACGGTGTCGAGCAACTACTTCGACGCGGTGGGCATGCCGCTGCTGCACGGACGCAACTTCCAGGCTACCGATACCGCCCACTCGCGCTTGGTGGCGGTGGTGAACCAGGCCTTTGCCGATCGTTTCTATCCCAGCCAGGATGCGATCGGAAAGACATTCGGCTACAACCAGACGCATAGCGATCAGTTCGAGATCATCGGCGTGGTAACCGACGCGCGGGTGGACGATCCCCACACGCCGGCGACACCGCTGTTCTATCGGCTGCGGGAGCAATCGGACCGCCAGACGCTGAAGCTGGAGGTGCGCACCGCGGGCGACCCGGCGGCCCTGGCGCGGGCGGTGCGGGCGACGGCCGGGGCGGTGGATGCACGGCTGAAGGTGCGCTCGGTGGCCACCGTGAGTCACCGGCTGGACGAGATGCTGCAACGCGACCGGCTGATCGCGCAGCTCAGCGGCGGCTTTGGCGGGCTGGCGCTACTGCTGGCCTGCCTGGGCGTGTACGGGGTGATGGCGTACGCCGCGGCGGCGCGCGGGGTGGAGTTCGGCATCCGCATGGCGCTGGGCGCCAAGCGGGGGCAGGTGATGGGGCTGGTGCTGCGGGAGACGGCGCTGCTGCTGCTGGCCGGGCTGGCGCTGGGCCTGCCGCTGGCGCTGCTGGCGGGGCGATGGGCGCAACCGCTGCTGCCGGGCGTGGCGGCGGGCGATCCGCTGACGCTGATTGCGGCGGCGGTGGTGATGGCGGCCACGCCGTTGGCGGCGGCGCTGCTGCCCGCCTGGCGGGCGGCGCACGCCGACCCGCTGCGGGCCCTGCGGGCGGAGTAGCGTTTATGGCGTGGATGAACAGATTATTTGGCAGCGTGCGCGGGCGGCGCGTTGCGGACGAGATACAGGACGAGTTGGAGCATCATCTGGCGCTGCGGCGGGCGGCGGGGGGCGAACCGCGGCGGTTTGGCAACGTCGAAGTGGTGCGGGAGAGGACGCGGGATATGGACATTCACGTGTGGCTGGAAACATTGCTGCAGGATTTACGGCATGGGGCGCGGTTGCTGCGGCGCTCACCGGGTTTCACGGCGGGGGTCATCCTCTCGCTGGCCATCGGGATCGGCGCGAATGCGGCCATCTTCAGCCTGGTCAATGCGGTGCTGCTGAAGACGCTGCCGGTGCCGGAACCGCAGCAGTTGGAACTGCTGGGGCAAACCGACGGGACGAACGCCATCGATCTGTTCTCGTATCCGCTGGCGCGGCAATTCGCCGCCGCGGCCGCCGGGTCGGCACGCATCGGCGCCGCCTCGCCGACGTCGCATCTGGGGTGGGGGAACGACCCCGACCATCCGCTGCCGGCGGGGGTGCAGTTGGTTTCCGGCGGGTACTTCCCTGCCCTGGGAATCCAGCCGGTACGGGGGCGGTGGATCAACGACGCCGACAACCAGGCGGTGGGTGTCTCGGCAGTGGCAGTGGTGAGCTACAGCTTTTGGAGGAAGGAGCTGGGCGGAGCCGAGGATGTGATTGGACGCGGCCTCCGCTTCCGGCATACCACGCTGACTGTGGTGGGAGTGGCGCCGGAGGGCTTTAGCGGCATCAACCCGGCCAACCCCGCCGACCTGTGGGCGCCGGCGATGATGCAGGCGCAGCTGGGCCTGCACGGCAACCTGATGAACATTGACGGCAACGATAAAGCCCCCTGGGGGCCGCAGGAGAGGCTGGGATGGCTGCAGGTGGTCGCCCGCATCCCCAACTCCGGCGACCGGGCGCGGCTGCAGGGCGAATGGGCGGGGCTGCTGGGCGCGAGTTGGAAGCGCATGGTTCCCGACGCTCCGGGCATGCGGCTGACCATGACCACGGGGGAACGCGGCGAGGGATCATTGCGCGGCCGCTACGGGGCGCCGCTGCGCTTGCTGATGGGGCTGGCGGGGCTGATGCTGCTGATCGCCATCGCCAACGTGGTGACCCTGCTGCTGGCGCGCATGGTGCGGCGGCGGCGGGAGATTGCCGTGCGCCAGGCGGTGGGCATCAGCCAGGCGCGGCTGGCGCGGCAATTGCTGACCGAAGGCGTGCTGCTGGCCGCCCTGGCGGGCGCGGCGGCGGTGGCCATGGCGGTGTGGCTGAGCCGCGGACTGGTGCTGCTGGCGAGCGGAGGCGGTGGTGCGCCCTTCCAGCCCGACATGGACTGGCATGTCTGGGCGTTTCTGGCGGGCGTGGCGCTGGCTACCGGCGTGGTGCTGGGGTTGCTACCCGCCTGGCAGGCGCGGCGCAGTTCGCCGGCGCTGGTGCTGCGCTCGGAGACGGGACAGGGCGGCAGCCTGCGGCGCGTGCCGCTGGGACGGTGGCTGGTGGCGGCGCAGGTGGCGCTGTCGCTGCTGCTGGTGGCCAGCGCCGGACTGTTCGCGCGCAGCCTCGCCGGCATGTTCCAGGTGAACCTGGGCTTCGACGCCGGCCAGGTGCTGACGGTCGAGTTGGGCCTACCCGACGGACAATCCAAACCGGAAGCCTGGCTGCCCCTGGAACAGCAACTGCTGGCGCGGGTGGGCGCGGTGCCGGGTGTGGCCTCGGTCGCCCTCGACCGCAGCGGGCTGGACAATGGCTCGATCGAGAGCAGCGGGATTGCCTTCCCCGGACAACCGGCGAGCGCGCGCAAGCCGGAGACACGCGAGGAGACGGTCACCCGCGGCTACTTCGAAACCGTCGGCATGCACCTGCTGCGCGGGCGCGGCTTTGCCCCCAGCGACAGTCCCAAGGGACAGAAGGTGGTGGTGGTGAACCAGGCGTTCGTGGCACAGTTCTACCCCCACCGCGATCCGCTGGGTCAGACATTCGGCTACGACAGCAACACCACCGGGCAATTCCAGATCATCGGGGTGGCGGCGGATGCCCGCACCTTCGATCCGCATGAGGCCGCCGCTCCCACCATCTTCCGGCCGGCGGATCAGGCCGAAGATCCGCCGCTGCAACTCGAAGTGCGGGCGGCGGGCCCGCCGCTGGCGCTGGCCGAGGCGGTCCGGCAGGCGGTCGCGGAAGCCGACGCGCGTTGGCGTGTGGGACGGGTTTCGAGCGTGACGCAACGCGTGGACCACCTGCTGCAACGCGACCGCCTGCTGGCGCAACTGAGCGCCGCCTTTGGCGTGTTGGCGCTGGGACTGGCCTGTCTCGGCATTTACGGCGTCATGGGTTACGCCGTGGCGGCGCGGCGGGGCGAGTTCGGCTTGCGCATGGCGCTGGGCGCGGGTCGGGGACAGGTGCTCGGCCTGGTGCTCGGCGAGGCGGGCCGGATGCTGGTGGCCGGCATCGGCATCGGCTTTGTGCTGACGCTGCTGGCCGGCCGGCTGGTGCAGCCGCTGCTGCCCGGCGCCAGTGCCGGTGACCCGTTGACGCTGGCGCTGGCCATGGCGGTGATGGCGGTGCTGCCGCTCTTCGCCTGCCTGCTGCCCGCCTGGCGGGCGGCGCAGGCTGACCCCGCCGCTGTCCTGCGCGGCTGATAGCTGTCGGAGCGTAGCTGTTAGCTGTTAGCTGTCAGCTGTTGGGGGGTGCGAAATTCGGCGCGGGTCTTGGGCAGCGCGGAAGGATAGTTCTTTTGCAGGAAGCTGATCAGGCCCTCGCGGATGATGCAGCGCAGGTCCCAGGCGGTGCCCGCATCTTTCGCGTCGGCCAGGGCGCGTACCTCGATCACCCGCTCGCGCGCGTCGCTGACCTGCAACACGCACACCCCGCCGTACCACTTGTCGGTGGAGTGTACGATGCGGTCCAATTCCCGGCGCAGCGCGTCGAGCGGTGCGGTGTAGTCGAGGTAGAGATACACCGAACCGATGAGGGTGGCGGTCTGCCGGGTCCAGTTCTGGAACGGATGCTCGATGAAATAGGTCAGCGGCAGCACCATGCGCCGCCAGTCCCATAGGCGCACCACGACGTAAGTGGAGGTGATCTCCTCGATCCATCCCCATTCGTTCTCCACGATCACCGCATCCTCGAGACGCATCGGCTGGGTGAGGGCGATCTGAATGCCCGCCACCAGATTGCTCAACGTGGGGCGCATGGCCATGCCGACCACCAATCCGGCCAGACCGGCGGAGGCCAACATACTGGTGCCGATGGCCTGCGCGCCCGGGAAAGTGAGCAGCATCAGCGACAGGGCCAGGATGGCGACGATCACCCCCACCACCCGGCGCATCACCTGTACCTGGGTGGCGATGCGGCGCGCCGCCAGGTTGTCGGCCATGTCCACGCGGTAGCGGGCGGCGATCAGGTCGGAGAAGACCGCCACCGCCAGCATGATGCACCAGGCTCCGCCGGCGATCAGCACCAGACTGAACAGGTGTTGCAAACCGCCGCGGACCAGATCCGACATAGGCGCGGCCGGCAGGGCCAGCAACATCGCCACAACGGGCAGCAGCCAGCGCGACGGGCGCCGGGCGTGGCGGTTGAGCGAGGCCTCCAGCACCCGGCCGGGACGCCGCGCCAGCCGCCCCAGAATCCAGAAGATGATCGCGTGGGCCACCAGGCCGGCGATCCAGGCAGCGCCTAGTACCACTACCGCCCATAGCCAAGTGTGCCAGTGAACGAGCCAACTCCAAGCCGCCAATCGCATGCGTGCTGGTCCTCCCTTATTTCTATTCTGAATTAAAGCCGCTCATAGGTTGCGCCGATATGTGCAGCATCCTTCAAGGACGCCCGATGCCACTTCAGAGCCAGCACGCGGCGCACACCCCCCAGACAAGCGGGAGAACGTGGTGATGGCAGTTGTCGGCAGCGTGATTGTGGCAGTGACCATTCTCTGGTCCATTGGCCTGAGTTTCCTCATTTTGGGCGCCATTCTGGACGCCATATTCGGCGAACGGCTGCTGGCGGCGAAGCCCCGCACCGGGTGGCACTTCCACCGCCGCCGCGCCCGCGCCCGCGCCTGAGGCTCTTTCCGGCCGGTCCGCGGCGCCTCATCTTCCCGCTTGACAATATTCGTTATCACAAGTATTGTTGTAACTGTGAACGGCAAACGGCCAGCGCGGCGGGCGGCGGGAACGGCGGAAGAGGCCGTTTTCGTGGAGTTGTGGCGGACCCTGGACCGGCTGAGCCGGAGGGTGGCAGAGCTCTTGAAGCCCGAGCAGTTGACCCCCACCCAGTACAACGTGCTGCGGATCCTGCGCGGCGCGCCGGGGGGACTGGCTTGCGGCGAGGTGGCCGAACGCCTGATCAACCGCGACCCGGACATCACCCGGCTCTTGGACCGGATGGAAAAAGCCGGGCTGATTCAGCGCGAACGGCTGGCCAGCGACCGGCGCACCGTCATCACCCGCATCACAGAGCCGGGACTGGACTTGTTGGCGCGGCTGGACCGGCCGGTGCGGGAACTGCACCGGCGGCAGTTGGGCCACCTGGGCGAAGAGAGGCTGCGGCAATTGCAGAGTTTGTTGCAAATGGCCGGGCAGCACAAGAGCGAGTTGGAGTGAAGATTAGATCAGAAAAGGAGATAACGACCATGTCGAGCACGGCAGCACAACCTGGAGTGAGCGTTTGGAAGCTGGATCCGGCACATTCGGTGGCGGAATTCAAGATCAAGCACATGATGATCGCCAATGTACGGGGCGAGTTTGGCAAGCTGAGCGGGACGCTGCACCTGGACGAGGGCGACATTACGCGCTCGTCGGTGGAGACGGTGATCGAGGCGGCTTCGATCAACACCCATGAGCCGCAGCGGGACGCGCACCTGAAGAGCGCCGACTTTTTCGATGTGGAGAAGTACCCGCAGATCACCTTCCAGTCCACCCGGGTAACGCGCAAGGGGGAGGATCTGAAGGTCACGGGCACTCTGACCATCCACGGCGTGAGCCGCGAGGTGGAGCTGGCGGTGGAAGGGCCGACGGCGCCGGCGAAAGATCCCTGGGGCGGAACGCGAGTCGGAGTGTCGGGGACCACGAAGATCAGCCGCAAAGACTTCGGGCTGACCTACAACCAGGTGCTGGAGGCGGGCGGTCTGCTGGTGGGCGATGAGGTGACCATCTCGCTGGAGGCGCAGTTCGTGAAGGCGTGACAGGGGTCAGGATTCAGGGGTTAGGGGTCAGACCAGGGGTCAGGATTCAGGGGTCAGGATTCAGGATTCAGGGGTCAGGATTCAGGATTCAGGGGTCAGGATTCAGGGGTCAGGGCGGGGGGTGTGCGTCGGGCTGCGGCCGGACGACACTTCTCGTGCGTTTCCGAATCGCCGCAGTTCAATTTTGACAATGTCGTCCGTTGTACTAGAATGCGACCGTGGTGGCCCCGCATGGAGAGCCGGAAGAAAACACTCCCCGCCGCGTGCACTGTCACGTAAGGAATTCCCTACATATACGCGTGCGCGAAGCCGAAGTGGAGATGTGGCACGAACAGTTGGACGCCCGGCGCGCGGATATAGCCTCAGGACAACCGCGGGTTGCTCCCGGCCCCTACAGGGGCCCGGCGCGAAAACGCTATATCTTTCTGCTCAAGGAATACCTGGACCACATCAACAAGCACGGATGCTGAACCGTTTGGTTGGTGGCCAGGGACGGAGTTGAACCGCCGACACGCGGATTTTCAGTCCGCTGCTCTACCAACTGAGCTACCTGGCCACATCCTTGGGGACGGGAATGAGCTATTTTGACATGGTTCCCGCGGCCACGCCAGCCGGAGACCGTGCAGCAAGCGCCCGGTGCCGCCACCACGGCGTGGCGGGCCGCAACCCCGAGTTTGGCATCGGACCCAAGTAAGGACGGAGGTCTGATCCATGCATCGTAGTGCGCTTATCGGCATACTTGTGGTTGGCTTGGCGCTGAGCTGTGGCGCCATGGCACAGGGTTTTCAACGAAACGAACTCTCGGCGCAAGTGAGCGGACTGTTCACTCACAGCAACAACAACACCCCGACCACGCATCTGGCCACCAACTCGACAGGACTGCTGCTCGGCTACCGGCTGCACCTGAACCGCTGGGAAGCAGTCGAAGTGGAGTACGGCTATACGCGCAACGGGCAGCGGTACGCCACCACGCCAGGGGCGCCGGCGGGAAACTTTGCGATTACCAGCAACATGCAGGAGGCGATCGCCAACGAGGTCATCACCACGCCGCGGCTGTTCGGCATCCTCCAGCCGTTCATACTGGGCGGTGGCGGAGTGGTGATCTTTACACCCCGCAATACCGACCCGGCGTTCGCGCGCACGCAGACGCGGGGCGCGTGGAACTACGGCGCGGGCGTGGACTTCCATATCTTCCAGTTGGGGGCACGGCTCGAGTACCAGGGCTTGATCTTCAAGATCCCTGATTACAAGAACCCGCTGCTGACGATCAACAAATGGACGCACGTGGCGCAGCCTTCAGTGGGCTTGATTTTGACGTTTTAGCAAACCGCTACACTGAATGAATGTTTGCGCTCGACAACCCTGCTTGGTTCGCGTTGGGCGGACGGCAGGCGAGGTTGGGATTAGGGGCGGGAGCGGCACGCCGCTTTCGCCCCGAGTTTTCTCCCATGGGCGGGCTGGAGAATCCGGAGGCCGAAGATCTCTCCGCGGCGTTCGCCGATCTGGCCGGGCTGAAAGTCGAGGAGGACGTTACCGCGCTGGTATTGCCCCATGCGGTGGAGGCGCCGGTGGGTTGGGAAGTCAAGGCGGCGGTGCCGGTGCCCCAGTATCTGCATGACGGCCGCCGGCTGCCGCCACCGGAGTTCACCGTCAGCGAGCTGGGGCCGAGCGATGCCGGAGACATGCTGTCGCTGGCCACGCTGACGCAGCCGGGGCCTTTCCGGCTGCGCACGGGGGAGTTGGGCACCTACCTGGGGGTGCGGCGCGAGGGCCGGCTGCTAGCCATGGCGGGCGAACGTCTGCAGCCGCCGGGGTACACCGAGGTCAGCGCTGTGTGTACGCACCCGGAGGCGGTGGGGCAGGGTCTGGCGCGGGGGCTGGTGGCGGCCGTGGTCGAACGCATCCAGGCGCGGGGGGAGACGGCGTTTTTGCACGTGCGCCCCGACAATGAGCGCGCCATCCGGATATACGAGCAACTGGGCTTCGTGTGGCGGCGCGACATTCACATCCTGGTGGTCAGTCCGCAGAAGTGGATACTCCACCCCTGACTTGGGTCGCTCCCTACGGTCGCTCAGCGCCGTGGCTTCGCTCCCCGGCAGCGGGCGCCCGCTCTGCTCAGGGCGCCTCCGAGCTGCCGCGAGTAGGCGGGCGCAAATGGGCCAGCAGCGCGGCCAGGTCCTGGGGCTGGGTGCGGAAGTTGGTGATGCAGGCGCGGACCGCGGCGCGGCCTCCGGGAAGCGCGGCGGCGGACACCCAAACCTGCCCTGAACCCACCGCCTGGCGAACAAGGGCGGCGGTGACCTCGGGGGGATCGCCGCCGGGCGAGCGCGCCAGACAAACCAGCGGCAGCGGCGTATCGTTAACCACCAGCCAGCCGTCGGCGATGGCGGCGCGGCGGAGTTCGTGGCCCATCTCCGTCTGGTGGCGCAGCACTTCTTCATAACCCTGCCAGCCGGCCACCGCCAGCGAGAGGAACAGCTTGAGCCCAATGAAGCGGCGCGACCACTGCATGGAGTGCGCAAAGGGATCGACGGGCGCCCCCTCCAGGGCCGCCGCGTCGCGCGGCATGTAATCTTCGCCGACCCGGAAGGTGCGTTCGAGGATGCCGGGATGGCGGGTGAGGAACATACCCGCGCCCATGGGCACCGACAGCGACTTGTGGGCGTCAAAGGTGATCGAGTCGGCGCGCTCGACGCCGGCGATGGCGGGGCGCAACTCCGGAACCAGCGCCGCCATGCCTCCCCAGGCGGCATCGGCGTGCAGCCAGCAGCCCTCGGCCGCGGCGATCCCGGCCAGCGCGGCGATCGGATCAATTGTCCCGGTGGCCGTCGTACCCAGCGTGGCCACCAACATCAAGGGCCGGAACCCGGCCGCACGGTCGCGGCGCATCGTTTCGGCGATCCGTGTCGGGCTAAGCCGCAGGCTGCCATCCACGGGCAGTACCCGCACGCTGTCGGTTCCCAACCCGCACAATCGGGCCGCCTTGACGATAGAGTGGTGGCTCAGCGCGGAGACATACACCGCCGGCGGCTGGGGCAGGGCCCGGACGCCGGCGGCGGAGTACTCCGGGTACGCCTGGGTGAGGGCGCAGAGCAGGGCGGTGTGGTTGGCCTCGGCGCCACCGGAGGTGAACACACCGTCGGCTGTGGCCGGATCGTAGCCGAACTTGGCGGCCACGGCGAGCACCAGGTGACGCTCGACCTCGGCGGCAAACGGGCTGTGGCTCCAGGCAGCGATCTGCGGGTTGAAGGCCGCCACCAGCGCATCGGCCGCCACCCCCATGGTGGTGGGAGCGGGGTTGAACAACCCGAAGTAGCGGGGATGAGGCGTGTGGACCTGGTGACGCCACAGGTTCTCGGTGGCGAACTGCACCGCCGCCGCGGGCGTCAGGGGAGCCGTGAAATCAAACGGCGCGAGCAGTTCCCGCAGCGCGGCCGGGTCGAGCGCCGGGGCTACCGGGGCGGTCGGAACCAGGCGCAGGTAGCGCTCAATCTCGGTGGAGAGCTTTTGCCAGAGCTGCAATCTGACGTCGGGATCAAGCGCGAGAGGGTGTCCTGGATGCATGGGGCGGTTATACTTTTAGAGAGTACTTGATAGCACCGATGGAGTGTGTGTGGCAACCAGCGACGTGCAGCCCGCGATTGATTCTTACCTGGAAACATTAGGCGCAAACGAAGGCTACGGGCGCGAATTGTGGCGGCTGTACCAGGCCAACTCGCAGGCGGTTCCCGAGGCCTGGCAGGCCATCTTTGCCGGCTTTGGCGGCAACGGCCACAGCGCCCCCAATGCCCCGGCGCCCCGCGCCGTGACCACGGCCGCCGCGGCGGCGAATGTCCCGGCGGTGGCGCTGCTGGAGGGCGATGAGGCCCAGCCGCTGCGCGGTGCGGCCGCGCGCCTGGCGGCCAACATGGAAGCCAGCCTGAGTGTCCCGACCGCCACCTCGCAACGCACCATCGCGGTAGGCATCCTCGAAGCCAACCGCAAGAAGCTGAACCTGGCGCTGGCCGAGCGCAAGCAGAAGCTCTCCATCACGCCCTTGCTGGGCTGGGCGATTGTGCGCGCCCTGGCCGACTTCCCTTCCCTCAACAGCGCCTACGCGGTGGCCAACGGACAGCCCAGCCGGGTGGCGCGGGCGCACGTCAATCTGGGCTTGGCGGTGGACGTCGAACGCGCCGGCGGGCGCTCGCTGCTGGTGCCGGCGGTGAAGCGGGCCGAGGCGATGACCTTCGCCCAGTTCATGGTTGAGTGTGACCGCCTGATCCAGGCGGCGCGCAGCGGCAAGATCTCGCCCGACGACTTGCAGGGCTCGACCGTCAGCCTGACCAACCCCGGGACGCTCGGAACGCGCGCCTCCGTGCCGCGCCTGATGGCCGGACAAGCGGCCATTATCGCCGCCGGCGCGGTGGCCTATCCCCAGGGCTTTGAGAACGTGCCCGAAGCCACGCTGCTGATTCTCGGCGTGGGCAAGAGCTTCACCCTCGCCTGCACCTACGATCACCGCATCGTGCAGGGCGCCGAGTCGGGCGCTTTTTTGGCGCGGGTGGATGCGCTGCTGGCGGGCGCGGACGGATTCTACGAGCGCATCTACCAGGAACTGGCGGTCGCCGGAGCCCCCATTCTCAAGCTGGCGGCGGCGCCGCTGGCCGCGGCCCCATCGGCGTCCACCGGCGAGATGGACCTGGAGACGGTGCGCAAGCAGGTCGCGATCAATCAACTGGTCCATGCCTACCGGGTGCGCGGTCATCTGCTGGCACAGGTGGACCCGTTGCAACTGAAGGCGGTCGAAGGCCACCCCGAACTGGATCCCGCGCATTACGGGCTGACCGAAGCGGACATGCGGGAACGCTTTCTCTGTCCGCTGGCGGGGCGCGGCGCGGACGCCGATCCGATGTGTTCGCTGGGCGACATTCTCGAAGTGTTGCGCGCCGCCTATTGCGGTCATCTGGCGCTGGAGTTCATGCACCTGCAGCGCACCGAGGAGCGGCAATGGCTGCAGGATCATATGGAGCCGGCCGCCGCCCGGCGCGGCATGGCGCCCGAGGCCGAGCGGCAACTGCTGCGGCGGCTGACCCACGCCGAGGAGTTCGAACATTTGCTGCACGCCCGTTTTGTCGGACATAAGCGCTTCTCGCTGGAAGGCGCGGAGGCGATGATCGCCGTGCTGGACGAGTTTCTGGAACGCGCCGACGACAACGGCGCCCAGGAAGCCGTGCTGGGCATGTCCCACCGCGGACGGCTGAACGTGCTGGTCAATGTGCTGGGGCTGAGCATGAGCGAGATGTTCTCCAAGTTCGAGGACGCCGATCCGGAGAGCGTCGAGGGGTCGGGCGATGTGAAGTACCACATCGGCGCGCGCGGCGCTTTCCAGACACATAACGGCCGGTCGCTGCCGGTGGAGATGATCAACAACCCCAGCCACCTGGAAGCGGTGGACCCGGTGGTCGAGGGCAGCACACGGGCACGGCAGGATCTGCGCGGCCGCTCGGGTGACGAACGCGGGCAGCAGGTGATCCCCATCCTGATCCATGGCGATGCGGCGTTTGCCGGCCAGGGGGTGGTGGCGGAGACGCTGAACCTGTCACAGTTGGGCGGCTATCGCACCGGCGGGACGCTGCACCTGGTGGTCAACAACCAGATCGGCTTCACCACCTCGCCGGCGGGCGCGCGCAGCTCGCTCTACTGCACCGATGTGGCCCGCATCGTGCAGGCACCCATCTTCCATGTCAACGGCGATGATCCCGAGGCGGTGGTGCGGGCCACCGCGCTGGCGTTTGAATTCCGCCGCCAGTTCCACAAGGATGTGGTGGTGGACATGGTCTGCTACCGCCGCCATGGCCATAACGAAGCCGACGATCCCAGCCTGACTTCGCCGGTGATGTACCGCAACATTGATGAGCATCCCTCGGTGCGGGTGCTGTACGCGACCGAACTGGTGCGCCGCGGGCTGCTGAGCGAAGCCGAGGCGGAGACGGAACGCCAGGCGGTAAAGGACGAGCT
This sequence comes from Terriglobales bacterium, assembly GCA_036561225.1. Lineage (GTDB taxonomy): Bacteria > Acidobacteriota > Terriglobia > Terriglobales > SCQP01 > SCQP01. Next base: position 31,140 of record DATBPS010000111.1, read on the forward strand.
CGCGGCGCAGGCGGCGAAGCCGGTGCCCGCAGCCGCGGCCAGCAGCGAACCGGCGGTGCTGGATCCCGCCACCGGCGTGACGGAGGTCGCGCTGGCCAAAGTAGGCGAACGGCTGGGGGTTTTGCCGGAAGGCTTCCAACTGCACCCCAAACTGAAGGGCTTCCTGGCCAAGCGGCAGCAGGCGATCGCATCCCGCGGCGCCATTGACTGGTCGCTGGCGGAGGCGCTGGCGCTGGGGTCGCTGGCCATGGATGCGACGCCGGTGCGGCTCAGTGGCCAGGACACCGGGCGCGGCACCTTCAGCCAGCGGCATGCGGTGCTGTACGACTACCAGACGGGCGCGCCTTACATCCCGCTGGCCCATATTGACCCGTCCCAGCAGGCGATCGAGATCTACGACAGCCTGTTGTCGGAGCAGGCGGCGCTGGGCTTCGAGTTTGGCTACGCGCTCACCCATCCCACCGCGCTGGTGCTGTGGGAGGCGCAGTTCGGCGACTTCGCCAACGGCGCCCAGGTGGTGATTGATCAATTCCTGGCGGCGTCGGAGACGAAGTGGTCGCGCACCTGCGGCCTGACGCTGCTGCTG
>DATBPS010000112.1:0-1665 GCA_036561225.1 Terriglobales bacterium
TGCGGCCAGCGTCCCGGTGGCCTGCCGCCGCCACATCTCCAGTTGGAAGAGCCGGTCGTGGGCCACGTTGTAGCCCTGGGCAAAGAACAGATCGTGCTCGTTCTGTGCATAGATGTGGGCAATGCCCCAGTGATCGCGCAGGATGGTGACCGGCTGCTCCAGTCCCGCGGCGGTCAGATGCGTGGTGGCCGGCGTCTGCGCCGCGGCGGCGAAGGCAAGCGTGGCGGCTAGCGCTACAACCAAGCGAACGCGCATGGTATCCCCCTGAACCTCGAACCGAGTGTAGACCAACTCACCCCTTTAGGGCGGCGAGATAGTGGCCATGACGACGATGGCGGCGGCGAGCAGGCCGAGAATCCACCAAGCGCGGCGGTTGCCGAAGTTGAAGGTGTAGCCGAGGCCGAAGCGCTTGGGGACCATTAGGGCGGGATCGTAAGGGTTGTAATAAAAAAGGCCGGCCACCCAGTGGTTGTCGTGCTCGCGCTGGCGATGCTCGTCGCCGGCCGGGTGGGCGCGCCAGGCAATCAGCAGCAGTGCGGCGACGAAGAGCGGGACGGCGATGGCCACCGGCAAAATAATGCGATGGGGCTGGCGCACCAGCGGCACCTGGGCGGCAAAGCCGAAGACCACGGCCAGCAGCCACGCGGCGGCGAGGCAGGTGTAGGCGGCGGCGCGGCGCTGCTGGGGACTGGAGCGCGCATGGGGCGACTCCGACCAGTGCCAGGTGGCATGGGCGAGCAGCAGCAGCACCGCGCTCACCACGGCGGCCAGGCAGAGCAGGCCGTAGACGCCCCAGAAGCTGCGCATGGCCCAGCCATTGGCAATGCCGGCGGCACTCCAGTGAATGGGGAAGCGCGGCGGAATCTGCGGCCAGTGCGCCGCCAGCCACGCCGCGGCGGCGGCGAGGATCACGAAGGGGCCGGCCGCCGCCGGCCAGAAGTACTTCGGTTCCGACTCGAGTCGGCTCGAGTCGAGTCGGCTCGAGTCGACTCGACGTGGTGCAGTGCCTGTCACGGCAAACTGATGGCGGCGCTGGAGGGCGGGGTGGAGGCCTGCAGGCGTTTAGCCACCGCCTCCACCTCGCGCATCAGCCGCAGCGTGTTGCCGCCGTAGAGCTTTGCGATCTGGGCGTGGCTGTAGCCGCGCTCCAGCAGCGCCTTGGTCAGGTGGGGGAAGTCGGCCACCGATTGCAGACCGACCGGGGCGCACTCGATGCCGTCGAAGTCGCTGCCGATGCCGACGTGATCAATGCCGGCGATCTTCACCGCGTGGTCAATGTGGTCCACCACGTCGCTGAGCGTCGGCGGGTCGGTCTGCTGCTTGATGAAGGTGCAATAGAAGTTGATCTGGATGACGCCGCCCTTGGCCGCCAGCTTGGCGATCATGTCGTCGGTCATGTTGCGCGGGTTGTTGGTCAGCGCGCGGCAGGAGGAGTGGCTGGCGATCAGCGGCGCCTGGCTGGTGGCGAGAGCGGAATAAAAGGTGTCGTCGGCCACGTGCGAGATGTCCACCATCATGCCCAGCCGGTTCATCTCCAGCACCACCTGCTTGCCGAAGTCGGTGAGGCCGTTGTGGTGCTGAATGGCGGGATCGTTCTCATCGCCCGAAGAGTCGGCCCAGTCGTTGGTGTTGGTGTGGGTGAGGGTCATGTAGCGCACCCCCAGG
>DATBPS010000113.1:0-32239 GCA_036561225.1 Terriglobales bacterium
CTCCCGCGCGTGGGCAGGCGCTCCAGCCGCAGATAGCCATCCGCGGTGATGGCGCTGACCACATACCCGGGCTCATCGAGCGGCGCCGCGAACAGGCGTGGAGCGCCCGTCGCCCCCGCCGGCCCGGGCAGCGTCACGATCACGTCGCCCAGGTTGTCGCGCCGCGGCGCGAAGTCCCGCACTTGCCCGGCAATATGGTCGGCCAGCGCCGTCTCGTACCCCTCCACCGCCGGTGTGGCCACGTAGGCGCGCAAATCCTGCCCCAGCGTGCCCGGCACGGAGGGTCCGGACTGCGGCAGCTCGGAGGCGCCCTGAGCCGAGCGGGCGCCCGCTGCCGGGGAGCGAAGCCACGGCGCTGAGCGACCGTAGGGAGCGACCCAAGTCAGGTGTGGAGTATCCACTTGAGCGGCGGCGGCCAGGGTCAGCGCCAGGCCGCAAAGCATGGCCAGCAGATTGCGTTGCACTCCCCCATGCTAACCCCGCCCGCCTTATTCGCACCGCAGCGCCGAGAGCGGACTCATACCCAGCGCACGCCGCGCCGGACCATAGCCGGCCAGCAGCGCCATGCCGGTCAGCAACAACGCCACCAGCAGATAGGTGGCGGGGTCGTTGGGCGAGATCCCGTACAGGAATCCGGAGAGCAGCCCGGCCAGCAGTTTCGCCGCGCCCAGCCCCAGCGCAAGGCCCAACCCGGTCAACCCCAGACTTCGTCCCAGCACCGGGCGCAGTACATCCACCGGGCGGGCGCCCAACGCCATCCGCACGCCAATTTCGTGCGCGCGCAGGCTGACCGCGTAGCTCATCACCCCGTACAGGCCGATGGCGGCCAGCACCGCGGCGCACAGGGCAAACAGGGCGGCCAGCGTGGTCTCGTAGCGGCGGGGAGCGGTGCTGGCGGCCAGCAGCGATTGCAGGGTTTGCACCCTGGGTATGGCCGCATCCGGATTCACGGCCCACACCGCCTGGCGCACCGCCGGCGCCGCCGCGGCCGCCGTCATCCGGGTGCGGACCACCAGCGTCTCGCCCGGCTCGGCGAAGGACCACAACGGCACATAGATGGCCAGCGCCGGGGACGCCTCGGGTGCGGTACGTGTATCCCCGACCACCCCGATGACCTCCCGCTCCACCGCTTTGCTGTTCGGAGACCAGAGCAGGTGCGCGCCGATCGGATCGCGGCCTGGGAGCAGCTGGCGGGCCACGCGATCGGAGATCAGAACCACATCGCGGCCGCGGTCGCTCTCACTCAGCCTCCGGCCTTTGAGCAGCGGCAAACCCATGGCCTGGGTGAAATCGGGGCTGATGAAATAGAAGTCGCCGAGTTGGGTGTCGCCGGGCGCCCGCGGCGCCTCGCGAAAAATCACATCGTCTCCCCAACTGCCTCCCCGTAGCGGCAGCACGGGGGTGAAAGTTGCGGCGACGACTCCCGGCGCTTGGCGTACTTTCTCCAGCACGGCGTCATAGAACCGCCCGATTTCGGCTTGGGCGTGGAACGCCCCGGGCGTCAGCACCGGAAACGCCAGAACATTTTGCTGTTCCATCCATTGACTGGCCGCGGTGACGCGCGCCAGGCTGCGGACCAGCAACAGCGCGCCGGTCAACAGCAGCGCACACAGGCTCACCTCGACCACCACCAGGCCATGGCGCAGCCGCCCGCGCCCTCTTCCCGCCTGGGCCGTGGTCGCCTGGAGCGTGGCGGCGGCGGGAATGCGGACCAGCCACAGCACCGGCAATACGCTGAACAGCAGGGCCGCCACCCCGGCCAGCCCGACGGCCACCAGCACCACGCTCATATGGAAATGAACGTTCTCGACCCTGGGTATCCCGAGTGGGGCCGCACGCACCAACAGGTGCACGCCCGCGAAGGCTAACGCCAGCCCCAGCGCGCCGCCGGCCGTGGCCAGCAGCAGACCCTCGGTCACAAACTGGCGTGCCAGCCGGCTGCGGTTGGCGCCCAGAGCGCCGCGAACCGCCACCTCGCGGGCTCGGTCAGAGCTTCTGGCCAGCAGAAGATTGGCGAGGTTGGCGCAGACGATCAGCAGCAACAGCGCCGCGGCCCCCGTCAACATGGCCAGCGCCCGCGCCGTGGCCTCGCCCACCACCGCCGTGCGGAGCGGCACCAGCTCGGCCCGCAGATCGAACTGCCCCGGCGCAATGTGACGCACCGGATCACCCCGGCGCGCGATGCCGGCCTCCACCGTGTTGAGCTCCCGCAGCGCCTGTTCCGCGGTCGCGCCGGGTTGCAGGCGGGCGATGACGGAATAACGGAAGTTCCCGATGCCCGGGTCGAGGTCGTAGCTCGCCAGCACCACCGGCTTGAAAATCTCCGGCGCATCGCCGCCCCAGACCGCGGGAAAGCGGAACGTGGAGGGAAGCACGCCCACCACCGTGTACGGGGCTCCGTTGAGCATGACGTCGCGGCCGATCACCGCCGGATCGGCGTGAAAATCTCGCCGCCACATGTCGTCGGCGAGCACCACTTCCTGATCCCGCCCGCGCTCCTGCTCCGCCGGCAAAAACCCGCGCCCCAACTGTGTGCGCGTCCCCAGCAGTGCGAAAAAGCCGGCCGGCACCACGGCCCCGCGCACCTGCCGCGGATCGCCCCTGCCGGTAAGCACAAAATTCTCCTCCCCCATCTCCGCCATCCCGGCAAACGCGGGACAGCGTTTTTGCCAGAGCAAATAGTTGCCGGCATTGACCTGGAAGGATTTTCCGTAGCCACTCCACTGCGGAACGATTTCGTGAACCACATACAACTGCTGCGACTGGGAGTACGGGAGCGCGCTCAGCAGGATGCCCTGCAGCATGGAAAAAACAGCGACGTTGGCGCCGATCCCCACCGCCAGCGTGAGCAGGGCGACGGCGGTAAAACCGGGCTTGCGTCGCCATTGCCTCAGCCCATAGCGCACATCCGCGCCCAGCTCCAGCCACCAGCGGCCGGCGAGAGCCTCGCGGCACTCTTCCCGGTAGCGCTCTCCGCCGCCAAATTCCGCCCTCGCGCGACGCTCCGCCATGGCTGCCGGCATGCCCTGGCGCTGCAGGTCCTCCGCACGGCGGCGAAGGTGGAAACGGAACTCCTCCTCCATTTCCCGCTCCCCCTGCCGGCGGCGAAAGGCGAATGCCATCCAGGTGCGAAGCGGAGCGGGCAGCTTCATGCTTCCTCCAGTCGCGCTTTGAGCACCGTCGCCATGGCCGCCGCCAGACTCTCCCAGGCATCCGTCTCCTCCCGCAGCCGGCGCTGCCCGGCGGTGGTGAGTTGATAGAACTTGGCGCGCTGGTGGTTCTCCGATATCCCCCAATCGGCGGTGAGCCAGCCGCGCCGCACCAGGCGATACAGTGCCGGGTAGAGCGCTCCTTGTTCGATTTGCAGGGCTCCGCCGGAAAGCTGGCCAATGCGCAGCAGCACCCCATAACCGTGCTCCGGCTGAAGCGACACCGCTTTCAGGATGAGCAGGTCCAGCATCCCGGGAAGAATTTGGGTGGATCCGGTAATCATGGTCCTAAGATGCTTAGGACATTACCACGCCCCCGCCGCCGCCGCAAGCCCGGGAGCCGCGGCTTGCATCTTTCTGGACAGTCTATGCGCACAACCGTTGTCATGGATGACAGTGTGCTGCGCCAGGTGAAGCAGTACGCGCGCAGCCGGTCCATCAGCCTGAGCCGCGCCATGCAGGAACTGGTGCAGCAGGGGCTGGACCCCTGGCCGCCCGGCGCCCACTGCGGAAACGGGGAAACTCATGCCCTTCCGCCTGCCCAAGGGTTCTCCCACGGTGACCTCCGCCCGGGTGAGCGAACTGGCCGACGTTGGGACTCGCCATCCATCACGGCGGGGATGAAGGTCTGGCCGCTCTAGTGCCGTCGGGCAGCGGCATGGAGCGGGGGTCGCGCCGTTTGCACTGTGGGCAAAGTCGGCGCGAGAAGGCCGCGAAATTCCGAAGGCGCAAAGGCCGCAGTGCGGCCTTTGCGCCCCCGGCGAGCCCACGCAAGCAAAGGAGGCGCGGCCCCAGCCGGCTGGGGCTCTCGGGGGTCCCCGGCCGGCTGAGCGTAAGCGGGTCGCTCGGCGTAGCCGAGCGGGGCCCCGCGCCAGTCAATGTGCGGCATCTAACCCGCCTGGCCTGACGCGACCGCGTCAGGATCCGTCTTCTCCTGCGGACAAAGGCCCGGGGCCACGGCCAGGCCGAGCGCGTGGGCGATCAGCCAGTGCAGTTGCCGGACGCCCTCGGTGAGCGCCGCCGGGCCGGGTTGCAGGATGTAGGTGGATTTGATCTCGTAGATGTGCCCGGCGCGCACCGCGGCGGTTTCGCTCCACCCCGGCCGCTCACGGATGGTCTGCTTCCGCACCTTCTTGCCGCACCAGGAGCCGAGGATGACCTCGGGATCGCGCGCCGCCACCGCCTCCGGCGTCAGGATGCGCTGCGCCGCCCCGCCGGCGTCCCGCAGTTCGGGAAACAGCGGCTCGCCCCCGGCGATGGCGATCAGCTCCTCCACCCAGCGGATGCCGCCGATAAGCGGCGTGTCCCACTCCTCGAACCAGACGCGCGGCCGGCGTGCAAAGCGGGCCGCGGAAGCGGCAATTTCGTCGAGCTCGGTCCGCAGCCGCCGCTCCAGCGCGCCCGCGCGATCACCCGCACCCACCAGGCGGCCGAGGGTGGCCATCATGGCGAATATTTCCTCCAGGCTCCTCTGGTTGAAGTTGAACACCGTGCAGCCGCGGCGCACCAGCTCGCGGCTGATGTCGGCCTGAAGATCGGAGAAGGTCAGCACCAGATCGGGTTGCAGCGCCAGAATGGCGTCAAATTTGGCGTGGATAAACGCCGACACCCGCGGCTTGCGCCGCGCCTCCGGCGGGCGCACCGTATAGCCGGAGACGCCCACGATGCGCTCACCCTCGCCCAGCAGGTACAGCGTCTCGGTGGTCTCCTCGGTGAGGCAGACGATGCGGCGCGGCCATTCAGACAAGGCCGGCCGCCTCGCTCTGGATGCGCCCCCAGGCGGCGGCCACGTGCCGCTCTTCGGTGTCCATGGCGCCGATGCTCATGCGTAGCGTGTACCGGCCGTTGAGCTTGGTGTGGGTAAGGTACAACGCGCCGGAGGCGTTCAGCGCGGTCAGCAGCTGCTCGTTGACCGCGTCCCCCGCCCGCAAGCGGAAGCAGACCAGGTTGAGCGGTGCCGGGGCGGCCAGCTCGAAACGCGCATCCGCCCCCACCCAGGCGGCGAACCGCTGCGCCAGCTCGACGTGGGCGCGCACCCGCCGGCGCAGCCCCTCCACCCCGTAGGCGCGGATCACAAACCACAGCTTCAGCGCGCGGAACCGCCGCCCCAGCGGAATCTGCCAGTCGCGATAGTCAATCACCGCGCCGCTGGCGCTGGCGGCGTTGCGCAGGTACTCGGGCACAATGCTCAGCGCCGCGATCAGCGCGGCGCGGTCGCGCACAAACAGACAACTGCAGTCGAAGCTGGTGAACATCCACTTGTGGGGGTTGAAGTTGAAGCTGTCGGCCATCTCCAGGCCCGCGAACCAGTGGCGGAATTCCGGGCACAGCGCCGCGGTGCCGCTCATCGCCGCGTCCACATGCAGCCAGCAACCGTATTGGCGGGCCAGCGGGCCCAGCGCGGTCAAAGGGTCCATGGCGTTGGACGAAGTTGTGCCCAGCGTGGCGGAGATGAAAAACGGCCGCCGTCCGTCCTGCTGGTCGGCGGCCAGTTGTCGCGCCAGCGCCTCCGGCCGCATCGCCAAGTTTTCATCCACCTCGATCAGCCGCAACGATTCGCGCCCCAGGCCGGCGATGGTCATCGCCTTTTCGATCGAAGAATGGGCCTGGGTCGAGGTGTAGGCGACCAGATCACTCCCGGCTCTCGCCAGACCGGCCTGGTTGGCCGCGCCCTGGGTGGCCCGCTCGCGCGCCCCCAGCAGCACGCACAGAGCCGCGCTCGAGGCCGTGTCCTGAATGACTCCTCCCCCCAGCCCGTGCGAGGTGAAGCCCTCCGGCAGTCCCAGCATCTCGACCAGCCAGTCGAGAACGTGTGTTTCCAACTCCGTGCAGGCCGGCGATGTCGCCCAAAGCATCCCCTGCACCCCCAGTCCGGCCGACAGCAATTCCCCCAGCACCGCCGCCGGAGAGCTGTTGGAAGGAAAGTAGGCAAAGAAGTTGGGTGACTGCCAGTGCGTAATGCCGGGCAGAATCACTCGATCCACATCGGCCATCATCTCCGCAAAGCTTTCCGGCTGCACCGGCGGGTGGGCAGGCAGCTGGGCACGGGTGGAATTTGGCGGCACTTGCGACAGCACCGGGCGACTTTCGACGCTGGCCCGGTAGTCGGCGATCCAATCCACGAGAAAGTGCCCATTTTCCCGAAAGTCATTCCAATCCATGCCGATAGTATGAATCGGGTCAGCGGGAACGTCAGGTGGAGCGTTGACCCAGCGATGCGAAACTGAGGCCAATGTCCGCGACTCCCCCAACCTGGGACGTGCCCCAAGGGCATGCATCGCCGGCGGCGATGGACCCCCGCGCCTGCGAGCGGGAAGGGGAGTTGACTGCCCTCACCCACCGGCTGACCACCGAGTACGCCGTCAGCCGCATTCTGGCCGAAGGTGGGGAGGCGCGTGAAAGTCTGCTGCGGGCCTTGGAAATCATGGGCCGCGAACTGCAGTGGGACTTCTGCCTCTGCTGGCGTCTGCAGCCGGCCAACCCGCCGGCCGCGCCGGTCATGCGTCTGCTGGCCAGCTTCAGCCGCGACCCGCGGCGCGTGCAGGCGTTTGCGGAAGCCGTGGGCGTCCACGAGCTGCACCGCGGAGAGGGCTTCGCCGGCAAGGCCTGGGCGGCGGGAGAGCCGCTGTGGATTGAAGACGCCGGCGACGCGCGCCAGTTTCTCATGGCCGAGGCGGCGCGCCGGGCCGAACTCGGACCCGGCGTCTGCGTGCCCATTCAGTTTCGCGGCAACGTCATCGGCCTGCTGCAGTTTCTGGCGCAGCGCGGCACCCGTCCCGATGCCGACTCCCTGCCGGTGCTGGTGAGCCTGGCGGAACAAATCGGCCGCTTTCTCGACCACGACGTGATCGAAAGCGCGCTGCGCGCCTCCGAAGGCCGTTTCCGGGCGCTGTTTGACGCCAACGTGGCCGGCGTCCACTGCAGCACCCTGGCGGGCGATCCGGTGGCCCTGAACCCGGCCTTTGTGCGCATCTTCGGCTTTGCCTCACGTCAGGAGGCGATGCAGTTCCCCTCCTCGCAGCTCTATTGCGATCCCGCCGATCGCGAGGCGCTGCTCGACGAACTGCGCCGCCACGGGCGCGACGTCAACCGGCAATTGCGGCTGCGGCGCTGCGACGGCGCCGAAATCTGGGTGCTGGCCAATACCGTGCTGATTCCCGGCCGCGACGGATCGCCGGACTTGAACGAGAGCACGGTGATCGACATCACCGAAACCAAGGAGATGGAGCAGCGCCAGTGGCAGACCTCGAAAATGGAGAGCATGGGCCGGCTGGCGGGCGGCATCGCCCACGACTTCAACAACCTGCTGACGGTGATCAACGGCTACGCCGAGTTGGCGCTGGCGCGCCTGCCGGAATCCGCCCCGGCTCATGACCCGGTGACCAGGCTGCGCGAAGCCGGGCAGCGGGCCGCGGGGTTGACCCGCCAACTGCTGGCCTTCAGCCGCCGCCAGGCGATGGAGTCGGTGGAGGTGGACATGGAGGCGGCGGTGCGCTCCACCGCCGCCATGCTGCAGGGTACGCTCGGCCTGTCGCTGGACCTGCGCATCGCCGCGCAGCCGGGACTGGGCCTCGTGCGTGCCGATCCCGACCAGGTCACCCAGATCGTCATGAACCTGGCCATCAACGCCCGCGACGCCATGCCCGACGGCGGCACGCTGTTGTTGGACCTGCGTCAGGTAACCGTGGACCAGGCCTATACGAAACGCCATGTGCAGAGCAAGCCCGGCCAGTTTGTGCGCCTTGAAGTCAGCGACACCGGCCAGGGCATGGACGCCACCACACTGCAGCACGCCTTTGAACCCTTTTTCACCACCAAGCCGCGCGGCAAGGGCACCGGGCTGGGACTCTCGACCGTCTATGGACTGATGCTGCAGCATGGCGGCTGGGTGGAGTTGTACAGCGAGTTGGGCCGCGGGACGACCTTCAAGCTCTATTTCCCCTTGGCGGCGGCCACCGCTGCCCCCGCCCCGGACACCGCGCCGGAACCGCCGGCCGAGGGCCGGGGGGAATCGGTGCTGATCGTGGAAGACAATCCCGAAATCCGCGCTCTCATGGAGGAGGTCCTGTGCGCCCACGGCTATCGGGTGGAATCCGTCGGGGAGTGCTCGGCGGCGCTGGAGTTGGCCTATCGCCAGGGCCGGCAGTATGATTTGCTGGTGACCGATCTGGTGTTGGCCGGCAGTAGCGGGGCACGCTTGGCGGCGCAAATGCGCGCCGCACAGCGCCGTTTGCGCGTGCTCTACCTCTCCGGATTTTCCCGTCAGGCGGCCGCCACCCAGGGGCTGCTGGCTCCCGGCGATCGTGCCGATTATTTGCAGAAACCCTTCACCCCGGCGGCGCTGCTGAGCCGGGTGCGCAAGGTGCTGGAAGAGCCGGCAGCGGCAGACAGGACGGCAGAGGCCCACGCTTGAGCAGCATCCCGGACCGCTACCCCCCCTCGCCGCGGCTGGAGCGCCGCTGGCGGCTCTTCTGCCGCCTGGCGGGCGCGGTGTGCGCCCTCATCGGCGCCCTCTCGCTCTGGTGGGGCGGGGCCTCGCTGGGGCTGGCCCCGGCCGAAGCCTGGGGACTGGTGGCGGCGGCGCTGGCCATTGTCCTCACCGAACGACATCCCCGCCCGGCGCGCTGGCTGGCGGCGCTGCTGCTGGGCGGTTGCGGCGTGGTGCTGGGCCGTCAAATGGCGCTGCTCGACGGCCCCTGGCTGGGGCGCACCTCCGCCTCGCTGGTCTTGTTGGCGCTCTTGGCGGCCGCCGCGGCCTTGCCGCGACGGCACCGTCTGTCGGCCGTGGTCCTGGCCCTGGTGCCCACCCTCTCCGGGCTGATTTCCCTGTTTGAGGCGGCGCTCTCGGCCGCCTGGTCCCCGCTGGGTCCGGAGTCGCATCCCCTGCCCCCCGCCGTCGCCGCCGCCATGCTCCTGCTGGGCACCGCCTGGATGGCCGCCGAACCGCGGCTGCGGCCCGCATCCTTTGTCCATGAGCCCGGCTCCACCGGCTGGCTGATGCGCCGCCTGGTGCCCGTGGTGGTGGTCTTTCCCCTGCTGCTGGCCTGGATTCGCAGTCCGCGCAACCACGCCCACCCCATGGCCACCTGGGTGGGATCGGCCATCTTCGTGGTGCTCAGCTTCGTGGTCTTCCTCACCCTGGTGTGGAAGGCCGCCAGCGCCCTTGACCGGCTGGACATCAGCCGCGCCGATCTGCAGGCCTACGCCCATGAGATCAGCGATCTCTACCACCACGCCCCCTGCGGCTACCATTCCCTCGACGCCGACGGCCACATCGTCAAAATCAACGACACCGAGCTGAGCTGGCTGGGCTACAAGCGCGAGGAACTGGTGGGCCGCATCCTCTTCGCCGACCTGCTCACCCCCGCCAGCCGGGTCGCCTTCCTGCGCCACTTCCCCAAGGTGCAGGAGGCCGACGCGGTGCAGGACCTGGAACTGGAACTGATTCGCAAGGACGGCAGCATCCTGCCGGCGGTGATGAGCGCCAGCGCCATCACCGATCTCCAGGGGCGCTTCCTGCGTACCCGCTCCACCCTCTTCGACGCCACCCAGCGCAAGCAGGCCGAGGCCGCCCTGCGCATGTCGGAGGCCCGCAACCGCGCCATTCTCGCCTCCGCCGCCGATGCCATTGTGACCCTCGAGGAGAGCGGCGCCATCGCCGACTTCAACCCCGCCGCCGAACAGATGTTCGGCATGAGCCGCGCCTTGGCGGTCGAAATGCGCGGCGCCGATCTGCTGGCCGCCGATTCCCCCCTGCGGCATTTGCCCATGGCGGCGCTGGCGCTGCAGGCCGAGGCCTCGCCCTCGCAGCACCTCGAGTTCACCGCCCGCCGCGCCGACGCCGAATTGTTTCCCGCCGAACTGACCCTCACCCGGGTGGCGGGTCAGTCGCCCGGCCTGTACACCGCCTTTATCCGCGACCTGACCGAGCGCAAGCGCGCGGAAGCGGAACTGCGCGAGTCCGAAGAGCGCCTGCGCCTGCTGCTCGACTCCACCGGGGAGGGCATCTATGCCCTCGATCTGGAAGGCCGCTGCATCCTCTGCAATCCGGCGGCGGTGCGCATGCTGGGTTACGACCATGCCGAGGACCTGCTCGGCCGCCCCATCCACAGCCTCATCCATCACAGCCGCGCCGACGGCACCCCCTATCCGCCGCAGGAGTGCAAGTCGTTCCTGGCCGCCCGCCAGGGGGTGGGCATCGAGGTGGATGATGAGGTCTTCTTCCGTCGCGACGGCACCGCCGTGCCGGTCGAGTACCGCAGTTACCCGGTGGAGCGCAACGGCCAGCCGGTGGGGCTGGTGGTCACCTTCACCGACGTTACCACCCGCCGCAACCTCGAAAGCCAGATCCGCCAGTCGCAGAAGATGGAGGCGGTCGGCCGTCTCGCGGCCGGCATCGCCCACGACTTCAACAACCTGCTCACCGTCATCAACGGCTACTCCGACCTGCTGCTGGAAACCACCTCCGACGCCGACGCCCAGGACAAGCTGCGCAGTGTGCGCGCCGCCGGCGACCGCGCCGCCACCCTCACCCACCAACTGCTGGCCTTCAGCCGTCAGCAGGTGCTGCAGCCGCGGGTGCTGGATCTCAACGCCGTGGTGCGCGACCTCGAACCGCTGCTGCGCCGCTCCATCGGCGAAGACATCGAACTGGTTTGCAAACTGGAGCCCGACCTGATGCCGGTGAAGGCCGACCCCAGCCAAATCGACCAGGTGCTGATGAACCTGGTGGTCAATGCCCGCGACGCCATGACCGGCGGCGGTCGCATCCGCATCGAGACCGCCAACGCTTCCCTCGATGAAGCCGGCGTGCGCCCCCACCCCGGTCTCGCCCCCGGCCACTATGCCCTGCTGTCGGTGAGCGACACCGGCACCGGCATTCAGGATGAGGTGCAGACCCACATCTTCGAACCCTTCTTCACCACCAAGCCCCAGGGCAAGGGCACCGGCCTCGGCCTGCCCACCGTGTTCGGCATCGCCCGCCAGAGCGGCGGCACCGTGGTGGTGGACTCGCGCTGGGGGCGCGGCACTTCCATGCGCGTCTACCTGCCCACCGTGGAGCGCACCGCCGCCGCCGCCGCATCCGCCGTGGTGGCGCCCTGGGCCGCCGCCCCATCCGCCGCCGGCCGCGCCGCCCCGCGCTCGGCCTCCGCACCCCGCGACACCATCCTGGTGGTCGAGGACGAGGACGGCCTCCGCCGCCTCTTGCTCGAAATCCTGCGCGAGGCCGGCTACACCGTCCTCGACGCCCCCCATCCCGAGGCGGCGCTGCAGTTGAGCCGCGACCATACCCAGCCCATCGAACTGTTGATCACCGATGTCGTCATGCCCGGCCTGCATGGGCCGGCGCTGGCCGAACGCCTGTTGCGCCAGCGCCCCGGCATGCGCGTGCTGTATATCTCCGGCTACTCCGAACCGGACACCATCCCCACTCCCTTCCTCAAAAAACCCTTCAGCCCCGAAGAACTTGCCGCTGCCGTGCGCGGGGTACTAACCTAGGTGCATGAGCTTGCAGACGGTGCGCGGCCATCTGCTCGTTGTCGATGACGACGAGCAGGTTCGGGAATACCTCAGGGACCGGCTGTGCTCGGAGGGTTTCTCCTGCGCCGTCGCCGCCAACGGCCTGGAGGCCATCCAGATGCTGCGCCAGCAGGCCACCCCGGAAGTCATTCTGCTGGATGTGGACATGCCCGGCATGGACGGCATGGAGTTCCTGCGCCTCGCCCAGCACCACGTCGGCACCCGCTTCGGCGTGATCGTGATCAGCGGCGTTGCCGGCCCCCGGCTCAAGGAGCAGGCCGTCCGCTATGGCGCCTTTACCCTGCTCCCCAAACCGATTGATTTCGACAAGCTCCTCCGCCTCATCGCCATCCAGCAGGAACTCGCCCGCACCCGCTCCGCTCTCCGCGGCTGAGCTCAATCTTTCTTTTCCAGCTTGAGGGCGGCGCTGTTCATGCAGTAGCGCTGGCCGGTGGGCGGGGGGCCGTCCGGGAAGCGGTGGCCGAGGTGGCTGCCGCAGCGGGCGCAGACCACCTCCTCCCGCGTCATGCCGTGGCTGCTGTCGCGCCGCACCTCGACCCGGCCCTCGGCCAGCGGCTGCCAGAAACTGGGCCAGCCGGTGCCCGACTCGAACTTCGTGGCGGCGTCGTACAGTGCCTCGCCGCAACCGGCGCACAGGTACACCCCCGGCGTGTGGGTGTTCCAGTAGGCGCCGGTGAAGGCCGGCTCGGTGCCCTGCTGGCGCAGCACCCGGTACTGTTCCGGCGACAGATCGCGCTTCCACTCCGCTTCGCTCTTTGTCAGTTTTTCAGGCACAGGAACTCCATGATCAGCTGCAGGTCCTTCCACGCCTCGCGCTTCTGGGAAGGATCGCGCAGCAGGTAGGCGGGGTGGTAGGTGACCACCAGCCGGGTTTCAAAATCCCCCAGGGACAGGGTGTGAATGCGGCCGCGCACCGCCCCCAGCGGCCCCTTGAACGGCCGCAGCGCCTGCGCGGCGGTGGCCCCCAGGGCGCACACCATCTTCGGCCGGATGCTGCGCAACTGGCGCATCAGGAACGGCGAACACGCGCTGATCTCGTCTGCCTCCGGGGTGCGATTGCCCGGCGGCCGGCACTTGACCACATTGCAGATGTAAACGTCGGCGCGGCGCAGCTTCATCCCCTTTTCAATCATGTCGGTGAGCAGCTGCCCGCCCCGGCCCACAAACGGCAAGCCCTGGGCATCCTCGTCGGCGCCCGGTCCCTCGCCCACAAACACCAGATCGGCGTGGGGGTTGCCGCTGCCGAACACGATCTTGTTGCGCCCCTCGGCCAGCTTGCATCGCCGGCAGTCGGCGCCGAGATCCGTCTCAATCACCGCCAACGTTTCTCCCGACACGGTGCTGGACCGGGCCGGCGGGGCGGCGACGGCGGCGACCCCGCCGGGGAAGCGCACCCGCTCGACGCCCATCTCGCGTTGAAAGTTCAGGTAGCCGGCCAGGGCGCGGCGGGCTTCAGGCGTAAGTGTGGGCATGGCGCGGGAGGGTCAGGACGGCATCAAGAATGGCTTCGGCGATGGCTGCCTTCGAGGCCCGGGGCAGCTCGCGCTCTTCCTGGGCGGTGATCAGCGTCACCGCGTTATCGGCGGCCTCGAATCCGATGCCGGGTTGCAGCACATCGTTGAGCACCATCAGGTCGGCATTCTTGTCTTTGAGCTTGCCGCGCGCCAGCTCGCGCGCCCGGGCGGCGTCGGTCTCGGCGGCGAAGCCGATCAGCCGCTGCTCGGTCTTGCGACGCCCCAGTTCGGCCAGGATGTCGGGATTGCGCACCAGCTCGAGTTGCAGCCGCTCGGCCGACTTCTTGATCTTTTGCGCCTGCGCCGTCGCCGGACGGTAGTCGGCCACCGCGGCGGCGCAGATGGCCAGCGTGCAGGCGGGAAACCCGGCCAGCGCGGCGGCGGCCATCTCCCCGGCCGTGGTCACCTCGATGCGTTCCACCCCGGCCGGCGCGGCCAAAGCCGTGGGGCCGCTGATCAGGCGCACCCGCGCTCCGCGCCGGGCGGCGGCGGCGGCCAGCGCGTACCCCATGCGCCCGCTGGAGCGGTTGCTGAGGTAGCGCACCGGGTCCAGCGCCTCGCGCGTCGGTCCGGCGGTAATCAGCACCGTCTCCCCGGCGAAATCACCCCGCGGCAACTCCTCCCGGGCACGGGTCGCATAGGCGGCCGCGGCGATGTCGGCGGGAGCCGCCATGCGCCCCTCCCCCACCATGCCGCAGGCCAACTCGCCCGCCTCCGGAGGCACGATCACCACTCCCCGGCCGCGCAGCGTTTCCACATTGGCCTGGGTGGCGGCGTGACGCCACATCTGCACATTCATGGCGGGAGCCACGATCACCGGCGCGGGCGTGGCCAGCAGCAGGGTGGTCAGGTAATCGTCGGCCAGCCCGTGGGCCATGCGCGCCAGGGTATGAGCGGTGGCCGGCGCCACCACCGCCACATCCGCCGCCTGCGCCACTTCGATGTGTTCGATGGCGGCGGCACGGGCGAACAGACTGCCCAGCACCGGGCGGCCGCTCAGTGCGGCCAGGGTGGAGGGGGTGATGAAGCGCGCCCCGGCGCGCGTGAGCACCACCTGCACGTCGTCCCCATGCTGGCGGAACAGGCGCACCAGCTCGGCCGTCTTATAGGCGGCGATGCCGCCGCTGACGCCCAGCAGAATGCGCATCGCGGGCCGCTTACTCCCCGGCGGCGGCGTCCCCGGCCGGCGTCTCGGGGGCGATAAACGTAACGTCGAGCAGCCCGGCCATGGCTTCCTGCTGGGAGATGCGGGTGAACTTGCGCGAGTTGGGCGTTACCAGTGGCCGCGAGCCTCCCTGCAGCTTGCGCGCCCGCCGCGCCACCACATGCACAAACTGGTAGCGGCTGGGTACATCTTCAAGGCTGGCAAATGGTCCCAATTTCATCGCTTAACTCCTTATTCCAAAAGAAGCCAGAACCGGCTCCAGGCGCGCGGCCATATTCTGACGGCTGCAGCTTTCCGCTATGGCGCATTCATCCACGTCGTCCGGACGGCGGCGGCAGCGCACAATGGCGCATAGCCGCTCCACCGACTCTTCCAGGCGATCGTTGATCACCACGTAGTCATATCTATTATAGGCGGCAATTTCCTGCGCCGCATCCCCCAGCCGCTTGGCTACCACCGCCGGGGCGTCCAGGGCGCGGCTTTGCAGCCGCCAGGCCAGTTGCTGCTTGTCGGGGGGAGCGATAAAGATGCTGACCGCCTCCGGCATCCGGGCCTTCACCTGCTGGGCCCCTTGTACGTCAATGTCGAGCACCAGGTCCTCGTCCTGGCGCTGGGCGGCTTCCAGGCTGGCCCATGCGGTGCCGTAGTAGTTGCCAAACACCTCGGCGTGCTCCAAAAACGCCTGCTCGCGCTTCATCGCCTCGAACCGCGCCCGGTCCACAAAGTGGTACTCGCGGCCGTCCTGTTCGCTGCCGCGCGGCGCGCGGGTGGTGTAGGAGACCGAAAACCGCAGCCCCGGCACCTGGCGAAACAATTCCCCCACCAGGGTGCTCTTGCCGGAGCCGGACGGCGCGGAAATGATGAACAGCGACATGGGCTATTCCAGGTTCTGTATCTGCTCGCGAAATTTTTCCAGTTCCGCCTTGAGCCCCAGGCCCAGGTCGGTGACCAGCAGGGCGGCCGCGCTGGCGCCGGTGGTCTTGGAGCAGAGCGTATTGACCTCGCGGTTGAGTTCCTGGGCCAGAAAATCGAGCTTCTTGCCCACCTCGCCCCCGCCCGCCAGCAGCGCCCGCGCCTGCGCCAGATGGGCTGCGAGTCTCGTCAGTTCCTCGCTGATGTCGCTCCGCTCGGCCAGCAGCGCCGCCTCCTGGGCAATGCGGTCGGCGGCCAGCGGGGCGGAGGCGCTGCCCAGCCACTCCCGCAGGCGCCGCTCGAGTTTGTCCCGCAGTCCCGCCTCGATCGCCGGCCGCTGGGCGGCGATGGCCTGGCCGCCCGCCGCCAGGGCATCCAGGCGGCCACGCAGGTCCGCCACTAGGGCCGCGCCCTCCACCGCCCGCATGCGCTGCAACTCTTCCAGCGCCGCGCTCAGCGCCGCCGGCGCCAGTGCCGCCCAGACCTCCGCGCCCTCGCCCGCGGCGGCAGCGAAGATGCCCGGAAAACGCAGTATGTCCGCCGGACTGGCGGGGGCGCTCACCCCCACCCGGCGGCTGATCTCCTGATAGGCGGCCAGGTACGACTCCAGCGTGCCCGCGTCCAGCCGCGACGACGCCGATGCGCCCGGACGTTCGCAGACAAAACGCACATCCACGTGCCCGCGCTTGAGCTGCGCCCGCAGCCGCTTCTCCAGCTCCGGCTGCAGGTCTTCCAGTTCCGCCGGCAACTGCCACCGCAGATCGAGAAAGCGGTGGTTGACCGTGCGCAGCGTGACCGTCACCGCGGCGGTATCGGCTTCCCGCCGCACCCGCGCAAAGCCGGTCATGGACAACACCGCTGGCGTCAACGCCGTCACTCCCGGTCATCCTCGCGCTTCTCCGGCGGCGGCGGCGCCCCCGGCGCCTGGTAGCGCGGCAGATGCGCCAGTTGCCGCAGCGTCTCCAGCAACTCCCGCCGCCGCTGGCTGTGCAACTCCGACTGCAGCTCCTTCAGCGCCAGCGCCACCACGTCGTAGTGGTGCAGCCCGCGGTATTCGGAGTCGGCCGTGACCTCCAGCCACAGATTGTGGATCAGATCCAGGTCCTCGTCGCGCAACCGCGGCGTGTGCGGACCCAGATGCGCCACCGTGAGCTCGTTATTCGCCGACAGCACCTGCAGGTTGAGCCGCGGCCGCGGCTCCGGCAGCTCCTCCCAGGCGTCGCCGGTGAGCTTGCACTGCTCCGCCACCGTGCGCTGCACCGATCCCGCCTCCACGATGCTGCTCGATTCCAGCCGCTGCGCCGTGCTGACAATGGTGTGGTAGGCGTTGTTGCCCGGCACCACCAGCAGCGAGACCGGCTTGCCCGCCTTCTCGGCGATGGAGACCACCTTGCTGAACAACTCCTGTTCGTACTGATCAAAAGCGCGCTTCTCGTCCACCACAGCCGGTCCGGCGAAGGAGCGGAACAGCCGCACCGTCATCACCACAATGTCCTGCTTCACCGTGTCGGTGTGCGCCAGGGTGTACTCCAGGTGGTAGAGGTGGCGCTCGTCGCGCACCGTCACCAGCACATTGCCGGGGCGGACGTTCAAGGCGTCGGCCGCGATGTCGCCCCCCGAGGCGATGCGGAATTTCTCCAGATGCGAGTCCAGCCGGCGCTGGCGCTTGGTGATCTGCTCGCTGACCACAAACAGCACGAAGAATCCGGCGGTGAAGGCCGATCCGGCGATGGTCGCCAGCTGCTTGGTGAACAGGTTCATCACCGCCGTGGCCACCAGCAGCAGCGCGATCAGACCCACGCCCACCGGAATTTCGTACTTGCCGACCTTGAAATTCAAGGGCACCCGCCACTCGCGGCCCTCCGGCTCTTTGAAGCGCAGCACAAAGGTGGCGACCGCCAGAAAGACGAAGCTCCAGATCAGTCCGAAGGCATAGCCTTCACCCAGCTCATAGATGTTGCCCCAGGTGACGACGATGATGGCGATCTGCAGAATGGCGATGGTGTTGACGATGCGATAGGTGGTGCCGTACTGGCTGTGGGGACGGCGAAACCAGTCGGTGAGCACCCCGTCTTCGCTGACCCGGTTTAGCACCCCGGTGGACCCGATGATGGCCGTGTTCACCGCTCCCGACAAAATCAGCGCGCCCACAAACACCACGAAACCCTGAAACACCAGCCGCAGCGTGTACGGGCCGCTGAGAAACATGGTCAGCCCGCCGATCAGGTTGTCGTAATACTTCGCCCGCACCGCGTCGGGAATGATCATCACCGCGAAGAACGTCGCCAGGCTGGTGAAGATCAGGCTGTAGAAAAAGATCACCAGGCCGGCGCGCTGCAGGTTCCGGGCCTTGGGACTCTCAATGTCGCGATAGACCTGGGCCAGCGTCTCTTCGCCGCTCATCGCCAGAATCGAGTGCCCGAACCCGATCAGCGCCACCAGCAGCGCCACCTGCGTCACCCCGGTGCCCGCCAGCCACCCCAGCGCCCCGGGACCATACCGCATGCTGCTCAAGCTGGGCAGGGGCGGAAGATGCGCGCCCAGGTGCCAGATCGTGACCAGCGACCAGCCGATCATGATCACCACCATGATGGTGGTGATCTGCATGATGCGCACCGCCTTCTCGCTGGTCTCGTGGATACCCTGAATGTTCTTCCACCAGAAGTACACGGTCACCGCGATGGCGAAGGTGGCCGAGAAGCTGTTGACCGAAAAGTGCAGCGGGTGGCCGAGCCGGGTGCCGAGATCCTGCAAAAAACCGGCCAGATACTGGCCGGCGGAGACCGAGCTGATCGGCCCGGTCAACAAGAAATCAAACATCAGCGCGCTCACCGCCACTTTGGCCAGCGTGCTGCCCAGCGCCTCTTTGACCACGCGATAGACGCCGCCGCGCACAAACATCGTGCTGCTCTCGATGTAGAGAGCCTGCACGGCGTAGCTGAACAGCATCACCGCCAGCACAAACCACGGCGCCGATTTGCCGATGGCCTGTTCGGCAATGCCGCCCAGGTAAAAGGCTGTCGAGGCCAGGTCGGAGAGGACGATGGCCGCCGCCCGCCAGAAAGAAATGAAGGTCAACATCACCGTGGTGGCGACGAAGACCTTCGCGGCGGGACGGCGCAAACTCTCTATGGGAGGTTTGCTCGACATGCCCGGTGCTTACAGTTTTTCAGCGTGTTCGCAGGCAGAACAGGAGATGTACATGCCCCCGGCAATCTGCTGGGCGCGGTTGCGGATGCGCTTGACCACGCGCACCGGTTTACCGCACTTGGGACATACTTGTTCCACCGCCTCGCCGTCGCGCTTGCGATCGGCGGTCTTGGCTACCTTACCCATGAAGCTCCTCCAGAATCTGGTTGAGCAACGATTTTACCTCAACCCCACCTTCGCCCCCCTCCCGGCGCCCAGCCGCGCTGCGGCGGAGCCTTGCACGGCGGATATTTCCATCCAGCCCTCGGGACCGGCACGCAACATCAGGCTGCCCGCCTCCGCGCTCCCGTAGTGGCCGTCCACCCTGGGCACGACCACCCCCGCGATCTCTGCCTGGGTGTAACCGGAGATCGCCGCATTCAGCAGTAGATTGCCGAAGCGGTCAACGTGCAACACCTCTGCCTCTACACCCCCGTCCGCCCGCGGGGTGAGAGCCGGCAGCGCCAGCCGCCGCCAATCCGCTACCGGATGGCCAGGCAGGTGCCCGCTTTTCGCCAACTCCTCCGCCAGCGGCACCATGGCCTCCAGGGCCACGAAGCTGCCCCGCGACCCCAGCCCCACGGCATGTACGCTCGCTTCCGGGTGCCGCTCCAGCAGCAGTCCCAGGGCGCCCTCATCCATGGCCAGCCAGAACTGGCCCGCGGCCGTGGCGGCGAGCACCCGATCCGGACCCCCGCCGCGATCTAAACCGAGCAAATGGACCGTTCCGGCGGGATAATAGGAATAGACCCGCAGCCAGAGAAACGCTGCGGCGAAGTTGTCCCCGCTGTCGAGCCCGTGGTTGAGGTCCACCAGCCGGGCGGTGGGGCATCGGGCCAGTAGCGCTCCTTTCAGCATGGCCACATAGGCGCTACCTTCGCCGAAATCGGAGGCGAGGGTAATCAGGGGAGCGGACATGATGGCGGAATCCAGGGTTTACGCGGCACGCGCAACTAGGTTATACCTCTTAATTGAACACTTTGGAGAACACAGGCAATGTCTACCACCACCCGCGGCCTTGAAGATGTCGTTGCTTCGCCATCCTCGATCTGTTTCATAGACGGCAATAAGGGGATTCTGGCCTACCGAGGCTATGATATTCACGATCTCGCCGAGCGCTCGACCTTCGAAGAGACGGCCTACCTGTTGTGGTTCGGCAAGCTGCCCACCAGCGCCGAACTGAGCGCCCTGAAGAGCGATGTTACCGCTGCGCTCACCCTGCCCGCGCCGGTGCAGAAGCTGTTGGAAACCTTCAAGGCCACCGCGCCCCAGGCCTCGCCCATGGACACCCTGCGTACCATGGTTTCCGCCCTCGGTCTCTACGACCCCGACGCGGCGGACATGTCGCGCGAAGCCAATGTGCGCAAGACCATCCGCCTGCTCGGCCAGACGGCGGCGCTGGTGGCCAATCTGGATCGGGTGCGCAAAGCCAAGCCCATGGTCGCGCCCGCGGCCGGCCTCTCCCTGGCGGGCAACTTCCTCTACATGCTGAACGGCGAGCGGCCTTCGGCCACCGCCGAGCGGGCCTTCGATATCGCCCTCATTCTGCACGCCGATCACGAGTTCAACGCCTCCACCTTTGCCGCCCGGGTAACGGCGGCCACCCTGAGCGACATCCACTCGGCGGTCACCAGCGCCATCGGGGCGCTGAAGGGACCGCTGCACGGCGGCGCCAACCAGGCGGTGATCAATCTGCTGCTCAAGGTCGGTGACAACGACCCCATCGCCTACATTCAGGATCTGATCGCCCGCAAGGTGAAGATCCCCGGCTTCGGCCACCGCGTCTACCACACCGAGGACCCGCGCGCCACCCATCTCCGCCAGTTGTCGCGCGAACTGTGCCAGGCGGCGGGGCTGAGCAAACTCTACGAGCACTCGCAGCAGATCGAGGACTACATCAAGCGCGAGAAGAAGCTCAACCCCAACGTGGACTTCTACTCCGCCTCCGCCTACTACGCCATGGGCATCAGCCCCGATCTCTACACCCCCATCTTCGCCGTCTCGCGCATGAGCGGCTGGACCGCCCACGTGCTCGAGCAGTACAGCGACAACCGCCTCATCCGCCCGCGCGCCGAGTACATCGGCCCGCAGGTGCCGCAGAACTACGTGCCGCTGAACCAGCGCTGATGAGCACCAAGTTTCCGGTGACCGCGGGTGTGCGCTGGCTGCGCGCCCAGGGCGCGGGCTTTGGCGAGCATCTGTACCCCTACCAGGAGCACGGCGGCACCGCCGTATCGGCCGCCGAGCTGGGGGTGGACGAACATATCGTGATCAAGACGCTGGTCATGGAAGATGACCAGAGCCGGCCGTTGATCATCCTCATGCACGGTGACCGCGAGGTTTCGACGCGCGAGTTGGCCCGCCAGGCGGGGCGCCGCAGTGTGGCGCCCTGCCGCCCCGAAGTGGCCGAGCGCCACACCGGCTACCAGGTGGGCGGCACCTCGCCCTTCGGCGTCCGCAAGCCGCTGCCGGTGTTCGCCGAAGCCGGCATCGAGGCTTTGCCGTTGCTGTACATCAATGGCGGCAAGCGCGGTTTTCTGGTCTCCCTGTCCGGCGCCGAGCTGTGGCGGCTGTTGCGGCCGCAAGCGGTCAACGTGGCCAGAGCACCAGGCGAGTAACCGGGAGAGCCGTTTCCACCGCCGGCGCGCAGCGATATCCGGCGGCCTCCAGCGCAGCCAGCAGCGCGTCGGGATCGCCGCCGTCCCGCCGAATCCAGTCGCCATGCAGTTCCAGCAGCAGGGGAGCGTGCCAGGCCGCCAGGGTGGCCAGATTTTCACCGCGCAGCACCGCCGCCTCGTGCCCCTCGATGTCGCACTTCACCACCGTGGGCGTCCACCCGGCGCGCTGGCCAAGGCTGGCCAGGCTGAACTGCGGCACCCGCACCGCATCCGGCCGCCCGCTGGCGGCGAACATGTATTGCTCTCCCGCCGGACCGGCCGCCAGCATGGCCAGTTTGCCGTCCTGCGCACCCACCGCCCCGGCAATCACCTGCCATCGCCCGTCACCGCCCGCCAGCCGTAGGTTCTCTCGCAGGATGGCCACCGCGCCCGCCGACGGTTCCACCGCCAGCACCCGCGCCTCCGCACTGCGCGCCAGCGCCACCGCACCGAAGAAACCGAAGTGCGCCCCCAGATCGAGCAGCCGTGGACGCTCGCCCAGCACCCGGCAAAAGGCCGCATACTCGCCCTGCTGGGTGGGGTCGCGGACGAAAAGCCCGAAGGTGTGGGCGCTTTCCGGATGGCACCGCAGCCGCAGCCCGTCCGGCAGCTCCAGTTCCGCGATATGGCCCCGCCGAAACGCCCACTGCGAACGCATCCAGCGCCAACTGGCGCGCGGATTGCGCAGCTGGTTGCGCAGCCGGCGCGGGGTCACGCGGCGCAACAGACGGGTCATCATCCCCCTTTCAGCCGCCATACGCCTCCAGGCACCGGGTGGCCAGAGCGTCCCAGGTCAGCCCGGCGCCGCCGTGCACGGGCCCGCGCCCTTCAACGATGCGCCGTCGTGCCGCCGCTCCCATGGCGGCCACCTCAGCCGGATGTTCGCGCATCCAGCGAATCCTGTCTCCCAGCCCGGCACGGTCGCCGTACCGCACCAGCCACCCTTCCACCCCGTTGGTAATGGCTTCCGGCAGGCCGCTCTCCACACAGCCGATCACCGGGGTACCACACGCCATCGCTTCCAGCGCCGTCAGTCCGAAGGCTTCGACCCCGGGCAGCACCACACACAGCGCCCGCTGGTAGGCGGCCACCAGCTCGGCGCCATCGCTGGCCGGCAGAAAGCGCACCGCCTTGCCGCGCGCCAGTTGCTCCAGCCGTGCCTTGTACACCGGGTCGTAGACGGGGCCGAGCAGCGCCAACGGCGTGTCGGCGTCCACGGCGGCGATCAGTTCGTGCACGCCCTTGACCCCCAGCAGGCGGCCGACATACAGCACCTCGCCGCTTCTCTGCCCCATGTCGGGCGGGTGAAACCGCTGCGCATCCACCCCCGCCAGGATGACGCGGTCCCCCGGCAGGGGCTCGTGCGTTCCCCGGCTGAAGTCCGACACCCACAGACGTCCGGCAAACCACCTCTGCCCATCAAAATACGACAGCAGGCTGATTCCGCCGCCGGCGTGGTCGGTGACAAACACCGGCTTGCGGCGGCAGCGTCCGTAGACCAGCGCCGCGCTGGTGGACATGGTGTAAATCTGATGGCAATGGATGACCTCCGCCCAGCGCAAGTGCCGCCACAGCGCCAGGCTGGCCGGGCTGGTGGCAAATTTGCCGCGCGGCAGTTGATTGCGCAGCGTGAACGTCTCCAATTTGTCCACCCGGGCGTGATCCATTACCGGGCCGAAGCCGACCAGCCGCGTGGGGACTTGCCGCGACAGGGCGCGCGCCAGTTCCAGGGCATACCGCTCGGCGCCGCCATACAACCCTGTCGGGCCGAACATGCCCGGCACAATGTGCAGCACCCGCACCCTCAGTCGGCTTGCGCCGCCTCACGCCGGGGTTGTGCCTGGGCCCGCTCCCACAACAGCATGTACACGTAAAGCTCGTTGATGGCGCACAGCAGCGACCACAGCAGGCCGCGCACGCCATCCTTGCGGCCCTTCTCCACCCACCACACGCCATAGAAGCGCTGCACGGCCGGCCGCAGCAGCCGCCGCCAGATGTCGCGGCCGGTGTACTCGGCGCGCGGCGGCAGCGGCAGCAGAGCGGCGTGCGCCGGGGCGAAATAGGCGATCTTGCGCAGTCGGTCGGCGAGCCGCGCCGTGCTGTAATGCTCCAGCGGGGTGGCAAAAGTCTCGACCGGAGGGTCCACCACGTAGAACTCGTCGTTCTCGGTCCCGTCCCAGTGACCGTCGCCGCGCCGCCATAGCCGCAGCGGAGCATCTTCGCCGGCATGGCGCAGCACCCGGCCGGCAAACACGTGCTGACGGCGGATGCGCCACCCGCGGGCGCGTGGAGCGGCCACCGCCGCCCGGATCTCGGCGATCAGCGCCTCCGGCAGCACCTCGTCCGCATCCACCCACAGGATCCAGTCGCCGGTGGCGTATTCGATGCCGATTTTTTTCTGCTCTTTCAGACTGCCGCGATAGGGATGCACGAAGATCTTGTCGGTGAACCCGGACGCCACCTCGCGCGTGCCGTCACTGCTGTCGGAGTCTACAATGATCAGCTCATCGGCCCAGGTGAGTGCGGCCAGTACGCGGCGGAAAACCGCCTCACCCGGCGACTGCTGGAGCACGTTGCCGGTGGGCAGAATGACCGAGATGCGCGCCATTGCTGCGTAGTATATACGCATGGCCCCTTGCGCCCTCGTAACCGGAGCCTCCAGCGGCATCGGCGCCGCCTGTGCCCGCCATCTGCTGCGCGAAGGTTGGAGCGTGGCCGTGTCCGCGCGCCGCGCCGCCCCGCTGCGGGCGCTGGCGCAGGAGTTCCCCGCTCGGGTTCACGTCGTCTCCGCTGACCTGACCTCGACCGCCGATCTGGAACGCCTGGCGGCGGAGATCGCCGCCTGGACGCCCTCTCTCGACGCGGCCATCTTCGCCGCCGGGGACTTTTTCATGGCCCCCATGGCCGCCACCTCCAGCGCCGAGTTCGAGCGCCTGTGGCGGCTGACCGTGTGGTCACGCTTTATGCTGGTCCGCTCCCTCTTGCCTCAATGGGAAGCCGGTACCCCGCACCCCCGCGCCCTGGTCCATATTGCCTCGCTCGCCGCCCATCACGACTTCCCCGACGAAACTGCCTACCTCAGCGCCATGCACGGCCTGGTGGGGCTGGCCCGCGCCCAGGACGCGGAACTGCGTCCCCGCGGTATCCGCGTCAGCCTGCTCTCGCCCGGCACGGTGCGCACCCCGCTCACCCAGCGCCACATGGCGCCGGCGGCGCTCACCGGCGCGCTCGAACCGGAGGCCATCGCCGCCTCCGCCCTGCACCTCATCTCGGTCATTCGCTCCGGCGGCTATATCCCCGAAATTCTTCACTTACCCCAGAACTCAACGTAGAGCGAGCGCGTCTCCCATACCGTAAGACCCAGCTCCAACTCCTCCGGGATCCCCGGCCGCAGCCGCTCCCATATCCAGACCGCCAGCGACTCCAGCGACGGCTCCGGCAGGATGCCGTCCAGATCCTGGTGATCCAGCCGGGCAATCACTTCGCGCTCGACCAGCGGCTTCAGGCCGCGCAGATCGTAGAGCATGCCGGCGTCCCGCGTGCCCTCGACCATGACGCTGAACTCGTAATCGTGCCCGTGCGGATGGCGGTCGTAGCCGCCGTCGCCGGGAAAAGAATGCAGCGCGTTGAAGCGAAAACCCGTTTTCCCCAACCGAAATCTCATCGCCAAAGCATACAATGCCCTCCATGAGGGCAGAGGGCGAGGGGTCCGCCACGGCGCCGTCCCGGCGGCAGCGGTGGTGTGCTGCGGGCTTGCTGCTGTTGACCGCCGTGGCGGCCGTCGCCACAGTGGTGGTGTGGCGCGCCGATGCGGCCGATCAGCGCGGCAATTTCGCCGCTGCCTTATGGTGGCGCCCCAGCGTCGCCCTGTACCAACGGCACATGGCGGAGTCACTGCTGTTCACCAATCCCGAATCCGCTCAAGCGCATCTGCTCAGCGCCCTGCGCTCCAACCCCTACGACACCGCCGCCATGGCCGATCTGAACACCGTGGACCTGGCCCTCGGCCGCTGGCCCCGCGCTCTGGCCCTCACCCAGGCGGAAACCGATCAGCAGGGGCTCAGCTTCCCCGCCCGCTGGCGCTTGGCCAATCTCTACCTCGCCCATGCCGATCTGCCCGGCTTTTGGCAGCAGATGACCATCGCCGCCCGCACCGCACCCGCCGCCGCCTTTCTTCCCATGGTCAGCCGTGCGCTCACCGCCTCCGGCTTTGATTTTGACGCCCTGCGCCGCTCGCTGCCGCCCGACTCGGTGGCCGCCGCCGCCGCCTTCGCCGCCGCCGCCGTCGAGCGTGGTCACCCCACCGCCTGTCAGACCGCCGCCGCCTGGCTGCTGGATCTCCACCCTGACCAGCAGGACGAACAAAATCTGCGTGCCCAGGCCCTGCTGAATCTGCTGTCCAGCACCTGGCAGCGCTGGCCTGCCGGCGTCCCTCCGCTGGCGTCAAGGCTGGTAGCTGCCGGAATCATGCCCGCGGCCCGGCCCGCGCATGGCCCCGGCCTGCTCGACCCCGACTTTGATCCCCGCCTGCAGCCCGCCGAGCGCCGCCTCAGCCCCGATGTCGCGGCCGGGCTGAGCGCCATCGTCGGCTGGCGCTGGCCCAACTTTCCCGGCCTCGACGCCCATCCGGTGGCCACCGGCGATCCCGCCCACCCCACCGCCGCCTATTTCGGCTTTGACGGCAGTGAACCCGACCAGGGTCTGGCGGCCGAACAATGGCTGCTGATGCAAGGTGGCGGGGACTTGTCACTGTCGGCTTGGACGCGCGACCTCGATGCCGTCCCCGCCGCCGGCCTGCGCCTGCGCCTGTCGCGCCCCGACGGCTCCCCCATTGCGGACACGCCCCTGCTGCCCGGCGAGCGTTGGCAGCCAGTGTCCGCTCAATGGCACCTGCCGGGAGAGGGCATCGAAGCCTTGCGCTTGCAAATCATCTACCAGCGCCCCCTGGGTCAGACCCCGCTGCACAACCGCATTCTGGTCACTCATTTCCGACTGACCATTGGGCACACACCATGAGCCCGTCCACCCTGGCCCCGCGCAACCTCCCGGCCTGGCGCCCGCGTGCGCCGCTCGGCCCCTGGCGCGCCCGTTGGCGTCACTGGCGCGCCCTGCTGCTCTTGCTCCACCGCTCCGGTGAACTGAGTCGTCGCCTCCTGCTGGCCGCGCCTCTCCTGGCCGTCGGCTTTGCCATCTGGGCCTTCGGCGGCGTCTACGGATGGGCCTACGGCTGCGCCTACCTGCTCATCTACGCCGCTCTCGCCGTCTGGTGCGTCGAGTGGTGGCGCGGCCGCCTGCGCGCCCACTGGAAATGGATTTACCTCCCCATGTTCGGCTTCGGGGTGTTCGCGCTGGCCCAGGCGGCTTTGGGCTGGAGCGCCATCATTCCCGCCACCGTCACCGCCGTGGTGCACCTCGGCGCCGCCGGCGCGCTCTTCCTCCTGGTCACCCAGTGCTACCAGGGAGATCGCGATGTCCAATCACTGACCACCGCCTTCAGCTTCTGCACCGGCGCGCTGGCGCTGCTCGCCATCCTGCAGCTGCTCACCTCCAGCCGTGACCTCTACTGGGCCTTCACCTACCAGTTCGCCAGCCCGGCGGGAAGCTTTGTCAACCGCAATCACTTTGCCGGCTGCATGGAGATGCTGCTCCCTATCGCCTGCGTCGCCGCCTACCAGCGCCGGCGCTTATCCTGGCTGCGCTTCCTGCCCTGGGCCGCCGTGCCCGCCCTGGGCATCGCAGCCGTGCTGCTGGCCGCCAGCCGGGGAGGCGCGGTGGCGCTCTCCACCGAAGCCCTGGCCGCCATAATGATCCTGTTGTATCTGGAGAGAAAGCGCCGCCAGGCGCCCCCGGACGCCCGACACCGCCGCCGCCGACCCTTGCTGTTGATCGGCGTGCTGACCACCGGCCTGGTGCTGCTGGTGGGTACGGAGACCCTGCAGAGCCGCCTCCACAACCTCGACCGTTCCGGTGTTGACTCCGCCACCCGGGCGCAACTCGATCTCAGCTCGCTCACCATGTTCCGCGCCCATCCCTGGGACGGCTGGGGCCTGGGCACCTGGGCGGATGTCTACCCCGCCTTCGCCCGTTTCAACGACGGCAACGTCTACCTCTTCGCCCACAACGACTACCTGCAGTGGCTGGCCGAGACCGGCATCATCGGCGTCCTGCTGGCGGGCGCATTCTGGGGCATCTGGATGCTGGCCTTCCTGGACCGCATGCGGCGCTGGCCACCGGCCTTGGTCCACTCCCACGGCGGGGCCCCGCCGGCCATTCCGCTGGCCGTGGCCGCCGCTCTGGGCTGTGCCGGACTGCTGGTCCACTCCATGGTGGATTTCAACCTTCACATTCCCGCCAACTTGTTGCTGTTCTTCACCTTAGCCGCCCTGGCCCTGCCGCCGCAACGAGATCCCGGGACGTGAAAGACTTATGTTTCACCGGCGCATCATGATCGTTAACTCATTGACCGCCATTGACTTCCTCCTCTGTTGTGCTAGAGTGAACTCACTTCGTCTTTCACGCAGCACCCTATGACTCAGCCTGCGCAAGCACTGGCAAGCGAGCTACTGACGGCTCTTGAAGATCGTACTGGCGCTGAAGTCTCGCCCAGCGAGCTGTTGCCCAGCCTGCGCCAGGCGCCCGCTTGGCGGGATTACCTCTCCGAGTTTGAGAACGAGCGCGGACAGCCGGCCGCCGTCGGCCGCTTCCTCGTTGACCTCGGCTTGACCAAGTCCGGACACCACCGCACCCGCGGCTCAGTCTACTCTCTGTCGGAACTGCGCAACCGTCTGCAATCTCTGATGTCGCCAGTCCCGACCGCCAACTTGAACCCCGCTCCTGAGGCCGAGCCGCGGCGCAGACACACCGATGATGCCGCCGCTCCGGGAGCCGACGCCGGCGCGGCCACGGCCGCCACCCCCGCCCTTCGCACCCCGGTGATCGGATGGCGGCGGCGCGAGAGCGACGCCAGCCGGCGGCGGCCACAGCCGGCCACCGTGGTGGCCGCCCCCGACGGCGAGCGCCGCGGCGCCGCGCCTCCGCCGGTGTGGGTGGGGTCCAGCCAGACCACCGCCGCGCCCGGCGGTCCCCTCGCCCCCTACACCCCGCCGGCCGAGAACTACAGCGGCGACGAGCCCGGCCTGCCGCTGGCCTTCTACTGGACCCAGGTCCGGCGCCATCTCTACAAGATCCTGCTGCTGGCCGTGCTGGTCACCCTGGCCACCGCCTTGTACAGCCTGCGCATTCCCCGCCGCTACGAAGCGGTGGCCACGCTGCGCATGGATTTCCGCGTGCCCGCCATCCAGGCCGATGCCAACAACAACCCTGGTTTCGATCCCTACACCCTGATCCAGACCGAAGTCCGCGATGTCACCCAGCGCAGCGTCATCCTCAATGCCATCCACTCCGCCCACCTCGATCAGGATCCCCACCTCGCCGCCGAGCTGGGCGGCAGCACCGCCTCCGCCGCCGTGCCCACCGCCGCCGATCCCGACGCCGGTCTCGACGGCTTGATCGCCCTCATCCAGAGCCACACCCAACCGGTGCAGCCCGACAACACCCACAACATAGACATCCATTTCCAGTCCCTCAACCCCGATACCTCCGCCGCCGTCGCCAACGCCGTCGCCAACGCCCTCATCACCCACGAATTCCAGACCCGGCAGCAGGAACAAAACGATCAGTTGCGGTTCATGGAGCAGCAGTTCAGCGACATCAGCGCCCGGGTCGAGAAGGAACAAGCCGCTCTCACCGACTATCAGCACACCCACAACCTGCTCAATCTCGACAATCAGGGCAGTCTCGAGAGCAATACGTTGAGCACCCTCAACACCAACTACCTCACCGCCCAGTCCGCCCTCACCCGCTACCAGGCCGAGGAGAACGTGCTGCAGTCGGGTCAGTTGACCGATGCCCTGCTGGCCAGTGACGACGGCCAGAGCCTGCGCCCCGCCTACCAGACCTGGCAGGATGCGCAGCGTAGGTTCGACGAGGTGCGCAGCACCCGCGGCGCCGCCAATCCCGAATACCAGGCCGCCCAGAGCTCCCTGCAGATCGCCAAAAATCAGCTCGACCAGGCGGTCTCCAGCGCCCGCAATCAAATCCACGCCCAGTACCTCCGTGCCCGGGATCAGATGGAGCTGGTCAGCCGCCAGCTGCAGGACGCCCGCGGCGCCATGCAGCAGTTCAACGACAAGGCGATTGACTACAACCAGCAAAAGCGCGATCTCGACGCCGATCAGAAACTGCACGATGACCTGCAGGCGCAAATCAAACAGCAGCAGTTGACCGAGAGCATCAGCGGCTCGGGACTGCGCATCACCAACCCCGCCACCCCCAACCCCGTCCCCGTCTACCCCAATGTCCGCAACAACGTGATGCTGGCGCTGCTCTTCAGCCTCTTCGGCGGTTGCGCTCTGGCCATCTTCTCCGGCTACCTCGACCGCAGCTTCACCGCCCCCGACGCGGTCGAGCAGTACCTCCGCATTCCGCTGCTCGGCGCCCTGCCGGTGATGTCGGACCGCGACAACCTGATCGAGCTGGCCGAGCCCCCTCCCCTCACTCCCGACGGCCGCCCCGCCCCGCGCTCGGCCTTCGCCGAAGCCATCCTTATGCTGCGCACCGCGGTCCTTTACGCCGCGCCCGCCGGACTGCGCACCCTCAGCATCACCAGCGCCCAGCCCCAGGAGGGCAAGTCGGTCGCCGCCGCCAACCTGGCCATCGCCATGGCTCTGCATGGCTCCAAGGTCCTGCTCATTGACACCGATATCCGCCGCCCCACCCTGCACCGCATCTTTGAAACCGGCAACAGTCTGGGGCTGACCAGCGTTTTGCGTCAGCAGGTGCCGCTGGAAGACAGTTTCCGCGCCACCTTGGTCGAACGCCTCTACCTCATGCCCGCCGGACCCGCCGTGGCCAATCCCAGCGAGTTGCTGGCCACCATGCTGGGACAGGTGCTCGCCCCCCTCGCCGCCGAATTTGATTACGTCATCCTCGACAGCCCGCCGGTTTTGGGTTTCGCCGATGCGGTTTCCGTCGCCACCGCCGTCGAGGGCACCCTGCTGGTCGCGCGCGCCGGCAAGACCCCGCGCGAAATCGTCCACGCCGCCCTCAAGCCGCTGCAGCGCGTGCGCGCGCGCGTCCTGGGGCTGGTCCTCAATCAGGTATCCAGCTCGCTCTCGCCGTATTACTCCTATTACCAGGACCACTACCAACGCTATATCGCCGACCCCGAGGAAGCCACAGTGGAGCCAAGACCATGAGGCGCTTCCCCAAGGGCTCCACGGTTCTGGCGGCGCTCACCGTCCTCGGCAGCTTCGCCCTCGCCCAGACTTCTCCGTCTGCCGCCACCCCCCCGCTGGTCATGCCCATTAGCGCCGCCGTGCCGGCCAGCTACAAAGTGGGCGTGGATGATGTGCTGGCAATGCGCGTGTACGGGCTGCCGGAGCTCACCGACACGCAGATGCGCGTGGACTCCGACGGAACCATCCACACGCCCTTCGGCGCCACCGCCGTGCATGTCCTTGGCCTGACCATTCCCCAGGCCCGCGCCGCCATCGCCGCCGAGTTGATCGCCGACCACCTGGCCATGGATCCGCGTGTGGAAGTCATGGTGGTCAACCCCGCTTCCCACACCATCACCGTCACCGGCCTGGTGGCCCGCCCCGGCGTGGTGCAGGCCATCGAGCCCATGCGTCTGCTCGACGTTCTCACCGCCGCCGGCGGCATGTCCACCAGCAGCGGCGCCGAAGTCGTCATCGTCAGCCACGATGACGCCGGAGTGGCCCGGGAGAACCGGCTGGCCGCCAGCGCCGTGCTCGCTGGCCTGGACACCGCCACCAACCCCTGGTTGCACGGCGGTGAACAGGTACGCGTACTGCCCGGAGGCTTCGCCTATGTCTCCGGGGCCGTCAACGCCCCCGGAGCCTTTCCTCTCGATGACAGCGACCCGCTCACCATCCGCAAGCTCATGGCCAAAGCCAAAGGACTGACCCGGGTGGCCAAGACCGGCGACGCGCAGTTGGTCCACAACGTCGGCTCTGCCCATCCGGTGCTGGTCGCCATCAATCTGCCCGCCATTCTCGACGGCAAAGCCCCCGACCTGCGCCTCACCGCCAACGACCTTCTGTACGTGCCCGACAGCGGCATCAAGAAGGCGGGCTACACGCTGGCAACCTATACTCTCTCGTCGCTCTCCCTGGCCCTCGGCAGCCTGCTGGTTCGCTAGCCCCTGTCCGGTCGTCCAACCCCGTTTTTCCTGACAGCCAACAGCTAAGAGCCAAGAGCTCTGCCGGCCCCCACTCCACTCACCAGTGTGCGGTGGCGCTCGAGGCCTGCCAGCGCAGACGGGCATAAGCGCGCGCCCAGGCCTGCGGCGTGGGGTGATAGCGCGGACTCACAGAAACCCGATTGAGATGGAAGGGTGAATCGGTCGCCGCCACCAGGCCGCCGTGGCAGGAGCAGCAGCAGCGGTAGCCGGCCCGCTGCACCGCCATCCGGCCCTCCAGTCCGCAGTCGGTAATGCCGCCGAACGGATAGGCGAAGTCGTAAACCGCTTCGCCCAGTTCGGCCTCCAGGCGTTGCCGTGACGCACTCAGCTCCGCCTCCAGCACCGCCGGCGCCGTGGCGCTCATCCGCACATGGTGAACCGTGTGCGAACCAATGCGGAATCCCGCCGCATGCAACCCCCGCACCTGATTCCAGCTCATCATGCGCGGGGTCTCCGACAGACCCGCATCCCAGGGGAAGCACTGTGTGGTGCCGATCGCCCCGGTGGTGACAAAGAAGGTGGCGGGAATGCCGTAGCGATCGAGTATGCCGGCCGCCACCTCGGCGTTGTCGGCATAGCCGTCATCAAAGGTCACCGTCAGACAGGGGTGATCGCTGACATCGCCTTGCGCCAGCCGCGCCAGCAGGCAGTCGAGGGTGAGCAACTCGTAGTGATCCCGCCAGTAGCGGCACAGCGCGTCAAAAGCAGTCGGGGGATAGGACAGTTCATCGCCCCAGGCCGCAATGCGATGGAATGCCACGATGGTATAGGGCCAGGGCGACGGACAC
>DATBPS010000114.1:0-3020 GCA_036561225.1 Terriglobales bacterium
CCACGCCTCCCGCCCCTGCCTCTTCCCGCCTCCGCTGGGGTCTGGCCGCGGCCGCGCTGCTGGCCGCCTGGGTGACGGCAGGTCTGCTCTGGTCCCACTCCCATCCCCAGCCCAGCCTGCTGCGCCTGCGGGCGCTGACCACCGATGGCGGCATGGACCTCCCCGCCCGCCCCGCCAGCGACGGCAAGCTTCTCTACTACCTCGACCGCGCCGGCGGCAGGTGGGACTTAATGCGCAACGACGGCAATCCCGGCAACGCCCAGCGCCTCCCCGCGCCCTTCCCCGACCGCAACACCCGCCTGCTCGATATCAGTCGTGACGGCGGCGCATGGCTGCTCGGCAGCTTCCTCGAACGCGGCGAGGAGGCCGATCTCTGGCGGCAGCCCAGTGCCGGCGGCGCGCCCGTCCGCGTGGGTGATCTCCACGCCCTCGATGGCGTCTGGTCCGCCGACGGCCGCGCCATCTTTTACTCCCACGACGACGCCCTCTGGCGGGCCCGCGCCGACGGCAGCGATCCTCAGCGCCTCGCCGCCTTCCGCGGCAATCCCGACTGGCTCTCCTGGTCCCCCGACGGTACCCAGCTCACGTTCAACGCCGACGCCCCCTCCGGTCTGCCGTCCTTATGGGTATGGACCGCCGCCTCCGGGGCGCACCTCTTGTCCGCCCCGCGTCAGCGCTGCTGCGCGGGCTGGTCCCGCGATGGCCGTTTTCTCTTTTTCAGCCAGCTCCAGCCCGACGGTGTCTGGGACATGTGGGCGCAACCCACCGCCCGCTGGCCCTCGCGTCTTTGGCCATGGCTCGGCTCCGCCCCTCGCCAGCTCACCTTCGGGCCCAACTCCAACTGGGGTGCTTTCTCAGGCTTCGGCGACGGCTCCCTGGTGGTCTTCTATCAGCAGCAGTGGCGCGAAGAAGCGGTAACCTACCGCCCCGCTTCCCACCAAATGACCCCGCTGCTCCCCGGGCGCTTCGCCATTCAGGTCGTCTACAGCCGCGATGGCCGTCACCTCGCCTACCTCGATACCCGCGACTACACCATCTGGACAGCCGACGTGGATGCCGCGCTGCGCACCGCCAACTTCCGCCAAATCTCCACCCCCGGTCTCTCCGCTTCGTTTCCCCAGTGGTCCCCCGACGGCCGCTGGATTGTTTTCACCGCTCAACCCGCCGGCCAGCCCGCGCGCATCTTCCAGGTCCCCGCCGGCGGAGGACCCACGCTGCCCCTAGCCCCCGCCCGCCTCGCCGCTTCCACCGAACTCTCCGGCCCCGCCTTCTCCCCCGACGGCATTTCCTTTGTCGTCTCCGTTGACCCCCACCAGCCCGGCGCCGGCCCCACCCTCGGCCTTCTCCACCAGGGATCGCTGTCCCTTCTGCCCGGCGCTGCCGGCTACGGTGCTGCTCATTGGTCGCCGGACGGCCAGTGGCTGGCCGCCTACAGCAGCGACCAGCGACAGATCGCCCTTTTCAATCTCGCCCAGCAGCGCTGGCAGGTCATCGCCCGCGGCAACGCCTTCACCGGCCCCCTCTGGTCGCCCGACGGCTACGTCTACTTCCAGGACCTGCTCGCTTCGGGCGAACCCCTCTTCCGCTTTCGCCCCGGCGCTCGCGCCCCCGAGCCGGTGGCGGAGTTCTCCGCCATCATCAACGGCGGCGTCCACCGCTGCGGCTTCACCGGCTTCGCCCCCGACGGCTCACTGCTTCTGTCGCTCAACCGCAGCTCCGCCGATCTCTACGCCGCCACCCTCAATCGGCAATAGAGTAGTTTCATGCCCAAGCCCCTGCCCGCCTTTTTCCTCAGCCACGGCGGCGGCCCCTGGCCCTATATGCAGGGCGAATTCCGCAGCCACTTTGCCCAGCTCGAAGCCGCCCTCAAGCATGTCCCCCGCCAGCTCGACACCACCCCCAAGGCCATCTGCGCCATCTCCGGCCACTGGGAGGAGCGCGACTTCGCGGTGATGTCCAGCCCCGCGCCGCCCATGGTTTATGACTTCGGCGGCTTCCCCCCCGAGACCTATCAAATCCGCTACGCCTCCCCCGGCGCACCAGACCTGGCGCAACATACGGCCGAGTTGATCCGCGCCGCCGGCCTCCCCACCCATCTCGACCCCGCCCGTGGCTACGACCACGGCGTCTACTCAGTGCTCGCCGTCGCCTGGCCCCAGGCCAACGTTCCCGTATACCAGGTCTCTCTCCGCGCCGACTTCGAGCCCGCCGCCCATCTCGCTCTCGGCCGCGCCCTCGCCCCGCTGCGTTCCGAAGGCGTGCTCATCATCGGCAGTGGCAGCAGCTACCACAACCTGCGCAGCTTCTTCGACGATGGCCCCAACCATCCGCGCGAAGAATCCGCTGAGTTCGATGCCTGGTTGCGCGCCACCATGGCCGCCCCTCCCCCGCAGCGGACTGACGCCCTGCTCCACTGGCAAACGGCCGCCCCCCATGCCCGCCTCGTCCAACCCACCCCCGATCACTTCCTTCCCCTCCACGTCGCCCTCGGCGCCGCCGAAAGCGAGCCGGCAACCCTCATCTACCACCAGGACGACTTCTTCCGCCGCCTCTCCGTCTCCAGCTTCCGCCTCGGCTAACCCCTAACCCCTAACCCCTGGCCCCAGCCAGCCGCGGCACAACTTCTGCTTGACATATTCCTATAAAGGAATATATAGTGGTTTTCATGGCCCGCGCCGCTACCACCTCCGATGCCTTTAACGCCGTGGCTGAACCCCGCCGCCGCGACATCCTCGTTTTGCTGGCGCTCACCGAGCGCCCGGTGAACGAGATCGTCGCGGCGCTGCACATGGAACAGCCCGCCGTCTCCAAGCATCTGCAGGTGTTGCGCAAAGTGGGCCTGGTCCGCTGCCGTCGCGACGGCCGGCACATGTACTACCGCACCGACGCCGAAGCCATTCGCCCGCTGCACGAATGGACGGAGTACTTCGAAAAATTGTGGCAGCACCAGCTTCTGCGCGTCAAAGAACGCGCTGAACAAACGACTGCAGGAGAAAAATCATGAGCACTCTCACCGCCCC
>DATBPS010000115.1:0-3677 GCA_036561225.1 Terriglobales bacterium
TGGTGCTGCTGATTGC
Organism: Terriglobales bacterium; assembly: GCA_036561225.1. GTDB lineage: Bacteria > Acidobacteriota > Terriglobia > Terriglobales > SCQP01 > SCQP01. The sequence continues at coordinate 17 of DATBPS010000115.1, forward strand.
CTGCGCCAACGCGGCGCTGGTGCTGCTGGTGGAGGCGCTGGGCCGGCGGCGTGAGTGGGCGCTGCGCGCGGCGCTGGGCGCCACCCGCGGCCGGCTGATCCGGCAGGGACTGGTGCACAGCCTCCTGCTGGCGCTGGTGGCGGGCGGTCTGGGCATCGTCTTCGCGCGCCTCCTGCAGCCGCTGCTGCTGCGGCTTAAACCGCAGGGCTTCCCGATTGCGCTGCCCGCCTCGCTCAACAGCGGCATTCTTTGGTTTACGCTGGCGCTGGCGCTGATCACCGGCATTCTGTTCGGCCTGGCGCCCGCCTGGCAGGGGGCGCGGGTACGGGTGCTCGACAATCTTAAGGACGGCACCCCCGGCGCGGGCGCGTCGCGGTCGCGCGCCCGCAGCGGCTTCATCGTGGCCCAGGTGGCGCTGTGCGTGGTGGTATTGGTGGGCGCGGCACTGTGCCTGCGCAGCCTCTCGCATGCCGCCCTCATTTCACCCGGCTTCGACAGCCAGCACCTCGTCTTCGCCCGCGTGGATCCCCAGGCCGCCGGCCACACCGGCGACGATGCCGCCCGCTACCTGGAGCAGGTCCGGCAGGCGATGATCGCCCTGCCCGGTGTCAGCGCCGCCAGCTTCACTTCGCAGCCGCCGTTGCAGTTGGGGGAATCCGACGCCGTTGTGCTGCCGGCGGGCATGGCCCCGCCGCCCAACGAACCGGGCTACCGCGTGGACTATAGCGACGTCGGCCCCGACTACTTCCAGGCCTCCGGCACCCGCCTGCTGCAGGGCCGCGGCTTCACCCTCGCCGATCTGGCGCCGGGCCATCCCCGCCTGGTGGTCATCAATGAAACCCTGGCGCGCCAGTTCTGGCCCAAAGGCGACGCTCTTGGCCAGACGCTGCGCCTGCCGCGCAGCAAATATTCCGTCACCGTGGTCGGGGTGGCGGAGAACGGCAAGTACCGCAGCCTGGGCGAGCAGCCTCGCCCCTATATGTACGAGTTGGACAACATCAACTCAGGGTCCATGCTGCTGGTGCATGTCGCCGGCAATCCCGCGGCGCTGATGGGTTCGGTACGGTCCACGCTGCAGAAGATGGATCCTGAACTCACCAGCGACGCCATCCAGACCGGCGTCGACTACATGCAAGTGCCGCTGTTCCCGGCCCGCTTCTCCGGCATTCTCCTGGGCGGCTTCGGCCTGCTGGCGCTGATGCTGGCGGTGGTGGGCCTCTACGGTGTTATCGCCGCCGCCGTGGCGCAGCGCACCCGCGAGTACGGCATCCGCATGGCGTTGGGCGCCGATGCTGCCCGTCTGCAACGCCTGGTCATCGGTCAGGGGCTGCGCCTGGCGCTGTGGGGCATCGCCATCGGCGTGGTCCTGGCCGCCGTGCTCACCCAGTTCATGAGCGCCCTGCTGTACGGCATGAGTCCCGCCGACCCGGTCAGCTATCTGGCCGCCGCCGCCATCCTGGCCGCCGTGGCCTGTCTGGCCAGCTACCTGCCGGCCCGCCGCGCCGCCCACGTGGACCCACTCCGCGCCCTGCGCTGGGAGTAGCTTTTCACGCGGCGGCGATCAGCGAAATGGCTTGCAGGTGCTGGCCGTGCTTGCGGAAGAGGGCGCGCATGGCGCACACCCGGTGGCGCGCCTGGGGGCGTCGAACGGCGTTCCACAACAGGCGCGTCATGACCAGCGGGCCTTCATCGCGCAGCAGGCGGCCGGGTTCGAGCAAATGCATGGGGCTGTGCCGCTCGGCCACCACCCGCAAGCCGGCGTTGTTCAGCAGCGCCCGCCACTGGGGCGCGGTCAGCGGCTGTGCCCCGACGTGAATCTCGCGCGACAGGTCAGCCTGGATCCCGCGCTGCACGTCCGGGTCGAGATCATCGGGCACCAGGCAAAGCTCATGGATGGCATAACGGCCGTGGGGGCCCAGCAGGCGGGCCGCCTCGGTGACGATGCGCTGCTTCTGTTCCGTCGTTTGCATGGTCAGCATCGCCTCACCGTAGACCACGCTGTAGTTTCCCGATTCCAGGCGGGTGGCTTCGGCGCCACTTTCCACGCAGCGGGCGGCGGTTGGTCCCCTGTCCGCCAACCAGGCGCGCAGGCGGGCGGCGGCGACGGCATCGCGTTCCACCGCAACGTATTCCTCGGGCCGCGCGGCGAGCGTCAGCCGCGCCGTGGCGCCCATGCCCGGGGCGAACTCCACCACCCGGTCGTGAGGCCCAATCGCCAACTGATCCAGCATCCAGCGCGTCATCTCGCGCCCGCCGGGTCGCAGCACCCGTTTCCCCATACTGGCCAGGAGCCAGTGGCCAGGCTGACGCGCCTCCTCCACCACTCTGCTTCCCAATGTTGTCGCCTGTGCGGGCATGGTTTTCTCCTCTTAGGGCAATCATGCATGGGCGTTGACGCCAAATCTGTGATCGCAGTCACCCCCGCGTCTGCCAGTGGGATAATTTCCTATGCCGGCACCGCCCGCCAACAATCCTTTCACGCGCCGCGCGCGGAGATTGGTGTGGGTGCGCCAGGCGGTGGCGGTGGCGCTGGCGGTGGCAGCGCTGGGCCTGGCTGCCGATTACTGGCTGCGGCGGCGTACCACTCCGCCGGTGGAAGCGCCGGTGCTGGGCCTGAAGGTGCAACAGAGCGCCGCCGGGCTGACCATCTCCAAGGCGGAAGGCAACCGGCCGATCTTCCGTGTCTTTGCCGAGCGTGCCGACAAGTTGCGCTCGGGAGGGATCGACGAACTGCACCAGGTCCGCATCCAGGTCTTCAATCAGAGCGGCACGCAGGCGGATGAAATCAGCGGCAGCCAGTTCCAGTACGACGAAGCCAGCGGGGCCTTGCGCGCCGAAGGGGTGGTGCACATCAGTCTGCAGGGTGAGATGCAGATCGACGCCCGTGACCTGACCTTCAACGTCAAGCAGGGGACTGGCGAAATTCGCCAGGGGATCACGTTTGCCCTGGGAACCGCCCGGGGCCAAGCCGCCAACGCCCTCCTCGACAGCCACGCCGGCACCGCGCATTTCGGCGGCGACGTGGCGGTGGACTGGCAACGTCCGGGCCGCCCGCCGTTGCACGTAGCCAGCGCCGAGGCCGACGTGCGGCGGCTGGCGAATGCCACCGATGCCGGTGTCATCGCCCTGGCCGGTGGAGCGGAGTTAACCGCCGGCGGACAGTCTTTGCGCGCACGGCAGTTTAATCTGTACCTTCGTTCCGACCAGACTCTCCGCCATCTCGATGCGGATGGCCAAGTGGTGGCGCTCAATGTGGCCGGTGCCCGACGGCTTTCGGCTACCGCGGATCAGGCTCACGCCGACTTCGCCTCCCGGGAGCAACGACTCGAACACCTTGAACTGTCCGGGGCGGTTCGCCTCGCCCAGACCCAGCCGGGGCTGTCCCGCAAGCTGGAGGCGGACAAGGTGGTGCTGGCCTTCGCCGGCCCGCAGGTGGTTTCTTCGCTCACTGCCTTTGGAAATACCGGCAAGCCGGCAACTCTCGACGAAAAAGGATCGCAGGCGGGGAGCTTGAGTGCGCCTCAGCTCGAGTTCAGCTTCGCCGCAGGGCCGGCCCCAACGTCCTCGACACTTCCTCCGCTCCAGTCCATCACCGCCCGCGGCCGTACGCACATAGCCCGCGGTGGCATGAGCGCCGAGGCTGACCAGCTGCAGATTTCGC
>DATBPS010000116.1:0-6133 GCA_036561225.1 Terriglobales bacterium
TGGCCATCGGGCGACCAGACCGGCACCAGCGGACCGACGTTGGAGTGCACCAGCACCGGCGTGGCATTGCCGGTGGCGGGCACCGACATCAGATCGCCATGGTCGCCGGAGATGGCGAAGTAGGCGATGGTGTTGCCATCCGGCGACCAGGTCCCGTTCAGCTCCAGCCGCGGCCGGTTGTCGTTGGTGACCCGCACCGGGCGGCCGCCGGCCACGGAGGCGATCAGCAAGCGGAAGTCGGACCCGCTGGCCGCCAGCGGGTCGTAGAGCACACGATCGGCGTTGGGCGACAGCGCCGGGGAGAGAAAGCCGTTGGCGGAGGCCTCCACCGCCCCGTGCGGCAGCGGGATGGGACGCTCGCTGACCATGCCGTTGACGCCTTCGCTGTGCAGCCACAACTCGCGCGGACCATTGCGATCGGTGGAGTAGACCATCACCGGCGCGTGCGCCGCCCAGGCGGGCATGTCGTCGTTGCGCGAGTCGGAAAGCAGCGGCGTGACGGCGGCGGTGGCCACATCCACCGTGACCACGTCGAAGTCGCCGCTGCGCCGGGCAAAAGCGATCCTGGTGCCGTCGGGGGAAACCTTGGGGCCCAAATAAGAGGTGAGCCCGGTGGTCAACTGCCGCACGGCGCCGCCTTCGGTATCCGCCAGCCACAACTGGGCTGGATCGGCCGGTCCGGGCGGCAGCGCGGTGAGCACGTGGCGGCCATCCGGCAACCAGGAGAGGGTGTCGTTGGTCAGTTGCTGCGGCAATCCCGTCAAGACCCGCCGCGGCGGATCGCCGGGATCGGCGGGCAACGGCAGCAGCCATGCCTCCTGCCGGCCGCGCTCGCTGTTCATGTACAACAGCAGGCTGCGCCCGTCGGGCGCAAAGGCCAGGGAGGGCTGGTTCACGATGGTGTGGGCAGTGAACGGATCGGGCTTGTACTGCGTCCAGTGGGTCGCGCCCCGGGCGCGCGTCCAAACCCCGAAGTTCTTCTGCGCCGGCTGTACCAGTGCCGCCCACACCCCCTGATGCTCGGACAGCACCCGCACCCCCCGATCGAGTCCGGTGCCCTTCCAGTCGAACACCAGGCTGGGCGCACCGCCCACCACGGCCACCGACCAGATCTTGCCATCGGCGTCACTGAAGTAGACGCCGGCGCCGTCGTCCGACCAGCCCACCGGCTGCAGGTCGCTGTTGGCGTGGGTGATCTGCACCGGGGTGGCGGCATTCAGATAGCGCACGAAGATTTGATCGTGCTGGCCGGGCGCGGGCTTGGCGGCGTAGGCGATGGCGGTGCTGTCGGGCGACCAGAAGACCAGCGCGCCTTCGACGGTGGGCGCAATGGGGGTGTAGACCACATTCGCCAGTGTCGGTTCGCCTCCAGGCCATCCCCACAGGGCGGCGAGGAAGACGCCCAGGGCAAACGCCGCGGCGATCCAAACCCAGTGCAGTTTGATCTGACGCCGGGGCTTGGCCAGCGCCGCCGCCGCGCCCGAACGCAGGTGGCTGGAGCCGGGGTCGAAGGCCGCCAGCGCAAAATCGAGGTCGGCCGCGCTCTGGAACCGGCGCTGTGGCTCCTTCTCCAGGCAGCGCCGCAGGATGCGGTCAAGCTCCGGCGCCAGCGGCGCGCCGTGCAGCGAAGGCTCGGGCGGATCGTCGCGCAGGATGGCGCTCATCGTCTCCACGCTGCTGGCGGCGGCGAAGGCACGGCGGCCGCAGAACATCTCGTAGAGGATGGCGCCGAAGGCAAAGATATCGGAGCTGGGCGTCGCCGCCTCCCCGCGCACCTGCTCGGGCGCCATGTACCCCACCGTGCCCATCACCGTGCCCGGCTGGGTGTGGGTGACCTCGCCCGCCATGGTGGCGGCCTCGGCCGCGGCTTCCATCACGGTGGTCTTGGCCAGCCCGAAGTCGAGGATTTTGGCGCGTCCGTCGCTGGTGATAAAAATGTTGTCGGGCTTGAGGTCGCGGTGCACCACCCCGGAGGCGTGCGCCGCCGCCAGCCCCTGCGCCACCTGCCGCGCCACTTCCACCGCCCGCCGCAGCGGCAGCGGTCCTTCGCTGAGCTTCTGCCGCAGCGTCACCCCTTGCAGCAGCTCCATCACCAGAAAAGGCGAGCCGTCGTGGCTGCCGATGTCGAAGATGCCCACCAGGTTGGGATGGTTCAGCCCGGCGATGGTGCGCGCCTCCTGCTCCAGACGCCGCAGCAGTGAGGGGTCGCCCGTAGCCGCCTGGGTCAGCACCTTGATCGCCACCTCGCGGTTTAGCCGCGGATCGCGCGCGCGGTACACCGCCCCCATGCCGCCCGCTCCCAGCAGCTCGACAATCTCATAGTGTCCCAACCGGTCGCCGGCTGCGAGTACCATCCGGTAATGATAGAGCAGGGGTCGTGGAGACAGCAGTCAGCATTTAGGGGTTAGGGGTCGTTGAGACAGCAGTCAGGATTTAGGGGTTAGGGGTCAGCCGTACGCCACCGCGCCTCCGAGCCTTCCCTAACCCCTGAGCCCTGAACAGGGGTCAGGATTTAGGGGTTAGGGGTCAGCCGGACGCCGCAGCGCCCCGCGAGCCTTCACTGACCCCTAACCCCTGAATCCTGACTGCTGGGTTGACACGAAGCAACTTTGCGGCGTAAAGTTCAGGGCATGGAGCGAGGAGCCGATCCGCTGCATCAGGCGCTGGCGGAGATTGCCGCCATCCGCGGACAGATGGCGCGGGCGGGGGAGTTTCGCGGCTATGGCCCGGCGACGCTGGCCGCCACCAGTCTGTTGGCGGTGGCCGCCGGTTTCATTCAACCCTTGTGGGTGGCGCAGCCGCTGGCGGAGCCGGGGCAATATGTGGCCTTCTGGTGCGCGGTGGCGGCGGTGGCGGCGGCGCTGATCGCCGGCGAGGCGCTGGCGCGCTCGCGGCGTCTGCATGGCGGGTTGGCGGATGCCATGATCCGCGCCGCGCTGGAACAGTTTTTGCCGACCGCGCTGGCGGGCACGCTGCTGACCGCGGCGCTGATGCGCTGGGCGCCGGAGACGGTGCGGCTGCTGCCCGGTCTGTGGCAGTTGGTCTTCAGCCTGGGCGTCTTCGCCACCTGCCGGTTCCTGCCGCGGGCGGTGCTGGCGGTGGGCGGATGGTATCTGGTCACCGGTCTGGGCGCCATTGCGCTGTCGGCGCGGCATGGACTCGACCCCTGGATCATGGCCGCGCCCTTTGCCGTTGGCCAGGCGCTGGCAGCCGCCATCCTGTGGCGCTGGAGTGAAACGCAATGAGCACACCGGAACAATCGGGAAGCGGACGTTTTGAATACGCCGGGCTGGACCGCCTGCTGCATGAGCGGGCCCGGCTGGGGATCGTCACCTCGCTGGCGGCGCATCCCGCCGGCCTGCCCTTCACCGAACTGAAGCGGTTGTGCAACCTCACCGACGGCAACCTCAGCCGCCACCTGACGGTGTTGCAATCGGCGGGGATGGTGGCCATCCGCAAGGGGTTCGATCACAAGCGGCCGCTGACCCTGGCGCGTTTGACCGCGGCCGGGCGGGAGCGCTTCACCGCGTATCTGGCCGAACTGGAACACGTGGTGGCGGATGCGGCGGCGGCCACGGCGCGGCGTCCGGTGCGGCGGCCGGCGCTGGCGCCGCAGAGCGGCAGCTAAAAAAATTTGCCAGGAGACTTTGCCATGCAAAGCACTTTACACGTGGGCATCATCATGGACGGCAACGGCCGCTGGGCCCGGGCGCGCGAGTGGCCGCGGGCGCGCGGCCATCTGGCCGGAGTGGAGGCGGTGCGGCGGGTGGTGCGGGCCGCGCCGCGGCAGGGGGTGGGGGCGCTCACCCTCTACGTCTTCTCCTCCGACAACTGGCGGCGGCCGTCCGAGGAGGTGGAGACACTCTTCGCCCTGCTCTGCAGCTTTCTCGAGAGCGAGCGGCCGGAGCTGGTGCGCATGGGCGTGCGCTGCACCGCCATCGGCCGCCGCGACCGCATGCCCGCGGCGGCGCTGGCCTCGCTGGAAAGCATCGAGGCGGCCACCGCCGAGGGCCGGGGACTGCGCTTGCGCCTGGCGATTGATTACTCCGCGCGCGGGGAGATGGCGCGGGCCGCGGCCGCCGCCGCGGCGCGCTGGACGCCCGGACTCCCGCCGGATCCGTCGCTGATGCGCCGCCTGATGGCCGAGACGCTGGAGGGCGACGCGGGGCCTCTCGACCTGCTCATCCGCACCGGCGGCGAGCGCCGGCTGTCGGACTTCATGTTGTGGGAGGCGGCCTACGCCGAGCTGTACCTCACCCGGGTCTGCTGGCCCGAGTTCGACGCCGTGCATCTGCGCCGCGCGCTGCGCTCGTTCGCGCGCCGCGAGCGCAAGTTCGGCGCCGTGACGGGCACCCGCCTGGTCGAGGCGGCGAGGGCTTGAAGCGGCTGCGGGTCAAGTTCATTCTCCCGGCGCTGACCGAGGCCACCAGCCCGTTCTTCCGGCCGGTGAAGTATTCGCTGTTTCCGCCGCTGGGGCTGGCTACGCTCGCCGCCTATCTCGATCCCGATGATGAAGTCGTGCTGGAAGACGAGCACGTGATGCGGCTGACGCCGGTTCCTGTCGAACCCCGCTGGGATCTGGTCGTCATTCAGGTCTACATCACCAACGCCTATCGCGCCTACCGCCTGGCGGACGCCTACCGTGCCGCCGGCGCTTTCGTGGCGCTGGGCGGCCTGCACGTGACCGCACTGCCGGAGGAAGCCGCGCCCCACGCTGATGCGCTCTTCCTCGGTCCCGGCGAGCAGACCTTCCCGCAGTTCCTCGCCGGGTTTCGCGCCCGCCGCGCGCAGCCGCGCTACGTCTCCACCGCCGGCCGCTCTCTGGAGCACATTCCTCCCCTCCGGCGCGACCTCATCCGTCGCCGCCTCTATCTGGTTCCCAACTCCATCGTCGTCACCCGCGGCTGTCCCCAGCACTGCGACTTCTGCTACAAGGACGCCTTCTTCGCCGGCGGCCGCGGCTTTTATACCCAGGCGGTGGACGACGCCCTCGCCGAAATCGAGCGCCTCCCCGGCCGCCATCTGTACTTCCTCGATGACCATCTGCTCGGCCATGCGCACTTCGCCGGCGCGCTCTTCCGCGGCATGCGCGGCATGGGGCGCCTCTTCCAGGGCGCCGCCACCGTGGACTCGATCCTGCGCGGCGATCTGATCGGGCAGGCCGCCGCGGCCGGGCTGCGCAGTTTGTTTGTCGGTTTCGAGACGCTCTCCGCCGGCAACCTGGCGGACAGCAACAAGCGGCAGAACCTGGGACGCGATTACCGCGCCGTGACCGAACGTCTGCACGGCCTGGGAGTGATGATCAACGGCAGCTTCGTCTTCGGCATGGACGAGGACGACCCCGATGTCTTCGCCCGTACCGTGGACTGGGCAGTCGCACACGGCCTCACCACCGCCACCTTCCACATTCAGACGCCCTACCCCGGCACCCGCCTGTGGCAGCGCATGGAGGCAGCCGGACGCATCGTCACCCGCAACTGGGACCTTTACGACACCCGCCATGTTGTCTACCGCCCGGCGAAACTGACGGCGGAACAACTGCAGAGCGGCTACTGGCGCGCCTACCGGGACTTCTATCGCTGGCCGGCGCTGGCGCGGGCGGCCTGGGGACACGGCACGCTCGGCCATCAGGCGAAGCACTTCGCTTACGCCGCCGGATGGAAGCGCCTGGAACCGATGTGGGATATGCTCATCCGCATGAAGCAGTTGCGCCGCATGACGCCGGTGCTGGAGAGCATTCTGACTGTAAGGGAAAGCGAAGCGGGTGACGTTGGTGTCGCCGCTCGCGTCGAACCGGCATGATGCGCTTTCGGCTGGTGGCTGTCGCGGCCTGTCTGACGCTGGGAATTCTACCCGCGGCCGCCTCGTCTCCCTGGGCGATCATCGGTTCCACCACCGGTCGCCTTTGGCACGCTACCCGCGCGCTGCCGCGCGCCGCCATTACCCACTGGCGCGTGACGGTTCCGGCGGCGGCGGGGACCGCGGCTCTCATCGCCTTTGGGGACCGCCGCCTCTCCGATCAGGTGGATTCGCCCAGCCTGGAGCGCAACAGCCGCAACTGGTCCGACCGCGGGCTGCTCTACATCGAGCCGGCCTTCGTGTTGACCGCCGCCGCGGTGGAAGACCACTGCCT
>DATBPS010000117.1:0-1915 GCA_036561225.1 Terriglobales bacterium
CGGCGCCCGCCAAGCCCCAAGCCCCTGTGCCGCCCGCCGCGCCGGCTCCCGCCTCGGCCACCGCCCAGCCGCCCCGTGCCGGCGGCGTCGACCGGCCCACCCACCTGAGCAAGACCATTCAGCTCAAGGGCACCATCACCGGCAACGAGGACCTCTACGTGGACGGCAAGATGGAAGGCTCGGTGGACCTGCCCAACAACATCCTCACGGTTGGCGCCAACGGCCAGGTGCAGGCCAACGTCAACGCCCGCGAGGTGGTGATTCTGGGCAAGCTCAACGGCAACGTCACCGCCGTGGACCGGGTCGAGATCAAGGCCCAGGGCGCGCTCACCGGTGACGTCAGCGCCGCCCGCATCAGCATCGAGGATGGCGCCTTCTTCAAGGGCGGCATTGATATCCGCAAGGCCGGCGCCGCCAAAGCCTGAGGAAACTGGCCGTCCGGCAAGTTTACGGGTTAACGTCGAGCCGGTCGAGGATGCCAATTACCGCGGCATCAATCGGTGCGTGCGGTCGTTCCACCGCCGTCATGGCGGCGTAGCCGTCGAGCACCACCAGCACCCGTTCGCCCACGCCCGCGCCCACCGCATCGAGGGCGATCAGCGCGCCGCCGCCGCCCGCGGCGGCGCGCGTCCCGGCGACATCCTCCGGTTGCACCCGCAGCAGCTTGCGGCCTTCGTGGCTCTCGTGCTTGCGCGTCGCCACCAGCTCGCCGATGACCCGGGCAATAATCATGCCGGCACCATTTCTGGATTGGCGGAAGGATCCGCGATCCCGACGATGGCCGCATCGGTCGGCGTGGCCGCGGGCCACCAGGGGAAGCTGGCCTCCTTGCCGCGGCAACAGTAGACGGTTTCTCCTGTCCCCGCGCCCACCGCATCCAACGCCACCAAGGCCCGGCCGGCCGCCGCTCCGAGATGATCGAGCGGTTGCACCACCAGCAACTTGCGCCCGCCCAGCGCCTCATCCTTGACGGTGGCAACCACGGTGCCGGTGACGCGCGCCAGAAACATGGTTCAGCGAATCGCCTCCACCGTGTCGACAATCCCGACCACGGCGGCATCAATCGGTTTGTCCTGGCTGTCGCGCGCCATGCGCGCCGAGCTGCCCTGGACGATCAACACCCGCTCGCCCGCTCCCGCGCCCACCGTGTCCACGGCCACCAGATAGCCGGCTTCGTCCCTGCCCTCGGGCGATTGCAGGCGCACCACCAGCAGCTTGTAGCCCTCCAGACGCGGATCCTTCCGCGTGGCCACCACCGTGCCGATCACGCGCGCCAGTTGCATCAGGAATTCGTCGGCGGCTGCAGCGGCACGGCCCTCGAGAGCCCCGGCGCCGGCCGCGGAATGACATGCACCGAGACCACTTCCCCGATGCGCCGCGCCGCCTCCGCGCCCGCTTCGGTGGCCGCCTTCACCGCCGCCGTCTCCCCTTGCACGATGGCGGTCACCAGCCCGGCGCCGATCTTCTTCTCCCAGCCCACCAGGGTGACGTTGGCCGCCTTGACCATGGCATCGGCCGCCTCAATCATCGGCACCAGCCCCTTGGTCTCGATCATGCCCCACGCTTCTCCGTTGCCATCCGCCATAGGCGTGTCTCCTGTTCGGGATTGTAGCCTAGATTCCGCCTCTACCAGCGGCGCTTGCCGTTGCCGGCAGGGGCGCTCTGAGACAGGCTGTGCGTGCCGAGCTGTCCGGCCACCGCGGCGGCTGCGGGTTCAGGACGGGTCACCGGGCAACTGGGCGAAAGCGCGGCGGCGCTGGTAATGCCCTCATAGCGCTGGCGCGCCAGCAGCAGCTTGTCCACTTCCTCGCGTCCCAGCAGGTTCTGCTTCCCCAGAATGTGGGTCACCAGCGCAATGCGGGCAAAGTGCTCCACCGTCTCCATCTTGAAGTACGCCTTCCACACGTCTTCGCCG
>DATBPS010000118.1:0-7339 GCA_036561225.1 Terriglobales bacterium
ATCGGCAATGGCGTGGTGGTGGACCCGGAGGCGCTGGTCAGTGAGATCGCAGCCCTGGAGAAGGCCGGGATTCAGGTCGAGGGCCGCTTGTTCGTATCCCGCCGCGCCCACGTCATCCTGCCCTACCATCGCATGATCGAGTTGGCCGCCGAGACCGCGCCGGGGCGGGTGAAGATCGGCACCACGTCACGAGGCATCGGGCCGGCCTATGAAGACAAGATGGGCCGCCGCGGGCTGCGCATCTGGGATTTGTACGACCGCGATCTGCTGCGCGCCCATATCACCAGCGCCCTGGCGGAAAAGAATGCCATCGCCCAGGCGTTGTACGGCTCCGCGCCGCTCGATCCCGGCCGCATCTTCGAAACCTACGTGGCGCTGAGTGAGCGTATCCGGCCCTTCGTGGGGGACACCGCGTTGCTGCTCAACCAGGCGGCGGATCGCGGCGAATCCATCCTGCTCGAGGGAGCGCAGGGGGCGCTGCTCGACATTGACCACGGCACCTATCCGTTTGTCACCTCCAGCAGCACCACCGCCGGAGGCGCTTGCACAGGGACGGGACTTGCGCCCACCCGCGTCTCCGCGGCTTTGGGAGTCAGCAAGGCCTACTGCACACGGGTGGGCGGCGGCCCGTTTCCGACCGAGGCCCACGGCCCCGAGGCCGACGAAATGCGGAAGCGCGGCAACGAGTTCGGCAGCGTCACCGGCCGTCCGCGCCGGGTGGGCTGGTTCGACGTGCCGCTACTGCGCTACGCCGCCATGCTGAACAATCTGGATTCGCTCATCATCACCAAGGGCGATGTGCTCGATACCCTGCCATGTATCCCGGTCTGTGTGGGATACAAGCTGGGAGGCAAGAGCGTTGACGCCATTCCGGCGGCGGTGGCCCAGTGGGATCAACTGGAACCGCAGTACGAGGAACTGCCCGGCTGGCAAACCTCCACCGAAGGCGTTACCGAGTTCGACCGCTTGCCGATGAAGGCGCGCGACTACCTTCAGTTCCTGTCTAGTCAGACCGGACTCGACATCGGCATGATCTCCACCGGCCCGGAGCGCGACCAGACGATCACCGTCCCTGGCAGCCGTCTGGAGCAGGTGTTGCACGAGGCGCATGCCCGAGCCGCCCACTCCTGATACACCTACCACCCCGGCGGAGTGGGTGGCATTCGCCGTTCGCCTGCGCCGCGAGGAACGCAACTTCAGCGCCCTGGCCGCCCTGGACCAGGCCCTGGCCCTCGAAGCCACCTATGAACCGGCCTGGATGGCCAAAGCCCTGCTCCTCGAAGACCTGGAACGCTACGAGGATGCCCTGACAGCTTATGAGACGCTGCTGTCGGCCCAGCCTGCCCACGTAGCCGCCGCCAGCAACCGCGCCGGCCTGCTGCTCCGTCTGGAGCGGTTTCCGGAGGCCCTGGAGAGCCTCGATCGCGCCCTCGCCGCCGACCCCGACAATGATCTGCTGGCGCTCAACAAGGGCCTGCTCCTCTGGCAGGCCTTCGACGATACCGCCGCCGCCCGCCCCTGGCTGGAACGCGCCGCGGCCGCCGGCTTCCCCGAAGCCCGCCAAGCCCTCTCGGAACTGCCCCCTAACCCCTGATCCCTAAATCCTGATCCCAGGTTTTGTCAGGCCGCCGCGCCCAGCTCCTTGATCGCGGCAATGAACTTGACCAGCACCGCCTGGGCATCACCGTAGACCATGTTGCAGTTGTCGGCGAAGAACAATTCGTTTTCGACCCCCGAGTAGCCTTTGCCCTGGCCGCGCTTGATCACATAGACCTGATGGGCGTGATCGGCATTCAGGATGGGCATGCCGTAGATGGGCGAGCTCTTGTCAGTACGCGCGGCGGGGTTGACCACATCGTTGGCGCCGATGACCAGGGCCACATCGGTGGTGGCAAACTCGTCGTTCACCTCGTCCAGCTCCTTCATGAGGTCGTAAGGGACGCCGGCTTCGGCCAGCAGGACATCCATATGGCCGGGCATGCGCCCGGCCACCGGGTGAACGGCGAATTTAACCTCGACGCCCGCCGCCTGCAGCAGCTTGACGAACTCGTAGAGCTTGTACTGGGCCTGGGCCACCGCCAGACCGTAACCGGGAATGATCAGCACCCGGCTGGAGTAGCGCATGTTGATGGCGGCATCGCTGGCTTCCACCGGTTTCATGCTGCCCTGCATTTCGGTGCTGCCGGCCGTCGCCGGCGCTCCGAAGCGGCTGAACAACACGTTGGCGATGGAGCGGTTCATGGCGCGCGCCATGAGCAGGGTCAGCAGCGAGCCGGCCGCGCCCACCACCACACCGGCGATGACCAGCACCGGCTTCTGCAGCACATAGCCTTCAATCGCCACCGCCAGCCCGGTCAGGGCGTTGTAGAGCGAGATCACCACCGGCATATCGGCGCCGCCGATGGGCAGGGTCGCCAGCACGCCGTATACCAGCGCGCCCACGAAATAGCCGATCACCAGCGCGCTGTTGGCCTGTCCGCCGGGGCTGAGAACCACCACCAGGCCCGCCGCCACGGTGGCGGCCAGAATGGCGCCATTGATGAATTGCTGGCCGGACAGGTAGAGCGTCTTGTTGATCCTGCCGTCCAACTTGGCCCAGGCGATGAGCGAGCCGGCCAGCGACACCGAGCCGATCAGCGCCCCGATCAGCGCCGGAATCAGCCGCCCGGTGGTCAGCGCCTCGCGCCCGCTCAACTCCACCGCCGCAATGCAGGCCGCCGCCCCGCCGCCCATGCCGTTGTACAGCGCCACCATCTGCGGCATGGCGGTCATGGCCACGCGCTTGCCGCTCCACCAGGCCCAGGCTACGCCGATGACCAGTGCGGCAATCGCCAGCGCCAGATTGGTGGAGAGATGAGGTTGCGCCTCCGCGCTGACCCCGAACAGGTACAGGAAGCTGGCCAGGGTGGCGACCAGAACTCCCCAGCCCGCCACCACAATGCCGTTGCGCGCCGTGACCGGCGACGACATGCGCTTCAGGCCCAGTATAAACAGCAGTGCGGCGGCGAAGTCGGCGGCGTCAATGATGAATTTGGGATCCATGGGGCCGCCTATTTGTGGCTGGATTTGAACATCTCCAGCATCCTTTCCGTCGAGACATAGCCGCCGGCGGCGTTGCCCGCGCCCAGCAGCACGCCGACAAACCCGATGATCTGCTGCGCGGGCGTGGCCGCATTGAGCAGCGCGTAGATCGCGCCCACCACCACAATGCCGTGCACGAAGTTCGACCCCGACATCAGCGGAGTGTGCAGGAGGGTGGGCACGCGGCCGATGATCTCAATGCCGGTGAAGGCCGCCAGCATGACGATGTAGAGGGCGATAAAGCCAACCAGGGCGGTTTCCATAGGATTTCCGTCAGCGCGCTGGCGCCGCCTCCAGGGCGGCGCGCGCGGCGGCGTTTTTGATTTCGCCGGCGTGGGTGAGAGCGGTCTGGGCCAACACCTCGTCGCTCCAGTCCATCTGTAACTGGCCGTCGCGGATCATCAGCTTGAGCAGGTTGAGGATGTTCTTGGCGTACAGCTCGCTGGCATTCTCGGCCAGGTGCGAGGTGATGTTGAGGGGGGCGACGATGGTGACGCTGCCGCCGCGTCCGGCGGCGGTGATGGTTTCCCCCGGACGGCTCAGGGCGCAGTTGCCTCCGCCTTCGGCCCCCAGGTCCACAATGACCGCGCCCGGCTTCATCCCCGCCACCTGCTCGGCGCTGATCAGCCGGGGTGCGCGCCGGCCGGGCACCGCCGCCGCGGTGATGATCAGGTCGGCGGCCTGAATGTGTGTGGTCAGCGCCTGGGCGATCCTCTCCCGCTCTTCGGAAGTGAGCTCGCGGGCGTATCCCCCTTCGCCGCGCGCATCCACGCCGGTGGCCACGAACTTGGCCCCCAGCGATTCTGCTTCCTCCTTGGTCTCCGGGCGCACATCGTAGGCCTCGATCACCGCCCCCAGCCGCCGCAGCGTGGCAATGGCCTGCAAGCCCGCCACGCCCAGCCCCATGACCAGCGCCGTGGCCGGGCGGATCACGCCCGCCGCCGTGGTCATGCGGGGCAGCACCCGTGTCAGGTGGGTTGCGCCCAGCAAAACGGCATAGTAACCGGCCAGCGCCGCCTGGCTGGAGAGCGCGTCCAACGGTTGAGCCCGGGAAATGCGCGGCACCAGTTCCATGGCGAAGCTGGTGATCTGCCGCGCGCGCAGTACCTGCACCAGTTCCGGTTCCTGCTGGGCATGGATGAAGGAGATCAGCACCGAGCCGGGCCGCATGGCCGCGGCGGTCGCCGGCGCGGGCGCCTGTACACCCAGCACCAGATCCGCGCCACCCACCGTGGCCGCGCCGGCGTTCCAGGCCACCTCGGCACCCAGCTTCTCCAGTTGGGACGCCACCACCGGCACCATGGCCGTGCGCGCCTCACCTGGGCGTGTCTCCTTGAGCACCGCGACCTTAAAGGGCATAGGGTGTCATTTTACGGGACAATGGCCGCCGACTCCAGCGCGTGCAGCTTCTCCGCCGAAGCCGCCTCCACCTGCTGGTGCAGGCTGTGGCCATGGCTGTCCATGGTAACGATGGCGGGGAAGTCCTCCACCTCCAACTCCCACATCGCCTCCGGCGTGCCGAATTCCAGCAGGTGCACGCCGCTGACGCGCTTGATGGTTCGGGCATAATACTGGGCCGCGCCCCCCACCGCGTTCAGGTACACCGCGCCGCATTCCTGCAGCGCCGCCAGGGTGCGGGCCCCCATACCGCCTTTGCCAATCACCACCCGCATGCCGAAGCGGCGCAGCAGTTCGCCCTGGTAGGGCTCCTCGCGGATGCTGGTGGTGGGCCCGGCGGCGGTGATCGTCCACGTTCCCGACTCATCCTGGCGCGCCACCGGCCCGCAGTGGTACAGCACCGCCCCCTTCAGGTCCACCGGCGGATCGTGATGCATGAGGTGCGCGTGCACGGCATCGCGCCCGGTGTAGACTTTGCCGGAGATCAACACCGTATCGCCCACCTTGAGCCGGCGAATGTCGGCTTCGCTGATCGGCGCCCGCAGCCGGATGCCCTGGGGCGCAGCTACCGCGGGAACCACCTCCGGCGCCACCGGGGGGTCGCCGTACAGCCAGCGGCGAACTTCGCCGGAGGCGGCATCCAGCACCAGGCCGCGCCGCCGGTAGGCCCAGCAGTCATACGCCACAGAGACAAAGAAGCTGGCCGGCAGCCGGTTGAGCGCGGTGATCTTGCAGCCGATGAGCGATACCGCGCCGCCAAAGCCCATGGTGCCGATGCCCAGAGTATTGGCGCGCTCCAGGACGTAGGTTTCCAGCTCCGCCAGCCGCGGGTCCGGATTTACATCCTCCAGCGGACGCAGCAATTGCTCCTTGGCGGCTTCGTAGCCGGAGGTGCGGTCACCGCCGATCGCCACCCCCAGCGCTCCCGGCGCGCAGCCCTGCCCCTGCGCCTGCCACACGGCGTGCAAAATGCACTTGCGGATGCCGTCCAGGTCGCGCCCGGCGCGGCCCAACTGGTCGAGCGTCGCGGGCAGGGAATACTGAATATTTTTGTTCTCGCAGCCGCCGCCCTTGAGCAGGAGCTTGATCTCCACCTCACCGTCGTTTTCCCACTGTTCAAAGTGCACCACCGGCGTGCCCGGCCCCAGGTTGTCGCCGCTGTTCTTGCCGGTGAGCGAGTCCACGCTGTTGGGGCGGAGCTTGCCCCGCCGTGTCGCCTCGGCCACGGCGGCCACGATCTCGCGCCGCAGAAGTATCTGGTTGAACCCCACCGGAGTGTGAACAAAAAACGTCGGCATGCCGGTGTCCTGGCAGACCGGCCCGGCATCGCCGGCCGCCATGTGGATGTTGGTGTCAATGATGGTCAGCGCCTGCCCCGCCTGGCTGGAGGGAATTTCGCGCCCGGTGGCGCGCTGCATGGCGGCGCGCACGTCGGGCGGAAGATCGGTGGAGGTGCGCGTAATCAGCGCGATCAGGTTCTCGCGGAAACGAGCGTCCAGAGGCGGGTGGGGGTTCACACCCCAGTATAGCTAGGCCGCCTGGCGCTTGCGGCCGCGCGGCGCGCGGGCGACAGGCTTTTTCCGCGATTTTTGCGACGCGCTGGAGGAGTCCGCGGGCGCGCCCTGTTGTTCCAGGCTGGCCTTGAGCGACTGCATCAAGTCCACCACCGGGGCCAGGCGCGGCGCGGCCGCCCGCTGGGGCGCCGGCTTGCCTTCGAGCGCCGCCGCCACCACTTGCTCCAGGTTTTTCCGGTAATGATCCTCAAAGCGGGTCGGATCAAAGGGCTTCGCCAGGCCCTCGATCAACTGCACCGCCAGTTTCAACTCCGGCGCTTGCGGTTCGGTTTCCACCGAGCCAAAGCCTTCGGCCACGCGCAGCTCATCGAGATAGAAGAGGGTATGCAACAGCAAACCATGGCGGCCGCGTCCGGGATGGGATTCGGGCACCCCGGCCAGATCCGACGGCCGCACCAGGCTGAGGTACTCGCGGTTGTGCATGCTCAATTGCGCCACCGCCCAATAGCCCGACTGGCGCATGGCCTCGAGCAGCAGGCCATAGGGCCGCCGCCCGGCCGGTTCCGGCATGAGGTAGTAGGAGCTCTCGAGCCAGAGCGGATCAATCTCCTGGGCGCGGCAAAATTCGACAATCTCCAGTTGCCGCTGGGTGTGCGGCGCGGCAGCCTTGATTTGCTCCTCGGGAATGACTACGTATTCATCCTTGGCGTACTCATAGCCGCGCACTGTGTCCTGGCGCTCGACCACTTCGCCGTCGCGGCTGCATATCATCTGCTGTTTCAGGCGGGCGTGATCCGGGGCGTGCAGCATATGGAAGCTGACGCGTTCGCCGCGCGCTCCGCTGAACAAGCGTACCGGCAGCGTCACCAGACCGAATGTCAGGTATCCCGACCACACCCCCGCCATGCCGTTTTGGATGCATCCTAGAGGGCAGGTGAAGTCCACCGCCAAAGCCGCGCCCCGAGTTGCCGGATTACGCGAGTACCGGCGCAAGCGGAAGTTTGAGGCCACACCCGAGCCCACCGCGCCGCCCCGCCTTGAAGTCGTGGCTACGCCGGCTCAGGCCGGGCGGCGCTTCTGTGTGCAGGAGCATCATGCCTCGCGCCTCCACTATGACTTCCGGTTGGAGATCAACGGCGTGCTCAAGTCCTGGGCCATCCCCAAGGGCCCCAGCCTGGACCCGGAGGTGCGACGGCTGGCGATGGCCACCGAGGACCACCCGCTCGAGTACCTCACTTTTGAAGGCGCCATTCCGGAAGGGAACTACGGCGCCGGCGAGGTTATTGTGTGGGATACCGGCGAGTACGAAGCGGTGGGCGAAACTCCGCCGCTGCGGCAATGGGAAC
>DATBPS010000119.1:0-5039 GCA_036561225.1 Terriglobales bacterium
GCTCGGCTACCAGGTGCGCAGCCCGCAGGCGGGCGGGGTGCGTCTCATCCGCTTGTGGACGCTGAAAGCCATTCTGCCCGCCGAGCGGGTATCCCAGCATGTCTTCGGCGGGGTGCGCGGCTGGTTCGGCGATTACGTCACACTGCGCCATACCAGCAGTGAAAACCAGGCCTTGCAGGCCGAAGTCGGCCGCCTCGAACTGCAAAACCAGCAGTTGCGGGAGGCGGCGCGCGAGGTTCCCGAGCTGACCGCCCTGCTCGGCTTTCAGCGGCAGACGCAGCTGAAGACCGTGGCCGCCCAGGTGATCGGCTCGAGCAGCAGCACCGATGCCCAGTTGCTTTACCTCGATCGTGGCGCCCAGAGCGGGCTGGCGCTCAACATGGCAGTGCTCACCCCCCAGGGCATCGTCGGGAAGCTGACCCAGGTGCTGGGCAACGCCTCCCAGGTGCTGCTGGTGAGCGATCCGGAATTCGGTGCGGGGGTGCTGATCGGCGGTAGTGGCGTGCACGGCATTCTGCACGGGCTGGGGGCGGGAAGGGCGGAGGTCCAGCGTGTCCTCAAAGATGAGCCGGTGAAGGTGGGGGACGCGGTGGTCACCTCGGGCGAGGATCAGGTATATCCCAAAGGACTATCTGTGGGTACCGTAACGGCGGTGGGCGAGAGTCATGACGGGGTGTTCAAGAGGGTGTCGCTGCAACTGGCGGCGAATCTGGGCCGGCTGGAACAGGTATTGGTGGTGACCGCGGCTGTGCCGGTGGCTAGCCAGGAGACTCACGACGCCGGTTTGACCGCCGCCGACGTGCGCCAGGCCCAGCTTCCCAGCCTGCCTCAACCCACCGCAGCCCCCGCTAAAGGCGTGGCCAAACCACCCGTCGCGCCGCCGCCTGCCGTGCCCGCCGCCAAGCCGGGCGGGGGACACGTGGGGCCGGGGGGCATGAATAACGAAATTTTGCCCTGAGCCTGTGACCTCTCTCCGGTTCTTGACGTTTACACTTACAAGGATGACTCCAGTGCGCGCCATACGACTGTGCTGTCTGACCCTGGGGGTTGCCGCCGCGAGTTTTGTCTACTCCGGCTGCACTTCTCACATGAACGCCCAGACTCCCGCCAACTCCGGGGGCCAGGACTACTCGGTGGCCCGGGTTGACTCGGGCAGGCTGACGCGCTCACTGCGCGTAGGCGGCACTACAGCCGCGGTGCATGATTTCACCGTGCGCATCCCGCAAGTGCGGGGCCAGGGGCATAGCTTCACTCTGGTGACCATCGTGGACAGCGGCGCCAAGGTGCAAAAGGGCCAGGTGCTGGCCACCTTCGACTCCACCCAGGAAGTGCAGAACGCCCTCGATGCCAAGGCCAAGTACGACGGCCTGGCGCACCAGGTGGACGACCTCGAGGCGCAGAACGCGGCCAACGCGGCGGCCCGCGCCAGCGCTCTGCGGCAGGCGGAAACGGACCTCTCCAATTCCCAACTGGAACTCAAGAAGGGTCCAGTGCTGAGCCAAATCCAGAAAGATACCGACCAGATCAACGTCGACGCAGCCCAGGCGCACATCAGCAGCCTGAAACGGCAAAACGTTTTGCAGGAACGGGCCGATCAGGCCTCTCTGCGGGTGATGGAGCTGCAACGGGATCAGCAGAAAGTCGAGTGGGACCGGGCGCAGGCGACGGTGGATGCCATGACCATGCGGGCGCCCATCTCCGGCATGGTGGGCCTGGTGCCGGTACGCCGCTCCGATGGCATGGGGCCGGCCGAGCCGGGCGACAGTCTGCACAGCGGCCAATCGCTGGTGCGCATCTTTGATCCCGGCGACATGCTGGTGGAAGGCCAGATCAACGAGGCCGATGACGCCAACCTGACGCCCGGCCTAAAGGGCGTGCTGCATCTGGACGCCTATCCCGGCGTGGAGCTGCCGGTACATTTTGTCTCCGCCAGCCCTGTGGCGGTAGCCACCGGCGGGTTCGGGAACACGGTGCGCACCTTCTCGGTGCGTTTCCATGTGGACAAACAGGAAGCGCGGCTGCTGCCCGATCTGTCGGCGGCGGTGGACCTCAAAGTGCAAAGCGCCGCGCCGGAGTTGCTGGTGCCTCGCCACGCCGTCCACTTCACCGCCCAGCAGCCGTATGTGAGCAAGCGCAATGCCAATGGCCAATGGGTGGAACAGGCGGTGGAGCTGGGCAATTTTGATGACCAGCAGGTGGAGATTCTGCGCGGCTTGAAGACGGGCGACCAGGTCAAGGTGCCGCAGCGCGTCGTCGGGGAGGGGCAGTGAATTCGAGCAAACGTTGGCTGCAGATTGTGGTCGTGGTGCTGGTCGCCGCCGGGGTGTACTACGGGGTGCGCACCTTTCGCAACCGGGCCCTGGAGCCCAAGGTGCCCACTGTGGAGGCCCGGCGGGGACTGTTTCAGGTCACCATTTCGGTGCGCGGCAGCCTGACGCCGTCGCGATCGGTCGATGTGCACGCCCCCGATATCGATGGGCTGATCATCTCCTGGCTGGCGCCCAACGGCAGCACCGTGCAGAAGGGCGACATCATGGCGCGCTTCGACTCCGGCACCGCCAAGAACGACCTGGTTTCCAAGACGGCGGCGCTCAATCAGGCCAAGGCGCAACTGGATCAGGTGAAGGCCACCGCCAAAATCAGCGATCAACAGGACGCGCTCGACCTGGCGGCGGCGAATACCGCCGTAGCCACCGCGCAATTGACTTACTCCAAGGCCGCCATTCTGAGTCAGATCGCCGGCGACGAAGCCAAGCTGGCGCTGGGGATGTCGGAGGAGAAGCTGAAGGTGGAGCAGGCGACCATCAAGTCGCACCGGACCTCGAGCACCGCCAAAATCGCCACCGCCGAACGCGCCTTGCAGAAGGCACAGGCGGACTGGGACCGGGTGGACTCGCAGATCAAGCAGATGGACGTGCCGGCGCCCATCACCGGCATGGTGGCCTATCTCAACAACTACTCCCAGGGCCGCGACAACGCGCAGCCGTTCAAAATCGGTGACAGCGTGTGGCCCAACGGCACCATCGCCCAGATGCCGGACATGAGCACGCTGGGGGTTCTGGCCAAGGTCTCGGAGGTGGTGCGCGGGCAGATCAACACCGGCGAGAGCATCCGCATGAGTCTGGACTCGCTGCCCGAGGTCAGCTTGCGCGGCAAGATCACCTCCATTTCGGCGCTGGCGGAAGCCGACTTCGGTACCACCTGGCCGCCGCCCCAGGTTTTTCGGGTGAACGCCAGCATTGACCGCATGGATCCGCGGCTGCGCCCGGACATGAACGGCAGCATGAACGTGGTCACACAGCGCATTCCCAACGCCATCATTGTGCCCGCGAATGCGGTCTTTCCGGTGGGCGGCAAGCCCACCGTGTACGTGCAGAACGGCACCCAGTTCAAGGCCACGCCGGTGACCGTGCTGGCGCGCACATCTGAGGATGCCGCGGTGGAAGGGCTGGGCGTGGGAGCGCGCGTCGCCCTGCAGGACCCGACCGCGCCCAAGTCCAACCCCTAGTTTCAGTTCGCAGTGCTTACGGATGCGTAAATGACCAGTCCCGCCCCCATTCATACCATGCCCGCCCCGGCACCCCAGCGCCTGGGCCGGAACAACTCCACCCCGCTGGGCCAACTGCTGCGCTGGGTGATCCTGGCCGCCATTCTGGTGGCCGTGGTGCTGCTCGGCTGGTGGCTGATGTCGGGCATGGGCTCGGCCGCCACCTCGGCCATCCCCACCGCCACGGTGCAGCGCGGCTCGGTCATGCTGCAGGTCTACGCCCAGGGCACGCTGAAGGGCGGCAACTCGGAGTTGCTGGTCGCCCCCTCCATCGCCACCGGGCAGCTGACCATCAGCTATATGCTCGACTCCGGCACGGAAGTGCACAAGGGTGATGAGGTGGTGGGCTTCGACACCGGTACCGAGGAGTACAATCTCACCCAGGCGGAAGAGGCGTTGCAGCAGGCGCAGCAGCAGGTCATTCAAGCGCAATCGAGCACCGCCGCGCAAACCGAGTTGGATGGCTACAACCTGCTGCAGGCGCAGTACAACATCCAACTGGCCAAGCTGCAGGTGCAGCAGAACCCGATTCTGGCCAGGGTGGATGCCGAGACCAACAACCTGAATCTGGCGGCCGCCGAGTCGCGCTTGAAGCAACTGCAGGCCGACATCGCCAACCGCAAGGCGAGCAGCGCGGCCACCATCGCGGTGCAGCGGGCGGCGGAAAAGCAGGCGCAGGCGGATGCCGAGACGGCCAAGCTGGACATCGCCGCCATGACCCTGCTGGCGCAAAGCAGCGGCTATGTGGCGGTGAATCAAAACCAGGGCTTCATGCGCGGCTTCGCCGGCCAGGCGGCGCAGGACTTCCAGATCGGTGACACGGTGCGGCACGGCCAGACAGTGGCTGAGATTCCCGACACCAGCACCTGGGCGGTGGACCTGCTGGTGAACGAACTGGACGCCGGGCATCTGGCGCCGGGCGAACCGGCGCAGATTCGCTTTGTGGCGCTGCCCGGACGGGTCTACCAGGGACAGGTGACGACGCTGGGACAGGCCCAGGGACCGGTGTGGAACCGCCAGGTGGAGATCATCGTGAAAGTGCTGGACCCCTCTCCCGATCTGCGCCCCGGATTTACCGCCAACGCCGTGATCACCACCGACGTGCTGAAGAATGTGCTGCATGCTCCGGCGCAGGTGGTCTTCGATCAGGGCGGATCGGTGGCTTTCCGCAAGCACAACGGTTCGTTTGAGCGCATCCCGGTGACCGTGGTGCAGCGCAGCGAGAGCCAGGTGGTGCTCCAGGGTGTGAACGCGGGCGATGAACTGGCGCTGGCCAACCCGCAGAACCGCGGCACCACCGGCGGCGGCAATGCCGGGCCGGGCGCCTCGCGGGGACGTGGGGCGCGCGGCAACCGCGGCGGCGCGGGTGGTCCGGGTGAGCCGGCCACCGGCGGCGCCCGTGGCGCCGGTCGCCGCGGCGGACGCGGCGCCGGCGGCGGCGGACGTCCCGGTCCGGCCGGAGGTGGGCAATGAGTCAGCTGGGACGTATCGG
>DATBPS010000120.1:0-8870 GCA_036561225.1 Terriglobales bacterium
GGGGTGCGCTGCGGATCGTTGGGCGCCCAGTACTGGTAGTCGAGCAGCGCATCGGCGATGCGCGAGTAGGGCTGATCCATGCGCAGGATGTAGCTGCCCGCCGGGAAGCTCTGCCGCGGCGCCCGCGCGTTGTCCCCGGCGACGGAGAAGTCGCTGGTGGCGCGCGATATTTCGACGTGCTGCAGCTGCATCACCTTGAGCAATTCGGCCTGCAGCTCCGGCCGCGGATCGGCGGCGGAGAGGACATAGGCCGCCGGGCCTTCCTTCTCCGGCTTTTCCACCGAACGCTTGGACTTGATGTAAAAGTCCCTCAGGAACTGCACGCGGTTCTCGGCGAAGAAGTGGAGCGAGGTCAGCAGGCCCGTCTCCTCGTAGTTGTTGTTGTCGCGCTGTGACCACAGGACCTTTTGCAGCGGCGGGTTCTGCTTGAACCAGGTGCGGGAAGTGTCCTGCGGGCCGAGAGTGCGCACCTCGGTGTCGGCGCCGCCGTTGCCGAAGGTTTCGTAGAGGCGGCTGATGCCGTTGTGCATGGCGGCCAGGAACATCAGGTACCCGGGCGACCAGGTGTCGAAGTCGCCGTGGGTGAACACCCCCGGCATGCCGAACTTGGTCATGTCCTGCACATTCTGCCAGGCGATGATCTCCCACTCGTTGGCCAGGATGGGATCCACCCAGGCGTTAAACGGGCCGTCGCCGGCGGTGTTGTCGTACAGATAGGCGACCGACTCATGCAGATCGTGCAGCACCTGGGCGTGCCAATCCACCAGGGTGTTGAGCACGTTGCGGCTCAGGGCGAGGGTCATGCCCATGGAGTCGCGGTTGTTGTCGTGGGCAACGTAATGGCCCCAGTAGACGAGCGAGGGCATCTTCTGGCCGGGGTGGTCAATGTGCCACTTATAGAGGTCGGCCATGCGATCGCGTCCGTCCACCTCGACGATCGGCGTGATGAGCGTGATCTCGTGATCGCGGATGTACTGGATGTACGGGCTTTCGTCCACGGCCAGTCGGTAGGCCATCTCCATCAACGCGGTGGGAGCGCCGGTTTCGGTGGAGTGGATGGTGCCGGTAATGTAGTACACCGGGACCGCCTCACCCGCGATCTTGTCGGCGGTGGCGTCGTTGAGTTGGATGGTGCGCGGGTCGGCCAGCTGGCCGAGCATCTGGCTGTTGGCATCGAGCTTGGCGAAGTTGGCTTCCGACGTGATCGCGGCGGCGATCATCTCCCGGCCTTCTTCTGTGTGGCCGATGGTGTAGACGCGCACCCGCGGCGAGGCCTTGGCCAACATGCGGAAGTATTCGTAGACGAGATTGGAGTGGGGCAGGATGTTGGGCGCGCCGGCGATGTCGCCCAGCACCTTCTCCGGCGTGGGAACCGTTGCCGACGAGGGCAGGTAGTTGACCAGCGGGCTGCCGAAGTACGGCTCGGTGGTGTACTTGAGGATCTTGGCTGTGTAGGCCTGGTCCACCGGCTGCCCGGGCGCGGGGCCGATGCCTGCGGGAACAGCGGCGTTCTGCTGGGCGCTTAAAGAAGTAGCAGAGAGGGCGACCAGCGAGGCCGCCAGGGCCACAGAAAACAGCCGGAATTTGGACATGAAATCCTCCGCACACACACTGAAAGGCTGACGGGTCAATGTATGCGGGAAGGCAGGGGCGCGTCAAGAGGGGGCGCCCGGGGACAGGGGCTAATGCTGCAGGCGGAAGGGCGGCCAGCGATAGGGGAAGAGCTTTCCGGCGGCGCTGGGGTCGAGGGTGCCGCCGGCGAGTTTGACCGCCAGGGCGAGGACGGGGTCGCGGCCGGCGGCGAGGTCGGCGGCGCTGGGGACGGCCTCGACGTCGGGAGTGACGCCACGGTTCTCGAGCGACTGGCCGTCTTCCATCACCAGGTCGGCGGCGGTGACCGAGATGCCGTAGGGCGTGACCGGATTGGTGCCGTAGGTGAAATCGAAGTGCTCGGCTTCCATCACCGCGCCGGCGGAGCGGTCGCCGACGATGACGCCCAGATGGTGCAGCTGGATCACGCGGGCAAAAATCTCCGCGGCGGAGGCGGAGCCATCGTTGATCAGCACCACGAGTTTGCCTGGATAGGGGTCGCCGTGGGGCTTGACCTCCAGCGGACCGTGGTCGCCGCGGCCGACGCGTTGGCCAATGGTGGTTTTGTCCTTGAGAAAGTAGCCCAGCATGTACTGCAACATCTCGACGTCGCCGCCGGGATCATCGCGCAAGTCAATCACCAGGCCGGCATGATCGTGGACCACGCTGTAGGCGTGGGTGGTCTGCGACATGTCGTCGCCGAAGAAAGGGACGTTCCAGATGCCGACGTTCCCAATCTCCGCCCAGCGCTGCGTGGACATGCGGTTGATCTGGTCGGCTTCCTCCACCCCCCATTCGCCGTTCCAGATGACCTCCACGTTGGGCCGGGGAATGAACTTGGTTTTCACCACTTCCGTGCGCACCGTGCCGTCGGGGGCCTGCAGCTGCAGGCGCAGGCCGCCCTGCGGTTCCAGGCCGTAGAGGTAATAGCTGAGGTCGGAGTAGTCTTTGCGGCTGACCGTGTAGCCGTTGAGCCGCTCGATCAGGTCTCCCGCATGCACTTTGCCGTCGGCGTCGGTGTCCGGGCGGGAGCCGAGCACGTAGCACTGGTCGCCGATGATGCCCATGCGCAGGCCATAGAAGAAGTCCTCGGTCAGCGGCGGAGGAAGGAAGAAGGTATGGCTGTCGTGCAGGCCGGCCACGTAGGCGGCGAGCACGCGCAGCGCGCTGGTGACGTTGGGCGAAGAGTCCAGCTCCTCCTTGTACTTCGCGTAGCGCGCGTTGAGGTCCACGCCGTGATAGTGAGGGTCGTAGTAATGCTTCTCAATCGCCTGCCGCAGGTTGAGCAGCATGGCGTCCACCCGCCACTGGTCGGATTGGCTGAGCTTGGTTCTTTGAGGTTTTGCCTGACCGAAGGCGCAGGTGGCCAACACGAGAGGCGCGAGGAAAGCCAGTACGCGCGCGAGGCGGGACATAACTCTGAGAAGTTAAGCCCCGCCCAGCGCGCGTGTCAACCAAGTAAAAAGGCCTATTGATAGAACACGATGGCCATGGAGCGTTCGCCGTTGACGCCGGTGACCACCAGGTTGATATTCACCTGCACCACCGGCTGCCCGTTGCAGGTGGCGGGGATGGTAACACTTCCCGAAGTGGCGTTGGGAGCGAGGTTGGTGTTTTTGGCTTCGCAGCTGAGCGAGGTGGCCTGATTGCCGACGAAGACGAGGGCGTTGAGCTTGACCCGGGCGATGGCGAAGGTGGTGGGCAACGTCCAGTGGTAGGTGGTCGGCTGGCCCAGCGTCAGGCTGGACATGCTGGAGCTGGTGAGGCCGGTGACCGTCACTGGGTCGGTGGTGAAGGCGTTGCTGGCGAGCGTGTAGGTGACCGGGTTGCCGGTGGTGGGGGTGACGGTGGCGGTGAAGGCCGTGCCCGCCGGAATCAGCGTGGTGAGCGAGTCCGCTTCGAGATAGGAGTGGTCGAAGAATATGTCTTCGCTGGTGGTGGGGGTCGGGGTGAAGGTCTGGTCCACTTGGCCGGAGGCCTGGGTGGGAGTGTTGGTCCAGATGCCGCCGCCGCTCATGGTGACCGAGGTGACGGTGCCCTGGGGCGCCTGCACATCGAGGTTGATGTCGGGCGCGCTGCCGGTCTGTGCGCCCTGGTTGGTGCGCATCTCGGCCGAGAAGCTCAGATTGGTGATGCGCTGGTTGCCGGCAATGAGCCACGTGCCGTTGACTTTCTGGAGCTGGAAGTCGAGTGCCTGGGTGCCTCCCCCGGCTTCGCTGAAGTTGAAGCTGGCGTCGGCGATGGTGTTGGTGCTGTCCAGGCTGTTGAGCGAGGTCACGGTGACGCTGCCGGTCTGTCCACGCAGATCCGTGACGATGCTGTCCGTCCACAGCGCAGCCGCCAAGCCGTCGTTTAACGCGTTGGGCGCAATGTAGGGGCTGAGGTCGGCCGAGGTCAGCGCCGCTCCCTTGGCGTTGAGCGTGGCGACGAAGCTGTTCATGGTGGTGGTGATCCCTGCCAGCGCGGCCGCCTGCGCGGTTTGTGTGGGCGCGATGGTGCTCACCGAGCTGACCGAGGTGCTGGTGCCGTTGCTGGTCGAGGAGTTGATGGTGACCGCGCTGGTGGTGGTGTTATAGGTGACCGTCGAGTTCTGCGTGGTGGTGCCGTCGGTGATCTTGACCGTGCCGGCGCCGGTGTTCACCGTGGTCTGGTCGAGAACCTTGTCGAGGCCGGTGCCGTTGGCGGAGAAGGGCGTCGAGATGAGGTTGAAGGTGGACGTATCAACCCCGTTGTTGGTCAGCCACAGTTGGGTGACCTGCAGGACGATGTTGCTGATCAGCTGCACCTGGGCGGGAGAGGGCGGGGGGAGCGTGCCCGGCGAGGCGAAGCCGGCGTCCACGGTTTGCCCCTGGGTGGAGTACCAGGAGCGGATGATGAGGTCCGTCAGCGGATCCACGTTGACCACCGAGTTGGCGTTGGCATCGGCGCTGACGCTGTAGAGAGCGTTGCCCGAGGTCGGCAGCACCTTGATCACAAAGGGCGGAGTGAGGCCGCCGGTGAGCAGACTGAAGGTGCCATCGGAGGCGGTGGTCGCGGTGCGGGTAACCCCTTTGGCGTCCACCAGGGTCACGGCGGCGCCGGTGAGCGGGCTGCCGGAGGCGGCGGTGCCGGTAACCGTGCCGGCGGGCACCACCGTCAGCGTGGCGGGAGAGCTGGTGACGCTCCCGCTGGCGGCGGTGATCTGCGTCGAACCCGCGGCGACCGCGGTGGCTACGCCACTGGAATTGATGGTGGCGGTGGCGGTCGAGCTGCTGGCCCAGGTGATGGATACGCCGGAGAGGGTATTGCCGCCTGCGTCCTTGGCGGT
The DNA here is from genome assembly GCA_036561225.1 of Terriglobales bacterium. GTDB lineage: Bacteria > Acidobacteriota > Terriglobia > Terriglobales > SCQP01 > SCQP01. Next base: position 4,898 of record DATBPS010000120.1, read on the forward strand.
GGCGGTGAAGGTCTGAGTCTGGCCCACCTGAATCGAGGCCGAGGTGGGCGCGACCGTAATCGTGGCCACCGGAGGCGGGGTGACGGTAAGGGTCACCGCCGCGCTGGTGATGCTGCCGCTCTTGGCGGTGATCTGGGTGGTGCCGGCGGCGACGGCCGTGGCCACGCCCGAGGCGCTGATCGTGGCGACGCTGGTGCTGCTGCTGGCCCAAGTGAATGTCAGCCCGGTCATGGCCGCGCCGGTGGAGTCCTTGGCCGCAGCGGTGAAGGTCTGGGTGGCGCCCACGGCGATCGAGGGCGCCGCCGGCGATACCGTTATGGAGGCCAGCGTGGGCGTCGTGGTGCCGCCGGGGTTGCTAGTAGCGGCAGGGGTGCTGCCACCGCAGCTCCAGGCGAGCAAGGCGCAAGCGAGGAGCGAAGCCAGACCGGCACGGCGGCGAAGCAGGGGCAGGGGTGACGAGGTCATGAACGAAGTTTTCGGCCTGGTTGCCTGGCACCGCAAGCGACAAAGTACGCCGCGGGCGCTGTGGCGTCATTTGTCGTTATGCCTAAGCCGGGCGCGGCCCCGCGCCAGTCAAATGCTAGGATCAGGCAACCCGTATATGGCCCCCACCACCCCCCCGAGCGAAGAGCGGCTGGACTCCTGGAAAGCAATCGCGGGCTATCTGGACCGCCAGGTGAGGACTGTGCAGCGGTGGGAGAAGGAAGAAGGCCTGCCAGTTCATCGGCTCCCGCATAAGAAGCAAGGGTCTGTCTACGCCTATAAGTCGGAGTTGGATGCCTGGCGGCAACGGAGTCAGGCGGTGGTGGAGGCGAGCGCCCCCCCCGCGCCCGCGGTTTCCGGCAAGGCGGGCACCCGGCGGTGGGTGACGGGAGCGCTGGCGGCGGGTCTGGTGCTGGTGGTGGCAGCGGCGTGGTGGTATGCCGGGCGGCCACGGGTGGCGACTCCCACGGCGCCGCCGGCCTGGGGACGGCTGTTTGCCAATGCGACGCGCGAAGGCGGCGCGCCGCGGCTGATCGCGCTGGGGCCGGCGCCGCGCACCGCTTTGCTGAGTCCCGATGGGCGGACATTGTGGGTCGGCGACGCACAGGACGGGAGCCTGAGTCTGGTGGATACCCAGGCTCTGCGGGTGCGCGCCGTGCTGCGGCCGGGTGGGGCGCTGGGGCCGATGGCCATCACTCCGGATGGACTGCATCTCTATGCCGGCCGCGCCGGTGATAGCCAATTGGAGGTGGTGGATGTTGCGACGCTGGCGGTGAAGACCCTGGCCACCAGCGGGGTGGTAACCGACATGGCGCTCAGCCCCGGCGGGCGGACGTTGTACCTGGCGCTGCAGTACGCCGGACTCGATGCGCTGGACACCGCGTCGCTGACCTTCCGGCACATCAGCGGGCCGGCGTGCCCCAGCTATCTGGCCATGGCGCCGGACGGCAAGCAGTTGTACATCGTCTATCAATGCGGCGGCTGGGGCGGCCGGAGCGGTCACGACGCCATCGGCATCTGGGATGTGGGACGGCGCGAGCTGGTGGGACGTCTGCTGGGGCCGCCGCAGGTGGGGAGCGCGCTCGCCCTCCCGCGCGATGGCAGCGAATTGTGGGCGGGCATGGGCGATGCCTGCGTGGCGCCCGGCTACGACCATATCGGTTGCGCCCCGGGGCAGCGCAGCGGGATCAACGTCTACAGCCTGGGCGAGCAGCGGCCGCTGCGCAGCCTGCCCTTGAACGCTCCGCCGCAGAGCATCACTTTTCTGTCCGGGGACACGCGGGTGGCGGTCACCGGTGGCGGGGTGAGTATTTACGATGCCACGCGCATGGCGGAGCTGGAGCATTTCGCCGCGACCACGCCCGGCAACCTGGTGGTGGCGAAGGACGGAAAACGTTCGTTTCTGCCCCTCACCCGGCAGCACGCGCTGGCGGTGTTGGAGGCCTCACCCGCTAATTGCGCGCCGCCCTCGGCGGAGTTGCTGGGCTGGTGGCGCGGCGACGGCACCGCCGCCGACGCCTGGGGGATGAATCACGGGCGCTGGAGCGGGACACCGGACGCGGCAACTTGGAGACGCCATGAGCAAGTGCGGGCGCCCGTTGCCGGCGAGCGACGCCCGGCCACAGCCCTTCCGCAGGAAGGGCGGCTCCAGCAAGAGGTGGCCGTGCCACCTTACGCTCCGGGCCGGGTGGGGCAGGCGCTGCGTTTTAGCGGCGGCAATACGCTGACGCTGGGACATGATTCGACCCTGCTGTCGGGCGAGAGCGTGGCGCTGTCCCTATGGGTGAAGCCGGAAGGCGTGGCGGGTGTGCTGGCGTCCAAATACGATGCCGCTACCGGGCGCGGCTGGCAGTTGCGCGCTCTCCCCGATGGTCGCCTGGCATGGTGTACGGGAAGCGGACAGCCGGGCGCCTGTGGGGCACAGGCCGGCGCCCGGCTGGCGACCCTGCAGCCGGCGGCGGCGGGGCAGTGGGTGCAGGTGGCGGTGACCGCGGCCCAGGGCGCCGGAGAGATTTACATCAATGGCCGCCGGGTGGCGGCGGCGGCCATGAACCTGCGGCATCTGGAAGCCCCACCGGCCGACATGGTGCTGGGCGGCGAGGGGTGGCGCGGGCTGATGGACGAAGTCCTGTATTACAGCCACCTGTCCCCGGCCGGCATCCGCCAGCTCGCCGCCATGCCGGCATGCATGGTGGGCCCGCAGTAATTTGGCGCGCCACCTAAACGCTGGCGACGACCACGCGTTCCCACCCGGCGGGAAGCTCCTGCAGCGCGGTATGGGTAAAGCCCGCCTCGCCGAACATGGCCTGGAACTCCGGCCAGGTATAAGCCTTCCCGGCGGGCGTGGTGGTGAGCATGATCAGGTTGAAGAGGGAGGCGAAGCTCGGGTTGACCTCGTCCGCATCGACCACGGCTTCGAGCACCGCCACCTGGCCCGAGGGAGCCAGGGCGGCGCGCACCCGGCGCAGGAAGGCAACGCAGGTGGGGAAATCGAAGTGGTGGAGGAAGTTGGTGAGCAGCACCCAGTCGTAGCCGCTGCCCAGGTCGCGTTCCAGGGCGTTGCCGGGAAGGGTATGGTAGCGCTCGGCGATGCCGGCCTGGGCCGCGTTTTCCCCGGCGAGGGCGAGCACCGCCGGCCAGTCGAGGGCATGGATTTCAGCCTTCGGATTGCGCCGCGCCATGGCAATGCCGAAGAGGCCGTGGCCGGCGGCAATGTCGAGCACCCGGCAGGCAGCCAGGGGTTCGGGTTGCAGCAGCTCCGCCAGCCACTGGGCGGGCATGGCCATCATGGCGGCCATGCTGCGCGCGAACTCGACCCAATAAGCACTGTCCGGCTGCATGGAGGGCGTCTCGGGCAGGTCGCCGCCGCGGCGCACGGCATCAGTGAGGTGGGCCATTTTGTCGCGTGTGACGGGGCCGAGCAGGAAGCGGGTCACGCCGCCGACATAGGCAGGGCTGTTGCGGTCGAGAAAAGCGGCGGCCTCGGGGGTGAGGCGGTATTGCGGGCCGGCCTTTTCCAGCAGGCCGAAGACGACCAGGGCATTACAGAGGATCTGGAGGCCGCGGGGCGCCGCGTGGGTGAGCGCGGCGAGCTGATCCACCGAGTGCGCTCCGGCGCCGACGTGGGTGAACAGATCCAGTTCCAGCGCGGTCTGCAGCACGGCGGTTTGGTGAAAGCCGTGGAGGAGGGAAAAAATGCGCTCGGGCGAGGGGGCAGGCTGGGGTTGCGACATGAGTGGCTCCCCTCTATTTTCGCACTTCACCGTAGAGGCGGCGCAGCAGCCACTGCGCGCCGCTGATGAGGGCGCCCAGCAGCAGCACGGCCGCGGCGCCGTCGCGGGCGGCGGCCAGCCATCGGCCGGGGGCGAAGATCATGAGGGCAGACATAGCGCGGCGGCGCCGGCGATGCCGGCTTCGGCGCCGTAGCGGGCACGGCGCAGGGGGATTTCGGCGGCACGGGAGTTGAGGGTCCAGGCCGGCATTTGCCGGC
>DATBPS010000121.1:0-12563 GCA_036561225.1 Terriglobales bacterium
CGTGTCGTATCTCCTCGCGGATGCGCTCAAAGATCAGCACGTTCGAATCCACCGCCATACCGATGGTCAGAATGATGCCCGCTATACCCGGCAAGGTCAGCGTCGCTGACACCACCGACATATAGGCCATCAGGATCACCAGGTTCAGCACCAGCGCCAGCACCGCGTTCACGCCCGCACCGTGGTAATAGAAGAGCATGAAGCCGGCCACCAGCAGGAACCCGGTGGCGGCGGCCAGAATCCCGGCGTGGATCGAGTCGGCGCCCAGCGACGGCCCCACTTCCTCGTCCTGCTGGTAGGTAATCGAGGCCGGCAACGCGCCCGAACGCAGAATCAGCGCCAAATCCGACGCCTGCTGCTGGGTAAATTGCCCGGTGATCTCGCCCTGATCGTTGATGCGACCCTGAATAGTTGCGTACTCCTGCACCTTGTTGTCCAGAACCACCGCCAGCGGCTGCCCGATATGCGCGGCGGTAAACGTTCCAAAACGTTGACCGGCGTCGGTGGTGAGCGTGAAGCTCACCTGCATGCCGCCCCCCTGTGGATTGGCCTGCGGTTGTGAGTCACGCAGATCGCTGCCGCTGACCACCGACGAGCGCGATACCACGTAGTACTCGCCTCCGGTGGTGCTGCTGTTGGCGCCGATATTGCGGCCGGGCAGGATCTCGCTGTCTTCCGGCAAAATTCCGCCGTACTGGGCCCGCGCCTCCGCCGGCGTGCTGAAAGGTCCGGCCTTGCCCAGCCGGAATTGCAACTGCGCCGTCTCCTGCATCACCTGCTTGACCCGATCCGGATCCGTGATGCCGGGCAACTGCACCATGATCTCGTAGTCGCCCAGGCCGTGCTGCTGCACGGTAGGCTCGGTGACGCCCAACTGGTTGATGCGGTTGCTGATGGTTTCAATGGACTGCTGCAAGGCCTTGGTCTTGAGCTGCGCCATGGCGGCGGAGTTCATGTCCAGGTTGTAGTTGCCCGGGCCGGCTACGTTGATGTCGTAGCTGGAGCCGAAATCGGTCTGCACCGCGGTGCGAAAGTCGGCGCCGCGGGTCGGGTCAATGCCGGTCACGGTTACCCGCCCCGGACTCCCTTGCGGATCCGGCTGGGTCATGGACTTGAAGGCAATTCCCTTGCTGGTCAGGTCGGCGCGGAGCCGCTCCATGGCTTGCGAGGCATCGGCCCGCACCGCATCATCGGCCTGCACCTGCAGGATCAGATAGGTGCCGCCCTGCAAATCGAGCCCAAGGTGCACGTTGCCGATCATGGACTGCTTCCACGACTGCCAACTCAGCCCCTTCGGAATGCCGGTGATGGCCAGCAGACACGCCAGGACCACCACCACAATAAAGACCGTTTTCCACAGAAGAATGCGCTTCATGATCTCCGCTTCTCTTACTTTTCGCCCGCTTCCGGCAGCACCTGGGCCACGGCAGAGCGTACAAACTCAAGTTTGACCCGGTCGGGCCCGATCTGCAGGTACAGCGAGTCGTCCTTCAGGTTGACGATGGTGCCTCGTATCCCGCCGGAGGTAACCACCCGGTCGCCGGCCTTCAACTCGCGATGCATCTTCTGCACCCGCTTCTGCCGCCGCTGCACCGGCATGATGAGCAGGAAATAGAAGATGGCGAACACGGCCAGGATCATCACCAGGCCGAGGCCGCCGCCCCCCGCGGGGGCCGCCTGCATCCATAAGGCGGACAAGGTATGTATCGCCACTCGCTCTATTGGCTCCTGTGGCCGGTAAGGCTACCGGCAGGCTTTGCCCCAAGTTCGATAGCATGACGAAGTTGCCGCATGGTGTCAAGGTAGAGGTGGAGGTTGTGGTGGGTCAGCAGCTGCGCGCCGAGCATCTCGCCCGCCTGATGCAGGTGCCGTAAGTAGGCCCGCGAGTAGCGCCGGCACACCCGGCAGGCACAGTTTTCATCCAGCGCTCCGGCGTCTTCCGCATGGCCGGCGTTGCCGATGGTGACCCGCCCGGTGGAGGTAAAAGCCAGTCCGTTGCGCCCGCTGCGGGTAGGCAGAACACAATCCATCATGTCCACTCCCATGTGGACATATTGCCGCAGTTCCTCCGGCATCCCCACGCCCATCAGGTAGCGCGGCTTGTCCGCCGGCAGCCGCTCCAGCGCCGCCGCCACCGCCACCACACTCTCCTGCCGCGGTTCGCCCACCGACACGCCGCCGATGGCGTACCCGGGCAGGTCCATCGCCGCCATCCGCTCCGCCGCTTCTCGCCGCAGGGCCGGGTACATGCCGCCCTGGACGATGCCAAACAGCGCCGTACCCGTCGCCAGCCCCCCGGCCGCCAGCCACGCCTGCCGGCACCGCTCCGCCCAGCGCAGCGTCCGTTCCAGCGACGCCCGCGCCTCTTCCTCGCTCGCCGGGTAGGGTGTGCAGTCATCAAACGCCATGGCGATGTCGCTGCCCAGCGCCAACTGAATCTCCATCGCCAGCTCCGGCGTCAGCAGATGCGCGCTGCCGTCGAGATGCGAGCGGAACCATACCCCTTCTTCGGTGATGCGGCTGAGGGCTTCCTTTTTATGCTTGCGCGCCCCCAGGCTAAAGACCTGGTAGCCACCGCTGTCGGTGAGGATGGCATGGGGCCAGGCGGCGAACTGGTGCAGCCCGCCCAGGCGGCGGATGCGCTGGTGACCGGGGCGCAGATACAGATGGTAGGTGTTGCCGAGAATGATCTCCGCCCCCAGGGCTTCCAGATCATCCTGGCTGATGGCCTTGACCGTGGCCCGCGTGCCCACCGGCATGAAGCAGGGCGTGGCGACGTCGCCATGGGCGGTGTGCAGGACACCGCGCCGCGCCGCCCCGGCCTGGGCCAGCAACTCAAACGCGAAGCCCGCCATCAGGCGAAGGCCGCCGTCACACCGGAGATCACCAGCACATACAGCAGCCAGAGCGATCCCACCACCGCCAGCGTGGATCCGAACTTGCCCTTCCTGCCCCCCAGCTTGCTCAAGCCGAGCGCCAGCAACATCACAATCCAGATGGAAAAGATATCGAGATGGGTGGCGAATTGATACAGGAAGGCGCCGGTGCCGCTCTTGTCGAGGAAGAAACCAATATTGCTGCCGATGGGGTTGTTCAACTGGAAGGAATACGGAGAGGCCATCATGGCCAACACTCCCACCGTCAGCAGCCCCACCAGCGATTGCACCAGATAGGCATGGCTCACCATGCTCACCTGCTGCTTGTAGCGCGTTTCGTAGCCCAGGACGAAATTGGCGATGCCCATCATAATGGCCGCCATCACCAGCATGAAGACAATGGCGATCACCGGGCTGGCCCACATACCAAATTTGAAGAACGTGGCCGACACACTCACGGCTTTGTCCAATTGCTCCGGGCTGAGCGACTGGGCTCGCGATCCCAGCATGATCTGCTGTCGCGCCAGGGCGTATGCGCCAACACGATGCATGAGCTCATAGGCAAACAGCAATCCCACCACAATCTGGATGCACCAGCACAGAATGAAATGCGGATCCGCCGCCAGCTCGGCAAAGGTTTGGCCCGGCGAGGCAAACACTCCCAGAATCCGCGCGGCCGAGGACGAGCGCGCCGCCGGAGCGGCGGATACCGTGGCGGAGGGGGTGGGCGGTGGCGTCATGGCACAGATTATATCTCCGTTCTAACATGCGGAGGCCAGGGTGGAACCGCCGTCAGCAGCGCGCGCGTGGTCGGGTGTTCCGGCGCCTCCAGCACCTGCCGCGTCGGACCCATCTCGACCAAACGGCCCACCCCCTCTACCACCCCCAGCACCACCAGCCGGTCGGCGAACGCGGCTGCCTGGGCCAATTGGTGGGTGACCAGCAGTACCGCCAAGTTCATTTCTCGCTGCAATTCGGCCAACAGTGCCATCACCTGCGTTCCCGTGGCCGCATCCAGCGCCGCCGCCGGCTCGTCCGCCACCAGAAGCCGCGGACCGGTGATCAGCGCCCGGGCAATGGCCACCCGTTGCCTCTGCCCGCCGCTCAGTTGATGCGGATAGCGGTCTACCAACGCCGCCGCCACGCCGACTCTCTCCAACCAACCCCCGGCCTGTTGCTGGCGCCACTCCCGTCTCGCCCCTCCCCGGAATGGCAGATTGCCGGCGGCGTGGATTTCCAAACCTTCGCACACGATCTCCGCCACGGTCATGGTGGGATCAAGCGCCCGTTGGGGATCCTGCTGCACGTATCCCATCCTGGGCCGCAGGTGCCGCTGCTCGTCGGGGGACAGATGTGCCCAGTCCCGGCCCTCGATCCGCACCCTGCCTGCCGCTACCGGCGCCAAACCCAACGCCAGTCGGGCCAGGGTGCTCTTGCCTGCGCCCGACGGTCCCACGACGCCCACCATCTCCCCGCCGCTGACGTCAAGATCGACTTCGCGCAGAATCCACCGCTCGCCCACTCGGGCTCCCACCCCCTGCATCGCCAGAACCGGCACGGCGGCCGGCGCGACGGCGGGATTCATGCCCCACCCGCCCACGTGGGCTGCGCCGCCACCAGCGCCGCCGTGTATTCATGCCGCGGCCGCGCGAACACTTCCCTGCCGCCGCCCTGTTCGACCACCTCGCCCTCGTGCAGCACATACACCCGGCTGGTGGCGCGCGCCGCCACCGACAGATCGTGCGTTACCAGCAAGAGGCCAAATCCGGCCCGGTGGCGCAAGGTTTCCAGCAGTGTCAGAAGTTGGGCCTGGTGGATGGGGTCGAGCGCCGAGGTGGGTTCGTCGGCCAGCAACAGCCGCTCGCCGGAGCGGGCAAAGCGCGCCAGCGCCATCGCCACCAGCAACCGTTGCTGCATTCCCCCCGACCATTCATGCGGATAGGCCTGCTGGCGCGCGTTCTCCAGACCCACTTGTTCCCACAACTCCCCGCGGCCGCCACATTCCCTCAGCAACTGCGCCGCCGTGCGCCGCGGATCGAGCGCCGCGGACGGCTCCTGGGGAATCCATCCCAGCTCCCGGCCGCGCACCCGGCGCAGCGCCTTCGGGCGCAGGGCCAATAAGTTCTGAGACTGCCAATGGATGGTCCCGGTCGCCCGCGCCTCGTCCGGCAACACCCCCAAGCAGGCGCGCAGCAGGGTGGTCTTGCCGCTCCCGGAAGCGCCCACCAGCGCCACCGCTTCACCGGCTTCCACCCGCAGGCTCACATCGCGCAGCAGTGGCCGCCGGCCGATTGTCACGCTGAGATGCTCGATGCTCAGCCCCGCCATCCGCTCTCCTCGCCGCTTACAGATACCGACGCAAGAAGCTTACCATCCAGTACGCGTCCAGATATTTATACGGCCAGCGCCCGATGGTGTAATGGCCGCAAGGCAGCGCGTGGGCTTCGTAATCCAGCCGGTGGCGATCAAAGCTCTCCACCACCTGCTGCGAGAACTCCGGCAGGAAGCAGGGATCGTACCGCGCCCAGATCAACAGGTTGTGCTTGGGCGCCCGCCGATCCATCGCCGCAAACTGCTCCAGGTAGCTCGCCGGACTGATGGTCCGCCAGGCCTCGCGCAGTTCCGCCTGGTCAATATACGGCTCCAGGCTCTGCCGCACGTGCCGGGTGGCCAGGCCGGTCCACACCACATCGCCGAAATACTGCGAGATGTGGTTGAAGGCGTTCACCCGCAGACGCGCGTCATGAGCGCTGGTCAGCAGCGCATAGCAGGATCCGAGACTGGTCCCGACGATGCCCAGCGAGCGGTAGCCCTGCTCCTCCAGCCAGTCCAGCCCGGCGCGGATGTCGCACACCGCCTGCCGCGCCGCGTGGATGGTGCGCCCGATGTTGGCGTCCACGGTAAACTCGGCCCGCTTCAGCTCCTCCGGCATGCGCACGTCGTGGTAGGGCATGCTGACGCGCAGAGCGCTGATCCCCGCCCGCTGCAGCAGCCGCGCCAGCCCCAGATGGCCCTCCTCGTCGGAGTTCCACTGCGCCACCACGATGCAGGCCCGCCGCGGGCGACCGGCGGCCGGGAACCAGCGCGCGTGTACGTAGTGGTTTTCCTCGTACGGCGTCTCCACCGGCGAACGATAGCGCAGCACATCCCCCTGCAACTGGTACTCGTTTACGCGCGGGTAGGCAAAAAACTCATGGCTTGCGTCTACCACCCGTTGGCTCCACTCCCGCAGCGCGGGCAGAACTTCGGCCGGAGGGGCCAGCGGCGGGTGCGCCGGCAGACCATTGAGCGGGGTGAGCCGCAGCCATTCCAGGCCCCAATCAAAAGGCGTGATGCGCCGGTAGGGATCTACCTGGTTGAGCCGTCGTTCCCAGCGAAGGATGAAGTTGGCGTAGGGCGAGAGCGAGATGGCCCCAGTTTGGCATCCTGATTGCACTCAGTCAATATAGAGTCAGCAGTTCTCGCGAGTGTTGCGTGTAAACTGCTTTTGGCTACGTAGTTTTTACCAGGGGGGAACGTATGTCTCACCGCCGTCTCATCGCCATGGTTGCCGCCGCTAGTCTGCCCGTGTTCATGGCAGCCTGCAACAGCAGCTCCGCCAGCAATCAGGATCAGGCACTCAACCAGCAGGTGCAGGCCAAGCTCGACGCCGACACTGCCCTCCAGGGCGATGGCATTAAGGCGAATACCGAAAATGCCGTGGTTACGCTGACCGGCAATGTGCCCACCGAAGCCGCCCGCGTCGCGGCCGCCCAGGACGCGCAAGTGCCCGGCGTGACCCAGGTCAACAATGAAATCGCCACCCGCACGGCTGCCGCCGGCGCCACCGCCGCGCCCGCCATGGCGATGAAGGCCGCCGCCGATTCCGGTCACGCCCGCACCGCCACCGCGGCGGCGCCCGCCGCTCCGCCCGCCCCGGCCACGGTCGAGATCAGCTCGGGGACGGATCTGCATGTACGCCTCAGTCAGGCGCTGAACTCCTCCAATGCCCAAGCCGGGCAGGCCTGGCAGGGCCAGATCTCCGAGCCGGTGCGCGTCAACGGCGAGATCGCCGTGCCCCAGGGCGCGGCGGTGAGCGGCACCATCGTCGCCGCCGATTCCGCCGGTCACTTCAAAGGTCAATCGCGCCTGGTACTCAAACTCACCGCGCTGGAGTTCAACGGCGCTTCCTACGACCTGGCCAGCCGGGAGGTCACCCGCCTGTCGTCCTCGCGCGGCACCCGCTCCGCCGAGACCATCGGCGGCGGCGCGGCGGTCGGTGCCTTGATCGGCGCTCTGGCCGGCCACGGTAAAGGTGCTGCCATCGGCGCCGTCGCCGGCGCCGGCGCCGGTACCGCCGCCCAGGCCTTGACCAAGCCGCCGGAAGTCAACCTCCCCGCCGAAACGGTGCTGTCGTTTGCCCTCTCGGCCCCGCTCAAGGTGGTGCCGGCCGCCAGCGCGCACTGATCACCTGTACAGGCAAAACAAAAGGGCCTCCGGCGTAGCCGGCGGCCCTTTCTGTTGTGTGTGGCAACGCCCTAACTGGCGCCCAGCGTCTGCAGCAACTGCTTGGCGGTGGCGGCATTGGGGCCGTTGGGGTCCAGCTCCAGCGACTTCTTGAAGGCCTCGACCGTGCCCGGAACCGTAATCATTTTGTTGGTCTTGGGATCGGTGGTCGCCTGGTTGAGCAGGCACATGCCCTTGTAGTACCAGGCATTGGCGTTCTTGGGATCAATCTGCAACAACTTGTCAAACGCCGAGGAGGCGTTTTTCATGTCGTTGTTGTTCATCAGAATGACCGCCAGGTTGTACATGGCGAGCTTGGACTGGGTGGGGTCGATCTTGGTGGCCTTGTCAAAGGCCGCGTTGGCGTCATCCATCTTGCCGGCCTTGGCCAGCGCCGTACCCATATTGATGTAGTAGTTGGCCACCGTGGGCTTGAGGGTGATGGCCTGCTGATAGGCCGCCGCCGCCTTGTCATACTGCTTGGCCTCGGCGTAGTCTTCGCCCAGGTTGGCGAACAGCACGTCGTGGGTCTTGTCGATGGCCACGGCTTGTTCCATCACCCCGATGGCCTTGTCGTATTGCTTGGCGTCGCTGAACTGCTTGTTCTGCTGCAGCAGGGCGTTCAACTGCCCCACCTTGGCGTTGGCGTCCTCCGACTCCTTCTTCTTCTTGGCATAGGCGGCCGCCTCTTCCGCCGTCATGCCCGGAGGCGGTGCTTGACCGTTCTCGGCGGCAGCCAGGACGGCAAGGTTCACATCCGCCACCACCTGGGCATCCTTGCTGGCCGGCAAGCCGGCTTTGGCCGGCACCGCCGTTCCGTTGTCGGCTATCACGGTCATGTCATAGAGGCCCACCGGCAGGTTCTTGAATTCGTACACGCCTTTCTTATCGGTCTGGACCGTCTGTTTTGCCGTACCGTCTTTTTGCTGGACGGTCACGTTGGTGCCGGCCAGCGGCTTCCCGGTCAGGCCGATGATGGTTCCGCGGATGCCCCGCGACTTCTGTTGCGCCGCCGCCGGCATAGCCAGCAGCACCGTCATGGCAGCCACCGCTGCCATCATTACGCCCCGTTGCATGGTTTTCATGTGTTCTCCCCGGTGGCGTAAGCGATTGGATCGCCGGCCCCCGCTTCGGCAAACGCGCCCCTCCGCAAGCGGCAACTGTCGCACCGGCCGCAGGCTAGAGTGGAATTCTGATAACAACTCCAAGATAAGGGAAATGGCGCTCCCAGTTCAAGTCCGAGCCGCACGATGGCAGCCTTGGTCATGTGGAGCAGCGGGGTCTCCACTCTCACTTCGCCCGCCTTGGTACCCACCTGGAGCAAGGCGTTAAACGCCGCATAGTACTCCGGCCTGCAGTCCGGATACCCCGAACTGTCGGGCGCCACCGCTCCAATCACCACCCGGTTGGCGCCCAGCACCTCGGCCCAGGACACCCCCGCCGCCAGGAAATGCGCATTGCGGAACGGCACATAGGTAACCGGAATGGAGCTTGTGTCCACCCCGGTCTCCGGCACCGCCAAATGTTCGTCCGTCAACGCCGACCCTCCGATTTGGCGAAAAAACGTCGTTTCGACCACCAGCCGCTGCTGGACGCCAAAATGATCGGCCATGGCCACGAACGCCTGGCGCTCGCGCCCCGCCGTCCTCTGTCCGTAGTCGAAGTGCAGCAGGGCCACGTCATAGTCGCGCACCGCCAGGGTGGCGCACACGCAACTGTCCATGCCGCCGCTGAGCAGTACCACCGCCTGGGGCCGCCGCGTCAAACGCCCCGCCTCTCCGGCGCCCAGATGAATTTATGAATCTGTAGACCGAGCCGGGCGGGCACCCCATCGGCCAGCATCCATTCCGCCAGGATCCTGGGATCCAGCGCGCACTGGTTGCTGCTTCGCTCTCCCTGGGCATCCTGGCGAAAAGCGGGAGAAAAGATCACTTCCGGCTGGCGCCCGGCGATGTGGTGCTGGTTGAGGAAGGCCCGGGCAAACTCATAGTCGCCGCGATCGGCCAGGACGAACTTCAGTTCATCCCACGGCTGCAGCAGACTCAAATTGGAGGTCAGGAAACGGCCGCCCTCGCCGCTGGCCGGGCATTTCACGTCCACGATTTTGCGCACTTGCGCCGGCACCGGCGTCAGGTCGCGTTCGCCGCTGGTCTCCAGCAGCACGGTGTAGTCCTGCCCCAGCAACCGTTCCGCCAGCTCCGCTACCGCCGGCGCTTGCAGCAGCGGCTCCCCGCCGGTGATCTCGACCCGTCGGCAGGGATAGCAAGCCACTTCCGCCAGGACTTCATCAACACTCATGCGCCGGCCGCCGTGGAAGCTGTACTCGCTGTCACACCAGCGGCAGCGCAGGTTGCAGCCGGTCAGCCGCACAAAAATGCACGGCAGCCCGGCATGGCTCGACTCTCCCTGGATGGAAAAGAAAATCTCGGTGACCTGACAAACCGTCATGCGCCGCTGTACACCGCCGCGGTAATGTCGGTTTCAAACACCGTCACCGTCTTGACCCGCACGCCCTGCGCGTTGCCGGCCAGATCCTTCTCCAGCACTTCATAGATATGCCGCGCCAGGTTTTCGGCGGAGGGGTTTAACTCGCGAAAGGGCTCGATGTCGTTGAGGTATTGATGGTCCAGACGCTCGGTCTCGCGCCGCAGGATGGCCTTCAGGTCCTTGAAGTCGTAGAGCAGCCCGATGTCGTTCAGGCGCGATCCGGCCAGCGCCACCCGCACCTTGTAGTTGTGGCCGTGCGGGTTCTCGCACTTGCCGCGGTAGCCACGCAGCGCGTGCCCGGACGAAAACGTCTCCTCAACCGTAATCTCAAACATGGAGGAGGCTATTGTACCGCGTGCGGCTCCAACCCGAGGAGGCCGGCACCCGATCTCAATCCCGCGCCCAGAGCAGCAAGAGTCCCGTCAGCCCTCCCCATCCGGCTCGCTCCAGCGGCGCCACTCCGCCCACGCTCGATTCCAGCGCCCGCACCCAAGGCAGCCCGGCGAACGCCGCTCCGGAACGCGGCCCCCACGCCGTCGCCGGCACGAACTGGGCATAGGCCAGGGCCACCCCGCCTGCCAACAGACACCGCCCCAGGCTGCTCCAGCGGGTACGTTCCCTGCCGGTCACGATCTCCAGTAAAGCTCCGGCAGCCACTCCGGCCGCGGCGACCTGTACGCTGCGCTTCCAGGCTTTCATCTCTAACCCGATGCCCGGGGCGGGTTCTCCGGTTGCCGACTCTAGTTTTTGATGACGGCCTGGTAGCCGTCAGCGGTCAGCCGCGATTGCATCGCCTCGGCCTCGGCCCGCGTCAGGTATGGTCCGACCGAAACCCTGTAGAGTGCGGTGGGGTCGTTCTCCGCCGGCGCCACCACCCGGGCGGGATAGCCCTTTTGCTGCAAGGCGCTGGACAGTGTATTCGAGTCGCTCTGGCTGCCGGCAAACACCTGCACCTGAAACAACTGCTGCCCGCTGGCCGGCGGCGCATTCGCCGTCGTGGCGCCGGGCGCCGCATTCGGGCTGGCTGCCGGCGCGGTGGGCGCGGGGCTGGCTGCCGCTCCCGCATCGGAGCCGGCGCTGGGCGCCGCACTCAATCCCTCCGGCGTCTGGTTGTTTTCCGCCGCACCCAGTTGCGCCGGGTTGGGCGGCTGCACTCCGTTCGCAGGCGGCGGCACCGTGCCCAGCCCCGCCGCTTTGCGCGGGACCGCATTCTGCATCCCCAAGCTGAAAGTAGACGGAACGGCGTGCTTGCCTATCGTGTAACCGAAGCTGAAGAACAGCGCGCACACGACGGCCAGGGCAAAAAAGCCCACCAAGAGCGAGCGCGTCCCCATCTCCCACTGGTAGCTCTTCCCTTTGCTCTTGCGCGCTCCGGTATCGGGGCGCTCCGCCGCCGTTCTCATGTCTTCTCCGGCTGCGCCGGCTTGGCCAGCGGTACCCGGTGCAGGAATACGTCGATCAAGTCCAGCGGCAGCGGAAACACCACGGTGGTGTTCTTCTCCGTCCCGATCTCCACCAGAGTCTGCAGATAGCGCAGCTGCAGGGCAATGGGCTGGCTGGCGATCACCGCCGCGGCTTCGGAGAGCCGCGCCGACGCCTCGAATTCACCCTCAGCGTGGATAATCTTGGCCCGCTTCTCCCGCTCCGCTTCCGCCTGCCGCGCAATCGCCCGCTGCATGGTTTCGGGCAGGTCCACCGCCCGGATGACCACATCGGTCACCTTCACCCCCCACGATTCGGTGCGCTCGTCCAGAATCGTCTGCAGGCGCGAGTTGAGCTTCTCCCGGCTCGACAGCAGGTCGTCGAACTCCACCTCGCCCAGCACCGCGCGCAGCGTCGTTTGCGCATACTGACTGCTGGCAAAGCGGAAGTTGCGCACCTCGACCACCGCCTTCTGCGGATCGATCACGCGGTAATACACCACCGCCGTCACGGTGCAGGTCACATTGTCGTGAGTGATGACGTCCTGCGGCGGCACGTCCAGCGTGTCCACCTGCAGCGATATGCGCACCAGCCGGTCAATGATCGGAAAGATCAGCACCACGCCGGGCCCCTTTGCCGCCCCGAGCAGCCGTCCCAGCCGGAACACCACGGCCCGCTCGTACTCCGCCATCACCTTGATGGCAGACATCAGGAACAACACAACGATGACGATTACCACTACGACTGCGGCCATGAGGCATTCTACTCCAGCGCTTCTTCCACCTCCAGTCGCAAACCGTGTACCGCCCGCACCCGCACCGCCGTCCCGGCGGCGATGGGCCGCGGCGCTTCCGCCGTCCATCGTTCCCCGTGGATCAGGACGGTGCCCCGCAACGCCAGCGCGGTCAGCGCCACCCCCGCCTCACCCAGCAGCCCTTGCGCACCGGTAACCACTTTCCGCCTTTGCGCCTGCACCACCAGTTGCACCAGCAGCAAGGCGACCGCGCCGAACCCGATCGCCACACCGACGGCCATTTCCCAACCTACGCGCATCTGTGGCAGCGGCGCATCCACCAGCAGGATCCCACCCAGCGCCATGCACACCACCCCACCGACGGCCAGCGCCCCATGACTGGGGAATTTGGCCTCCAGCACAAACAGCGCCAGCGCCAGGATCAACAACCCCGCTCCCGCCCAGTTGATCGGCAGCAGCGAAAGCGCAAACAGCGCCACCACCACCAGAATGACTCCGGCCACGCCCGGCACCACCGCTCCCGGATGGGTGAACTCCAG
>DATBPS010000122.1:0-24056 GCA_036561225.1 Terriglobales bacterium
AGGGGCGGCATCATTACGCTCGACTTTGAGCTGGGCGGGCTGCGCTTCACGGCGCTCAACGGAGGGCCGCAGTATTCCTTCACGCCGGCGGTGTCATTCATGATTACCTGCCAGACGCAGGCGGAGGTGGATCACTACTGGGCGCGGAACGCGGGGGCCGCGCCGTTGGCACCGTGGGCCAAGTCGGCGCGGAAGGCTGCGAAAATCACGCAGTGTCGGCCCGCCCCCGGCAAACAACGAGGCGCGGACCCGACCGGGCTGGGGCTCAAGGGGTCCCCAGCCCGGTCGAGCGTCAAGCGGGTCGAGTGGCGAAGCCACTCGGGGTCCCGCGCCAATCAAATGACGGAAGGCGGCAAGGAGATCGCCTGCGGGTGGCTGGAGGACAAGTTTGGGCTGTCGTGGCAGGTGGTGCCGGAGCCGATCTTTGAGTTGTTGCGGCATCCCAAGGCGATGCAGGCCATGCTGGCGATGAAGAAGCTGGACTTGGCGGTGCTGCAGGCGGCGGCGCGCGATTGATGATGTCGTTCGATGTGGTAGTCATCGGCGGGGGGCACGCCGGGGCCGAGGCGGCGCGGGCCGCGGCGCGGCTCGGGTGCCGGACGGGGCTGTTCACGCTGAAGCGCGAACTGATCGCCCAGATGTCGTGCAACCCGGCCATCGGGGGCATCGCCAAGGGGCACCTGGTGCGCGAGGTGGATGCTTTGGGCGGGTTGATGGGCGAGGCGATTGACGCGGTCGGGATTCAGTTCCGGTTGCTGAACACCAGCCGCGGGCCGGCGGTGTGGTCGCCGCGTGCCCAGGCCGACAAAAAGTTGTACCGGCGCCAGGTGCAGGCCATGCTGGCGGCCGAGCCCAATCTGGAGATCGTCGAGGGCGAGGTGGCGGGCCTGGTGATGGACGGGGCGGCGGTGGCCGGCATCCGGATGCGCGATGGCAGCGAGGTGCGCGCCGCGGCGGTGGTGATCACCAGCGGGACCTTTCTGAACGGGCTGATCCATGTCGGCGACACCACCTATCCGGCGGGACGGAGCGGGGAGCCGGCGGCGCAGCTTCTGGGCGAGTCGTTGAAGCTGCTGGGGCTCGATTGCGGACGGCTGAAGACCGGCACGCCGCCGCGGCTCGACGGGCGGACGATCGACTGGACACAGTTTGAACCGCAGCCAGGCGACGCCGAGCCGACCCCGTTTTCCTTCCTCACCGCTCGCATCGAGCGCGAGCAGGTGCTCTGCTACTCGACCTTCACCAACGAACGGACGCATCAGGTGATCCGCGACAATCTGCACCGCAGCCCTCTGTACTCCGGCCAGATCGCCGGGGTGGGTCCGCGGTACTGCCCCAGCGTGGAAGACAAGGTGGTGAAGTTCCCCGCCAAGGAGCGGCATCAGATCTTTCTCGAGCCGGAGGGTCTCGATACGCACGAGACCTATGTCAACGGGCTCTCCACCTCGATGCCGGCGGATGTGCAGGAGGCGATGATCGCCAGCATCCCGGGGCTGGAGAAGGCGGTAATGCTGCGCCCGGGCTACGCCATTGAATACGACTTTGTGCAGCCCACCGAGCTGCGGCCCACGCTGGAGACGAAGAAGATCGCGGGATTGTTCCTGGGCGGGCAGATCAACGGCACCTCCGGGTATGAGGAGGCCGCCTGCCAGGGGCTGATGGCGGGCATCAACGCCGCGCTGCGTGTGCAGGGGCGGCCGGGCTTTGTGCTCAGCCGGACGGAGGCGTACATCGGCACTCTGGTGGATGATCTGATCGCGCGCGGCGCCGACGAGCCCTACCGCATGTTCACCTCCCGCGCCGAGTTCCGTCTGCATCTGCGCATTGACAATGCCGACCGGAGGCTGACGCCGCTGGGCCGCAAGCTGGGGCTGGTGGGCGACGAGCGGTGGCAATTGTGGGAAGCCAAGCAGCGGCGCATGGAAACGCTCGAGAAGCTGCTGGCCACCGGAACCCGCCCCGGCGATGCCGCGCCGGCCGCCCAGATGCTGAAGCGGCCGGAGGTGACGCTGGCGAATTTCGAGCCCTGGATCGCCGCCCGCCTCCCCGAGCTGGCCGCCGAGCAGCAGGCAGCCGACCCGGCCGGATGGGAGCGCAAGACGGTGGAGACGGCCATCAAGTTCGAAGGCTACCTGGCGCAGCAGCGCCGCCACATGGACCAGTTGCGCGCGGCGGAAGGAAAGGCCATTCCCGACGGCTTCGACTTCACCCTCGCCGGCCTCTCCCGCGAAATTCAGGAAAAGCTCGGCCGGGTTCGCCCCGCCACCCTCGGCCAGGCGGCGCGCATCCCCGGCGTCACCCCCGCCGCAGTCTCGTTGCTGCTCGTCCACCTGGAGCTGCGCAAGGCCAAAAGCAAACGGGTAAGCATTTAGGATTTAGGGCTTAGGGGTCAGCGAACACTGTCCCGCCCGACAGGGTGGATGCGGCGCTGTGCGTCAGGTGGTAGAAATGCTCCTATGGCGGAGGTTCAGTTCTACCAGGACCTGAAGGTTTGGAAGATGGCGATGGCGCTGGTGCCCAAGGTCTATGAAATCGCCCGCTGCTTGCCCAACGAGGAAAGGTTTGAGTTGGGCAGTCAGTTGCGGCGCGCGGCGGTTTCGATTTCCACCAACATCGCCGAAGGCCGCGGCCGCTCCCATACCCGAGAGTTCCTGCGTTACCTTGCCATCTCCCGCGGCAGCCTCGCCGAGCTCGAAACTCTCCTGCTGGTCGCCCACACCCTGAAGTTCATCGATAATCCCGAGCCTTTGCTTTCTGAGTTGGTCTCCCTGCGCCGCGCCCTCTTCGGCCTGAGCACCGCGCTCTCCCGCCGCCTCTCCCCCCGAGCCTTCCCTGACCCCTGACCCCTAAATCCTGAATCCTAGCTTTCGACCCCTAAATCCTGACTTCTATGCAGCAAGGTCCGCGCGCGTGATTCGCAGCCCATTCAGATTCCCGAGAACAGTAAGTCCCATATGCGCGGGTTCGAACCCGTGGCGGGTGAGCTTGAGGATGTCGTCGGCGGTGACGCGCTCGATGCGCTCCAGCAGCTCGTTCATGCCGATGAAACGGTTGAAGTAGATCTGCTGGCGGGCGAGGTTGGACATGCGGGCGCCGGTGGACTCCAGTCCCAGCATGAGGCTGCCCTTGAGGTTGTCCTTGGCGCGGCGCAGTTCCTCCTCGGGCACCGGGTTGGTGCGGATCTCCCGCAGTTCCTTGACGATGAGGTCCACCACCTGGCGGACGGTGCGGTTGCTGGTGCCGGCGTAGACGCCGAACAGGCCGGTATCGCTGTAGGGGCTGAGGTCGCTGAAGACGGCGTAGGCCAGGCCCTGGCGTTCGCGGATGTTCTGGAACAGGCGCGACGACATGCCGCCGCCGAGCACGGTGTTGAGCACCGACCAGGCGTAGCGCTCCTCGCTCATCAGCGACTGCGCGGGCAGGCCGAGGCAGATCTGCACCTGCTCGAGCTGCTTCTTGTTGCGCATCACGATGCGGGCGTGGGTGGAAGGCGCCACGTCCCGGTGGCCATTGGGCACCGGCTTCATGTCCTCGAACCAGCGCTGCGCCAGCTCCACCAGGCGCTGGTGCTCGAGGTTGCCGGCGGCGGCGATGAGCAGGTTGTCGGGCGAGAAGCAGGCGCGGTAGTAGTCGCGGACGGAGTTCTGCTCCAGGCGCTCGACCGTGTCCTTGGTGCCCAGGATGGGGCGGCCGAGGGCATGGTCTCTCCAGAAGTTCTGGGTGAAGATTTCGTGGACGAGGTAATCGGGGTTGTCCTCGTCCATCTTGATCTCCTGCAGGATGACGCCCTGCTCGCGGGCGATGTCCTCGGGGCGGAAGAGCGGGTTGAGGACCAGGTCGGCGAGCACCTCGAAGGCCAGCGGCACATGCTCGTCCAGCACCTTGGCGCTGAAGCAGACGTTTTCCTTGGAGGTGAAGGCGTCGAGGTTGCCGCCGATCGAGTCCACCGAACGGGCGATCTCTTCCGCGCTGCGATGACTGGTGCCCTTGAACACCATGTGCTCGACGAAGTGGGTGATGCCGTTCAACTCGGCCACCTCGCGGCGCGAACCGTTGAGCAGCCAGATGCCCATGGTCACCGAACGCACATGGGGCATGCGCTCGCTGACGATGGTCAGGCCATTGCTCAGCACCGTGCGCGAGATTTGCTGCGATTCCTGGGCGGCGGGGGAGATCGGGCTGGCTCCGGGGCTCGACATGTTGCTCTTATTGTGGCACAAACGGAAGCCTCCGGAGACCCGCCGCCTTGGCATTAGCTGCTGAAAATAAAGGGGTTATAATAAGTACACAGATGGAAAGCGGGCTCGAAGTCGAATTAGAGGAGTGGCGTGCCCGGATGCCCGGGCTGGGCCTGGCCGCCTACCGCGGCCAGCAAATTTTCCGCGCCTTGCAGCAGGATGGGGTGAGCGGCTGGGACCAGGTGCGACAGCTCAAGCCCGAAGACCGGGAGCGGCTGGCGGCGGTGTTTTCCATTCACTGGCCCAGCGTAGCCCAGCGGATACGGTCAGAGGACGGCACCATCCGCTATCTGCTGGAGCTGGCCGACGGTAAGCGAGTGGAAGCCGTTTACCTGCCGGATGAGGAGTTTGATAGTGACGGGAAGCTCCTCCACAAGCGGACCACCTTTTGCGTTTCGAGCCAGGTGGGGTGCGCGGTCAACTGCCAGTTTTGCCTGACGGCCACTCTGGGGCTGAGCCGCAGCCTGACGGCGGCGGAGATCGTGGGCCAGGTACAAGTCCTTCTGCGCGAGCATGGGTTGCGGCCGGGGCGTGGACTGGACCGTGTGAACCTGGTGTTCATGGGGCAGGGGGAGCCTTTCCTGAACTATGCCAACCTGGTGCGGGCGCTGCGGGTGCTGACCAGCGATGAGGGAGCGGGGCTGGCGGCACGGCGGATCACCGTATCCACCTCGGGGATTGTGGACAAGATTCGGCGCTGGGGCAGCGAGGAGTTTCCGCGCGGGCGGCCGCGGCTGGCGATCTCCCTG
This sequence comes from Terriglobales bacterium, assembly GCA_036561225.1. Lineage (GTDB taxonomy): Bacteria > Acidobacteriota > Terriglobia > Terriglobales > SCQP01 > SCQP01. Next base: position 4,988 of record DATBPS010000122.1, read on the forward strand.
AACGCCTCACATGACGAACAGCGGCAGCGGCTGATGCCGCTGCACCACGGCCAGGGAGGAATGGCGGGGCTGCTGGCGGCCGTGCGTGAGTATCCGTATCAGTTACGGGAGTACATCACCTTCGAGTACGTGTTGCTGGCGGGGGTAAACGACAGCGACGAGGATGCCGGGCGGGTGCTGGAGCTGTTGCGCGGGGTGAGAGCCAAGGTGAATCTGATCGCCTGGAACATGGCCGGCGGACTGCCCTTTCGCTCGCCGGAGCGTGAGCGGGTGCTGGCCTTCCAGAGCCGTCTGGTCGCGGGAGGCGTGGCGACCTACATTCGGCGCCCCCGCGGCCGCGACATCTACGCGGCCTGCGGCCAGTTGGCTGCGATAGGAAGCACTGGAGGCTGTTAGCTCTTGGCTCTTAACTATTAGGAAAAACCCCCCGACCTCCGGCCCCTCTCGGCCGCCCAACCCAGTTTTTCCGCTAAGAGCCAAGAGCCACCCGGGCTGCTATCAGGAAAAGCCCACCGGCCTCCGGGCCCCGTCCGTTCGCCCAACCCCGTTTTTCCTAACAGCTAACAGCTAAGAGCTAAGAGCTACGCCGGCCGCACGTCGCCGGAGATGACGGTGCGCACCTCGCCCTCCGGCGTGCGTACCAGCAGAAAGCCGGACGGATCAAGACCGGCGGTGACCCCTCGCCACGCGCCTTCGACCACCACCTCCAGATCGCGGGCGTAGCGGCTGCGGGCCTCAAAGTCGTGGCGGAGGGCGGCGTCAGCGGCTTCGCCCTGGCGCCACTCGCGGTAGCGGCGTTCGAGGGCGGCGAGGACGGCGGCGAGCAGGCGTTCCCGGTCCACTGGCCGCGGGGCGTGGAGATCGAGGGCGGTGGCGATGGGGGCGAGATCGGGCGGGAAGGCCGCGGGGCGGATATTGATGCCGAAGCCGAGGACGGCGATCAGGCCGCCCGGCTCGGGAGCGGACTCGATCAACAGACCGCAAAATTTTTTGTCATCGAGCAGCAGGTCGTTGGGCCAGCGAAGATCGGCCCGCAATCCGGTCTCGCTTTCCACCGCCTCGGCCACGGCCAGACCGGCGGCGAGGGTGAGCAGCAGGAGCGCGGCGGCGGGGCGGCGGGGGCGCAGCAGCAGGCTGGCATAGAGGCCTGCGCCGGGGGGCGACGCCCAGTTATGGCCGTGGCGGCCGCGCCCGGCGCTCTGGCTTTCGGCGAGGAAGAGTGCGCCTTCGGGAGCACCGGCGCGGCCAGCATCCAGGGCGGCGCGCTGGGTCGAGTCAATCTCCGGGAAGCGATGCGTCTCCGAGCCGAAAGCAGCCACGGTCACGTGCCTACAGGCAGGCACGTTACGTGCCTACGGGAATGATGCGCATGGAGAAGTCCACCGCCGGAGCGGAGTGGGTGAGCGCGCCGACGCTGATGTAGTTGGCGCCGGTTTCGGCAAAGGCGCGCACGGTGTCCAGCCGTATGCCGCCGGAGACCTCGACCGGCACGCGGCCGGCGATCTCGACCAACGCGGCCCGGATCTGGTCGGGGGTCATGTTGTCGAGCAGCAGGCGCTCGGCGCCGCCCTCGAGCGCCTGCCGCATCTCCGCGGTGGTGCGCACTTCGATTTCGATGAACTGTCCGGCGCGGCGGCGGGCGCGGGCGCGCTCCAGCGCCACCGGAATGCCGCCGGCCAGGCGGATGTGGTTGTTCTTGATCAGGATGGCGTCGCTGAGATCGCTGCGATGGTTGTGGCCGCCGCCGCAGGTGACGGCGTATTTGTCCAGGGCGCGCATGCCGGGCGCGGTCTTGCGGGTATCAATCAGGGTGACGGGCAGGCCACGGATGGCGTCCACATATTGACGGGTAAGGGTGGCGATACCGCCCAGCCGCTGCAGGAAATTGAGGGTGACGCGCTCACACGAGAGCAGCGACTGCGCCGGGCCGCGCAGCACGGCCACCGTCTGGCCGGGCTGGAGCTTCACGCCGTCGAAGATGTCGGCGCGATGGGTGAACACCACCGGCGGCTGGCGCGCTGCGCCGGCCCCGGCCAGGCGCGCGAAAGTCTCAAACACGCGCGGGATCAGGCCCTGGCCCGCCAGCACGCACTCCTGCTTGGCGACGATTTCGGCCTGGCCCAGTTGATCTTCCTCCACCGTCAGCCGGGTGGTGGTGTCGGAGAGGGCGTGATCCTCCTGGAGGGCGCGCTCCAGCAGCGAGATGATGCGAGGGGCACCAAAATCCATGGTCTTAATAGTTTACGGGAAGAGCTCTGCCGGTCGCCGCGCAGTAGCCCGCGCCAATGAAATGACAGCCGCGCAGGGGCCCGCGCCAATGAATGACAGCGCAGCCGGGGCATGGGGAGATGGGGGCCCCATGCTCCGGCGAGCATAAGCGGGGCGCGCGGCGAAGCCGTCGCAGGGGCCCGCGCCAAGAATGGTTGCCGGGCAGGGACTCGAACCCCGATAGGCAGATCCAGAATCTGCTGTCCTACCATTGAACGACCCGGCAACGACCGTTCCGACCGTTCTTTATTATACAGAAGCCCCCGCCAGATCCACTCGCGGGCCCGCGCCAATCAATGCCTAGACCACGCTGACGATGGTCCCGCCGCTCTTCTTGCCCCAGCGGTATCGCCGGGTGCCGCAGCGCCGGCACGAGTAAGGCCACAGGGCGAGGATGGCGGCGAAGCGGTCAGCGAACGTCTGGCGTTTGCGGCGGTCGAGGTCGGTGCCGCAACGCCAGCACAACTTCACCTTGCGCAGGCTCTGGCGGGTGCCGCAGTTTTTACAGACATAGGCCACCGGATGGCGGCGCAAACGCTCCCCCAAAGTACGCCGGGTGCGCTGCAGAGTGGGGGACTGGCACTTAGGGCAAACGGCTGGCATGACGTCGGGTTCTCTTGCGAACGGCGGGGGGAACCGACGCGCTACCCGCCCATCTTATACCAGGATTCCAGCTTTGCGGTAATCTCTTCCCCACTTTCGTGGGGAAAGTGCATCAGCGGACCGAAGCGCACGCGTGCCGGCCCGGGTTTAGCGCGACGCGCGCCGTCGGGAAGAATATCGTACAGGCCCTCAATGTAAATGGGCATGATCGGCAAGCGCAGAGCGGCGGCGAAGACGCCGATGCCGGGGCGAAAAGGATGCATCTTTCCGTCGGGAGTGCGGCGGCCTTCGGGGAAGATCAGCGGGCAGAAACCCTGATCGGCGAGCCGGCCGGTGTGGCGGAGCGATGCGCCCACCGCGCCTTGCGGGGTGAGCAGATAGGTGTTGAAGAACAACTGGGTCAGACGCAGGCGCCAGCGGTCGCGGAAGCGCCGCCAGGACGAAGCGTGGGGGCTGAAAGCACCGACGAAGGGATCAATGCCCATGGCGGGCGCCAGCCAGGGACGCCACCCGCGCGGCAAGGCGCGCAGGATGAGCGGGACATCCAACATGCTCAAGTGGTTGGAGATGAAAACAATGGGGCGAGTGAGATGAACGAACTGGTCGGCGCCTTCCACCGTGACCCGGGTGACGGCGGTGCGCAGAAACGGAAAGACGAGGGAATAGAAGCTGGCGGTACGGAAATGCCGCAGGCTGGGGCGCAGCGGCCAGGTTTTTTCGTGTGCCGGGACGGCAATGCCGGGGCTGGGCAGAGGGGCGCGCGGCGCCGCCGTGCTGGTCCCGGCGCCCGCCGCGGACCCGTTGGCTTCCGGCGGAGTGACGAGCGCGTCAACATCGGCAACGGTCTGGGCCACGGCCAGGGCGGTTTCGTCGAAGCCGCCCGGGGTATGAGCTTCCATCCAGCTCCACAACTCGACGCGGTCGAGGGATGACAGGCCGAGGTCGGTGTCCAGGCGGGCGCGGGGTTGCAGGCGCCCGGGGGCGATGCCCCAGCGCTGGGTCAGGAACTGCTTCCAGCTGGCGGCTTCGCCATCCGCGGTCGGTTCGGGGGCGTGCGGCCCGCCCTGGTTGACCCAGCGGGCAATAGCCATGCGCTGCAACTTGTGGGTGGAGGTGGTGCGCGGCAGTTTTGGCTGCGGCCACACGGAGGCGGCGCGGATGCGCTGATGGGGTTCGAGATGGGCGTTGGCGGCGGTGACGATGGCGTCGAGGGAGGAGGCATCGAGGCCATCGCGCAACACCACCACGGCGTGGACGTGGCCCGAGCCGCCGCGCTGATCCTCGACCGCGGCCGCGTCGGCGACGTCGGGGTTGGCCTTGAGAGCGCGCTCCACGTCTTCCGGGTAGACGTTGAGGCCGTCGGCGGTGACGATGACCTCCTTCTTGCGGCCCAGGAAGGTGAGGTTCTTGCCGGCGTCAATCTGGCCCAGGTCGCCGGTGTGCAGCCAGCCGTCCTGAAAGGCCTGGGCGGTGGCGGAGGGGTTGCGATAGTATCCCGGCGAGACATTGCCGCCGCGCACCAGGATTTCGCCGTCCGCGGCGATTTTGACCTCGACCCCGTCGAGTGTCTGCCCGACCGCGCCGCGACGGATTTTGAACGGATGGGTGATGGCGATGGCGGGGGCGGTCTCCGTCAGCCCGTACCCCTGGACGACCGCGTAGCCAAAGGCGTTCCAGCCCTCTTCGAGGGCGGGCGAGAGCGCCGCCCCGCCGACGATGAAGGCCCACATCTTCCACCCCAGCTTGCGATGCAGCTTGCGCCAGCGCCAGAAGCGCCAGAAGATCTTGTGGCCCTGGCTCAGGGCCCGGGCCTGCGGCAGCGAAACGCCGGCCTCCGCCTCGGCCCATTGGCTGAACAGATAGAGCTGCTGCGGGACGGCCACCAGCGCCGAGGCGCGATAACGCTTGAGTATGGCGGCCCACTGTGCCGGCGCCTGGGTCTCGGGATAGATCACGCAACTGTCCACCATGGGGGGAATGAACAGGCCCATGATCTGCCCGAACAGATGGCTGAGCGGGATGAGATGGAGGAAGCCGAGCGGCAGCACCGGCCACATCTTGCGCTTGTATTTGCGCACCTCGTTGGCCACCGGGCGCAGGTTGGCGAGCACGTTGCCGTGGGTGATCATCACCCCCTTGGGCTCGGCGGTTGCGCCGGAGGTGTAAACGATTTCGAGCAGCGTCTCGGGTGGCACCGGCGGCGGAACCGGAAGCAGGGGAGCGGCAGGCAGGGCCAGGATGGCCTCGAAAGAGAGCAGCGGCGCGCCCAGATCAGCGCCGGCGTGGTCGCTGCACAGCAACGCGGCTTCGGTCTGTTGCCGCACGCGGGCGGCAAGCTCGGGGGAGAAGGCGGCGTCGAGGGGCACCACCACGGCGCCCTGCAGCAAGCATCCGTAGAAGGCGATGGCCCAGGCGGCGCCGGAGGCGCCCCAGAGCATGACGCGATCGCCGGCGCCGATGCCGCGGCGCGCCAGCTCCTGTTGCATGCCGCAGGCGCGGCCGATCAACTCGGCGTAGCTGAGGCGGAGGGAGCGGTAGAGGTGCTGCTCAATGAGCGCGCTGCGGCCACCGAGGCGGGCCAACCCCAGGACGTATTCCGGCAGAGAGTTGAGCCTATGCGGGTCGCTCGGCGTAGCCGAGCGGGGTCCCGCGCCAGTCAATACGGCTTCTTGCGGCATGCGCCGACCAGCGCCGGACTGCGCGCTTGGCTCTAGTCTAAGTGATTTGTCCGGTGGGATAGTCCCCGGTGTAGCAGGCTTTACAGAATGTGTCGTTGCGGTTGGCGACGGCCTCGTCCAGGCCGGAGAGGGACAGGTAGGCGAGGCTGTCGGCGCCGATGGAGTCGCGGATCTGGTCCAGGGTCTGGTTCGCTGCGATCAATTCGCGCTTCGAGGGGGTGTCCACGCCGTAGTAGCAGGGGGAGACGGTCGGCGGACAGGAGACGCGCATGTGGACCTGGGTGGCGCCCGCCTCGCGGATCATGTGCACGATCTTGCGGCTGGTGGTGCCGCGCACGATGGAGTCGTCCACCAGCACGACGCGCTTGCCCTCGAGCAGGCGCCGGACGGGGTTGAGCTTGAGCTTGACCCCGAAATCGCGGATCTGCTGCGAAGGCTCGATGAAGGTGCGCCCCACGTAATGGCTGCGGATCAGGCCAAAGCGACAGGGCAGGCCGCTGGCGTCGGAGTAACCGAGCGCCGCCGCCACGCCGGAGTCGGGCACGGGGACGACGATATCGGCGTCGGCGGGCGCTTCCCGGGCCAGAATGCGGCCCATGGCCTCGCGGCTCTCCTGCACGCTGCGGCCAAAGACCAGACTGTCGGGACGCGAAAAGTAGACGTGCTCGAAGACGCACTGTCGGCGCGGGCGCCGCGGGCCGAAGTGGTGCGACTCGATGCGCGGCGTGCGCGAGTCGCCGCTGATGCGCACCCACTCGCCCGGCTCGACGTCGCGCTCGTAGCGCGCCCCGATGAGGTCGAAGGCGCAGGTCTCGCTGGCGAAAAAGACGCCGCCCTCCGGCAGGCGGCCCAGCGCCAGCGGGCGAAACCCCCACGGATCGCGGATGGCGTAGAGGGCGGAGGGGGTGAGCAGCGACAGCGAGTATGCGCCCTCGACCTGGTTCAGCGCCGCTTCCAGCGCCTCGTCGAAGTTCTCCGCGCCGGACTGCGCCAGCAGGTGCAGGATGACTTCGGTGTCGCTGGTGGTCTGAAAAATGGACCCCTGGGCTTCGAGCCGGTCGTGGATTTGGGTGGCGTTGACCAGATTGCCGTTGTGGGCGATGGCCAGTTGGCCCTTGTTGCACTCGACGGTGAGCGGCTGGGCGTTGTTGATGCCGCTGTCGCCGCAGGTGGAGTAGCGGGTGTGGCCGATGGCGGCCCGGCCTTTGAGACGGTGCAAGGTCTTGGGGGTGAAGATGTCGGCCACCTGCCCCATGGCGCGCTTGGTGTGGATGATGGTCCCCGGCCCCTGCACGTCGCTGGAGGCGATGCCGGCCGATTCCTGGCCGCGATGCTGCAGGGCGTAGAGGCCGAGGTAGGCCAGGTTCGAGGCTTCCGGATGTCCCCAAACGCCCACAATGCCGCATTTCTCTTTCAGCTTGTCAAAGGGCGTGGTCATGCCAGTTGCGCCTCCAGAGCGGGTTCCCAGGCGGCGGCCATCTCATCGCCGCCCAGGTGGATGATTTCCTGCCCACCTAGAAGGATGCGCAGGCCTTCGCTTTGGGTCTGGCCGAGATGCAGGGCGACGAGACCGGCGGCCTGCGCCGCGGCCTGCAAAGCAGCGCGCTGGGCGGGCGCGCAGCTAACCAGAACACGGCCGGCGGATTCCTCAAACAGCGCCAGCATGGCCTCATCGGCGGACAGCTCGATGGCGGCGCCGACGGCGGTCAAGCGCGGCTGCTCGGCGCGCTGGTTGAGGCAGCACTCGGCCAGGGCCGCGGCCAGGCCGCCGGTCGAGACCTGATGCGCCGAAGCCAGCCAGCCCTGCTGGAAAGCATGGCGCAGCAGTTGATGGAGCTTCAACTCGCCGTCGAGATCGAGCGCCGGGGGCGCGCCCCAGGTTTGTCCCAGGATGGCGGCGGCGTACTCGCTGGAGCCGAAACGGCGCCGGCGCTCATCCGCGGTCTGCTTGGGCGCGGCGCTGAGCAGGACGATGTCGAGGCCCGGGGCGGGGAAGCGCGCGCCCAGCGGGGCCTGCCCGGGGGCCAGTTCCAGGCGCCCCACGACGCCGAGCACCGGCGTGGGCTGTATGCCCTGTCCGAGAGTTTCGTTGTACAGGCTGACGTTGCCGCCCGTGATGGGGGTGCCAAGAGCGCGGCAGGCGTCGCCGATGCCGCCGATGGCTTCGGCGAGCTGCCACATGACCTCGGGCTTTTCCGGGTTGCCGAAGTTGAGGCAGTTGGTGGCGGCGAGCGGCTGCGCGCCGGTGGCGGCCACCTTGCGCGCCGCCTCGGCCACGGCCAGCCGCGCCCCCTGGCGCGGGTCGAGCTGACACCAGCGGCCGTTGCCGTCGAGCGCCATGGCGAGGGCGAAACGCGATTCGCCGGCTTCCAGTTCCATGCGCACCACGCCGGCGTCGCCGCCCGGGCCGGCGAGGGTGTTGGTGCGCACCATGGTGTCGTACTGCTGCCAGATCCAGCGCTTGCTGCTGACATTGTCGCAGGCGAGCAATTGGCGCAGGTCCTGGTTCCAGTCGCGGCGCGCGCTCAGCAGCCCGGCGCGCGGCGCGTCGGGATAGCCCGAGGGCGCGGGCTGCATCGGCCGCTGGTAGCGCGGAGCTTCGTCGGTGAGCGCAGTGTTGGGGATATCGGCCACGACTTCGCCCTGATGCTTGACCCGCAGGTGCCCGTCGCCGGTGACCACCCCCACGGTGACCGCGTCCAGGCCCCATTTGCGAAAGACGCGGAAGACCTCCTCCTCGCGGCCGCGCTCGGCCACCAGCAGCATCCGCTCCTGGCTTTCGCTGAGCAGCATCTCGTAGGCGTTCATGCCGGTTTCGCGCTGCGGCACCCGGTCGAGGTCCATCTCGATGCCGGTTCCGGCGCGCGCCCCCATCTCGCAACTGGAGCTGGTCAGCCCGGCCGCGCCCATGTCCTGGATGCCCAGGATGGCGCCGGTGGCCATGGCTTCGAGGCAGGCTTCGAGCAGCAGCTTCTCGAGGAAGGGATCGCCCACCTGCACGTTGGGGCGCTTGGCGGCGCTGGCCTCCGAGAACTCCTCGCTGGCCATGGTGGCGCCGTGGATGCCGTCGCGGCCGGTCTTGGCGCCGACGTAGATCACCGGGTTGCCGATGCCGCGCGCCTTGCCGAAAAACAATCCGTCCTCGCGCGCGATGCCCAGGGCGAAGGCGTTGACCAGAGGGTTGCCGCTGTAGCAGGGGTCAAACACCGTCTCGCCGCCCAGGTTGGCGACGCCGAAGCAGTTGCCGTAGTGGGCGATGCCGGAGACGACGCCGTCGCAGATGGTCCGGTTCTGCGGGCTGGACAGCGGGCCGAAGCGCAGCGAATCCATGATGGCCACCGGGCGCGCGCCCATGGTGAAGACGTCGCGCAGGATGCCGCCCACCCCGGTCGCCGCGCCTTGAAAAGGCTCGATGTAGCTTGGGTGGTTGTGGGATTCGATCTTGAACACGCAGGCCCAGCCATCGCCCACCCGCACCACGCCGGCGTTCTCGCCCGGCCCCTGCAAAATGTCGGGACCCTGGGTGGGCAGGCCCTTCAGCAGGCGGCGGCTGGATTTGTAGGAGCAGTGCTCGCTCCACATCACCCCGAACACGCCCAGCTCGGTGAAGTTGGGTTCGCGCCCCAGCAGCTCGCGTATGCGCGCGTACTCGTCTGCGGTCAACCCATGCTGCCGCAGTGCCGTGGCGTTCACTGGCATACCGCCGCCAGCGAGGCAAAGATCTTTTCGCCATCGCCGGAGCCGAGCAGGGCGCGGCGGGCGCGTTCGGGGTGGGGCATCAGGCCGACCACGTTGCGACCCTCGTTGCAGACCCCGGCGATGTCGCGCAGCGAGCCGTTGGGGTTGTCACCGGCGTAGCGGAACACCACCTGCTGCCGCTGCTCCAGCCGATCCAGCACCTCGGGCGCGGCGAAGTAGCTGCCTTCGCCATGGGCGACGGGGAAATAAAGAATTTCACCGCGCTGATAGGCGCTGGTGAAGGGGGTGGAGGTGGACTCCACGCGGATGGGCACCTGACGGCACACGAAGCGCAGCCCGGCGTTGCGCAGCAGCGCGCCCGGCAGCATTCCCGCTTCGCACAGGATCTGGAAACCGTTGCAGATGCCCAGCACCGGATGCCCGGCGTCGGCAAACTTCTTCACCGCGCCCAGAATGGGGGAAAAATGCGCCAGCGCCCCCGCCCGCAGATAGTCGCCGTAGCTGAAACCGCCCGGCAGCAGGATGCCGTCACAGCCTTCGAGGTCCTGGCTCTCATGCCACAGCGGCACCGCCGCCTGCCCGCTGGCCTCGGCGGCCGCGCGCAGGGCGTCGTGGTCGCAGTTGCTGCCCGGGAACACCACCACGCCAAGTTTCATAGAGGCTCTGGAGAACCTCTATTCTACTACGTCTCCCCAATCAGGGGGTTCTGCTCAGTGGCGCGCGGGCGGCACGCCGATGAGCGCCTGCACGCGGGCCAGGCCGGCATCGAGGGCGGCCTGGGAGCGGGCCTCGACGTTGAGGCGCAGCAGGGGTTCGGTGTTGGAGCTGCGCAGGTTGAAGCGCCAGTCGGGGTAGGCGACCGAGAGGCCGTCGGTGCGGTCGTGGGCGCCATCGGCAAACTCGGCCGCGGCGCGCTGCAGCAGGGCGGGAGCGTCGGGAACCTCGAAGTTGATCTCGCCGCTGGCGAAGTAGCGGGCGCGCAGCGGATTGACCAGGGCGGAGAGCGGCTTCTGTTCGCGGCCCAGCAGCTCGAGCATCAGCAGCAGCGGGATCATGCCGTTGTCGCGGCACCAGTTGCGGCGGAAGTAAAAATGCGCCGACATCTCGCCGGCGAAGGCGGCGTTCACCTCGCGCATCCTGGCGGGAATGATGGTCATGCCGGCGCGGCTGAGCACGGTGCGGCCGCCGAGTGCGGCAATCGTCTCCTGGGTGGCCCAGATGCTGCGCGGGTCTATCACCACCGTCGCGCCCGGTTCGTGCGTCAGGATGGAGCGGGCCAGGATGGCGGTGGTGAAGTATCCGGAGAGGAAATATCCGGTCTCATCCACAAAGAAGCAACGGTCGCCGTCGGCGTCCCAGGCGACCCCCAGGTCGGCCTTTTGTGCCGTCACGGTGGCCACCAGCTCGCCCTGATTCTGCGGCAGCAAGGGGTTGGGCACGCCTCCAGGGACGGGGAAGTTGCCGTCCGGCTCCTCGTAGATGCCGTGGATGTCGAGCGGCAGTCGGCCGCGTTCGGCCACCAGACGCAGCGCCTTGACCTGCAGCCCGCAGTTGCCGTTGGCGACGATCTTCATGGGCCGCAGCAGGCTGCGGTCAATGTAGCCGAGGACGTAGTCGGCAAACGGCGCCCAGACGTCCTGATGGGAGAGCGTGCCGGGGCGGGCGGCGGGAGCGCCGCCGTCATCTTGCATGGCCAGATCGCGCATCTCCGCCAGGCCGCTGTCGAGCGACATGGGCACCGCGCCGCGGCGGGAGCAGTTGAAGCCGTTCCAATCCCTGGGGTTGTGGGAGGCCGAGACGGTAAAGCCGCCGTCGCAGTCGAGCGTGGCGGCGGCGAAGTAGAACATGTCGGTGGAGACGGTGCCGATGTCCACCACATCCACGCCGGCGCGCAAGAGGGCGGCCATGGCGGCGGCCTTCAGCGATTCTCCCGACAGCCGCACGTCGCGGCCCACCACCACGCGCCGCGCGCCGGTGACCTGCGCGAACGCGCGGGCAATGGCTTCCGCGCCGCGCTCGTCCAACTGGGTGGGATAAATGCCGCGGATGTCGTAGCTCTTAAAAATGCCTGGTGTGAGCACGTTCCTTGCTGCCTCCACAAACACGAAAGCCCCGACCGCAAAGTGACGGGGCCTCCATGTGGTAGTACTGCAAGCCGCCATTATAGCCACCCGTCGCCCGGAAGGGGAGGGTAAAAGAAAAGGCGGGGCGATGTCGCCCCGCCCAGTAATGACTATCGTGATACGGGCCTAAAAGACAATCTTGGCCGTTAATTGGATCAGGCGGGGTGAAGCGTCGCCGCCCAGGAACGAGCCCAACATGCTGGTGGGCACGCTGACGGTGTTGATGATCTGCCCGAATTCGGGATCGGCGATGTCGCCCACCGGCTGATCAAAGTTGGGATGGTTGAAGAGGTTGAAGAACTGCACGCCGAGGCCCAACTGGCCCTGTTCCCAACCTGGGATCTGGGTGTTTTTGATGATGCTGAGATCGGTGTCGAAGAACTTCGGTCCGCGGAACTGGTTGCGGATCTGGGACCCGAAGCCGGTGGGCGTGGCCGAGGCGGTGGAGAAATTGGCCGGGTTCAGGCACTGGCTCAGGTAGCTGCAACTGCTTGCCTGAACGCCCGGCGCCGCCGCGGTGGCAAGGATGGAACTATTGCCGCCGTAGTTGGTGGCCTGCAGGGTGGAGTTGGCGGAGGAATCAATGACGCTGAAGGGCAGACCGCTGCGTGTGAACAGGGTGCCGGAGATCGTCCATCCCTGCCAGAGCTGGTTGGTTCCGAAGTGGAAGACATTGCTGAACGGCACCTGCCACACATAGTTGAGGCTGAAGTAATGGCGGATGTCGTAGTCGGCATTGCCGTAGTTGAAGGCGCGGATGTTGTTGGGATCCTGCACGCCCAGGATGCTGGTGTTGGTGGCGAAGTTGAAGGGCAAAAAGCCGCCGTTCGAGACCTCGTCGAGGGCGTGGCTCCAGGTGTAGTTGGCCTGCAACTGGAACGAGCGCGCCATCTTGCGGCTGAACGACACGGTGAGGCCGTTGTAGTTGGAGTTGCCCCCCGGCACCACCTGGGTCACGGTGCCGAAGCGCGGATCGGGCGCCGTCGCCGGCAGGCCCGCGAAGGGAGTGGGCGAGAAGGCGTTGATGGCGTCGTTCTGAATAGGCTCGTTGCTGCCGTGATTGCCGACGTAGTTGAGGGTGACGCTGCTGAGGTTGCCGATGGCCTGCTGCAGCGCCAGGTTCCACTCATAGTAGCGGGCGGCTTTGAGTTTCAACGGCGTCGAAGTGTAGTTGGGGGGTGTGAAGGCGGGGTTGGAGGCCATGATGGAACCCACCGTGCCGCCGTTGGCGAAGGCCGTCAGGAAGCTGGCGTTGTCGGACGCCGCCAGCGCCATGCCGTTGCCGGGGACGGTGGGCGCGATCGGCCCGGTGACCACGAAGGTGTTAAACAGCGGGCTGTTCATGGCCATGGTCTCGGCCAGCACGCCGGGGGCGGTGTCGTTGAAGATGCCGAAGCCGCCGCGCAGTACCGTACCCTGTGAGGCGAACGGCGTCCAGGCCAGGCCGATGCGCGGCTGCCACAGAATCTGCTGGATGCCGGGCAGGGCGCGGCGCTGGTTGGAATCAATGATCTGGTTGTAGGGAACGTTGGGATCGTGCGCCAGGTCGGTGAAGGGGGTGCTGAGCCGCGCAATGCAGTCGTGCAGGCACACCGGGTTGGAGTGGTGCTCGGCGCGCAGGGCGAGCGTCAGTTTCAGGTTCGGCGACACCGCGTAGTCATCCTCGACGTAGGCGCCCAAGCCCCAGACCCGGATGGGCTGGTTGAGCGAGGTGGCGAAGCTCTGCTCGGAGAAATCGGAGACGCCGTTGAAGAAGCCGTCGAGCGACATGCCGACCAGGGGCGAGTTCAGGATGCCGAAACCGAAGTCGTTGACGAAGTTGTAGCGCCAGTCGAGGCCGGCCTTGAAGGTGTGGCTGCCCAGGGTCTGGGAGTAGTCGTCGGAGACGCCGAACTGGTTGACGTTACGGCCCTGGGGGAAGTCGTAGTTGATGCCGCCCATGCGCGAAAAGGCGCCCCCGGCGAAGCGCAGCGAAATGGGCATCACCGCCAGCCGCGAAGCCGGATTGGCGCCGAAGATGGCTTCATAATGCGAGCCGTTGGCGATGAACTGGTTGGTGGCCTCCCCGCCGGTGAAGCTATGGGTCCAGTTCAACTGGCCCTGGTACTGCGGCTGGTTGCTGTCTATGTTGAAGGCGGGGTCGATGGGGTCGGTGTAGGTGGCCTGCAAGCCGTGATCGGTGGAAAAGCGGAAATACATCAGGTCGTTGGTGCTCAAGTGCTGATCCACGCGCGCCGCCAGGTCCCATTCGTGGGTATGGTTGCCGGCGGTGGACTGGAACTGCAGGGCGCAGGGCACGCCGGCGCCGAGCGTGGTGAAGGTGCCGCAGCCGCCGCCCGCCACCGGCGTCGCGCCCGCCGCTCCCCTGGCGCCGTTGTAGAGACCGAACACGGTCTGGTAGAACGGTATCTCATTGGCGTTGCCGCTGGCCGCCAGGTTGGCCAGCGTGGCCGCCTGGAACGCCGGGCTGGGAATGCGGGCCTGGACGTTGGTGGGCAACACCACATCCACGCCGTCCGTGTTGACGTAGAAGAAGGTCTTGTCTTTGAAGATGGGGCCGCCGAACCCGGCCGACCACTGGTTGGCGTTGACGAAGGGTCGCGCCACGCCGGTGGCATTGTTGATGAAGTTGTTGGCGTTCATCACCCGCCCGTCCCAGTTGTAGACGGCGTTGCCGTGCCAGTCGTTGGTGCCCTGCTTGGTCACGTAGTTGACGTTGGCGCCGCCCAGGCCGCCGTATTGGCCGGAGTAGCCGTTGTTAACCACCGTGACCTCCTGCACCCCGCTCTGGCCCAGCAGCAGATTGCTGGCGCCGGAGTTGTTGAGGTTGAGGAACGGGTCGTTGTCGGCCTGTCCGTTGACGGTGAAGAGGTTGGAGGTGGCCGGCAGACCGAAGGTCGAGAAGTTGCCGTAGCCGGCCTGGGTGTTCATCACCGCGCCGGGGGAGGCTTGCACGGTGGCGGTCAGGTCGCCGCCGCCGTTGGGCACCAGCGCCACTTGCGCCGGGGTGAACCCGGTGGAGATGTTGGCGTTGTTAATCTGCACTGGCGCGGCTTCGGCGGTGACCGTCACCTGCTGCGAAGCGGCGCCCACTTGCAGGGCAAGATTGGCGGCCTCCACCTGGCCCACCAGCACCTGGACTTGCGCCTTTTTGGCGCTGAAGCCGGTGGCCGTGGCGTTGACGGTGTAGGTGCCCGGCGGCAGCAGCGCGAAGCGATAGCTGCCGTTGGCGCCGGTCGAGGCGGTCTTGACCGCCCCGGTGTTGACGTTGGTCAGGGTGATGGTCGCGCCGGGAATGGCCGCTCCGCTGGGATCGGTGATCACGCCGGTGATGTCGCCCGAAGTGGTGCTTTGTGCATGCGCCAGGATGGGCATCGCCGCCCACAGCGCCAGGGCTAACATAAGGAAGAAGAGCGGGAGGTGCTTCCCCCAGGAATTCTCGATACGAGCTGATGTTGTCATGTGCTTTCGGACCTCACGCCCTTGCTTGTGCATCCCCAGCGCCACTCCCGGAACAAAGCCCGCCCCTGAAAGCAGGGGGCTTAGCTCGCGAACGAGGGTGGCGGGTTTCCAAACCACACAACCGGCTACTCCCGTTCTAAAATTCCGCAGTGGCTGAATCGCTCCAGCGCCGTTTTGCCCGTGCCGCCGCGCAACTCTGCCGCCCCGGTCAGCGGGTGACGGTGGCGGTTTCCGGAGGCGCTGACTCGGTCGCCTGCCTGCGCTTGTTCGCCGCCTGCGCCGGCGAGTTGGGGCTCTGTTTGCGGGTGGCGCACTTCGATCACGGCTGGCGCGCGGAGTCGGTCGCCGACGCGGCGTTTGTGGCCGCACTGGCGGCGGAGCTGGGTCTGCAGGTGGACATGGCGCGGGCCGCGGCGCCGCCGCCCCGGGCCGACCGCGAGCAGCAGGCAAGGCGGGAGCGGTATCGGTTCTTTGCGGACCTGCTGGCCGGCGGGGTGGCCGACCGGGTGGCCACGGCGCATACCTGCGACGACCAGGCTGAGACGGTGCTGCTCCGCCTGCTGCGCGGGGCCGGTCCGGAGGGACTGGCCGGGGTGCTGGCGGAACGTGACGATGGCGTCATGCGGCCGCTGCTCGGGTTTCGCCGAGAGGAGCTGCGCGCGTGGCTGAAGGCCTTGGGGCAGGAGTGGCGGGAAGATGCCGGCAATCTCAGCCGGGAGCCGCTGCGGAACCGCATCCGGCAAGAGCTGTTGCCGCAATTGGAGGCCGGCTACAACCCGGCGCTCACCCCGCACCTGGCGCGGCTGGCGGAGGTATGCGGGGAGGAGGCGCGTTTTTGGGCCGCTTACTGCGATGATCTGCTGGCCCGGCACTGGCAGCCGGGGGCATCAATGTCTGGAAGCCTGCCGCGCCAAGTGCTGCGGGAGTTGCCGGTCGCGGTGCAGCGCCGCCTGCTGCGGCGCATCGTGCAACGGGTGCAGGGGGATGTGCGGCAACTGGACTATCTATCATTAGAAGAAGTGCGCCGCTGGGCGGTGGACGAGCAGCGGCACCCGCGGCGGCGCGGGCTGGCGCAACTGATGTGCCGCGTGGGGTCGAGTAATGTCCATTTTGAAGCCGTCCGATAGGCTATAATCAGGGAGCCTGTAAAAGTGTGGCTCCCAGGGCCGTCCTCCGCTCGGAGGCGGGATGGAACGAAATGCGCCCCCGCACATCTAAGGATCAAGAGGCAGCTTGAACTCTACCGTCAAAAGCGTGGTGTTGTGGGTGGTGCTGATCGTCGCCGCCCTGGTGTTGTGGCAAATGGTCAAGATGGGCGGGACGTCCGCCAAGGAACAGGAGATCAACTTCTCCCAGTTCATGACCCAGGCCGTCAACGGCAACGTGAACTCGGTGACCATCACGGGCAACGAGGTGCACGGCGAGGTCAAAACGCCCAAGGGCGAAAGCTTCCACACCATCATCCCGACCAACTACCCCGACCTGTACAAAACGCTGCAGGACAAGGGGGTGTCGGTGAACATCAAGCAGCCGAGCGACACCACCTGGGTGAACCTGCTGATCAACGGGGTGCCCATCCTGCTGATCTTTGCGCTGTTCATCTTCATGATGCGGCAGATGCAGACGGGGGGAAACAAAGCTCTGTCGTTCGGCAAGAGCCGGGCGCGGCTGCTCTCCACCCAGCAGAAGAAGGTCACCTTTAAGGATGTGGCCGGGGTGAACGAGGCCAAGGAGGAACTGAAGGAGATCATCGAGTTCCTCAAGGAGCCGCAGAAGTTTCAAAAGCTGGGGGGGCGGATTCCCAAGGGAGTGCTGCTGGTCGGCCCTCCGGGCACGGGCAAGACGCTGTTGGCGCGGGCCATCGCCGGCGAGGCCAACGTGCCGTTTTTCTCCATTTCCGGTTCGGACTTTGTGGAGATGTTCGTGGGCGTGGGCGCCAGCCGGGTGCGCGACCTGTTCGAACAGGGGAAGAAGAACGCGCCCTGCATCATCTTCATTGACGAGATTGACGCGGTGGGCCGCCACCGCGGCGCCGGGCTGGGCGGCGGCCACGACGAGCGTGAGCAGACGCTGAACCAGTTGCTGGTGGAGATGGACGGGTTCGAGAGCAACGAGGGCGTGATTCTGGTCGCCTCCACCAACCGTCCCGACGTGCTCGATCCGGCGCTGCTGCGCCCCGGCCGGTTTGACCGGCGCGTCGTGGTGCCGCGTCCCGACCTGCGCGGCCGGGAGGAGATTCTGCGCGTGCATGCGCGCCGCATTCCGCTCGCCGAAGGCGTGGACCTGGCGGTGCTGGCGCGCGGCACACCCGGGTTCACCGGCGCCGACCTGGCGAATCTGGTGAACGAAGCGGCGCTGTCGGCGGCCCGCTACAACCGCAAGACGGTGATCATGCCTGACCTGGAGTCGGCCAAGGACAAGGTGCTGATGGGCGCCGAGCGCCGCTCGATGATCATCACCGACGAGGAGAAGCGCAACACCGCCTACCACGAGGCCGGACACGCCCTGGTGGCGGCCATGATGCCGCACTCCGACCCGCTGCACAAAGTCACCATCATTCCCCGCGGCATGGCGCTGGGCGTGACCATGCAGCTGCCCACCGACGACAAGCACACCTACAGCCGCGACTACCTGCAGTCGCGCCTGGCGGTGATGATGGGCGGCCGCATCGCCGAGGAGCTGTTCATGCAGCACATGACCACCGGCGCCGGCAACGACATCGAGCAGGCCACCGACCTGGCGCGCAAGATGGTATGCGAGTGGGGCATGAGCGAGCTCGGCCCGCTGACCTTCGGCAAGAAGGAAGAGCAGATCTTCCTCGGCCGCGAGATCAGCCAGCACCGCGACTTCTCCGAAGACACCGCCATCCGCATTGACCAGGAGGTCCGCCGCCTGGTGATGGACGGCTACGACCGCGCCCGCAAGGTGTTGACCGAGAACTCCGACATGCTGCACAAGCTGGCCGAGAACCTGCTCGAGCGCGAGAGCCTGGACGCGGAGGAGATCCGCATGGTGCTCGCCGGCCAGACGCTGCCGCCCATGGAACTGCCCCCGCCCCCCGGCGGCACCGGTGAAGTCCCCACCCAGGAGATCCTGCGCCCCGAACCCGGCCGCACCGCCCCGGCGCGCAACCCCGGCGAACACCCTCAGCCGGCGTAACGCCCGCGCCGCCGCTATTGGTCGCCAGGAAAAGCCCACCGACCTCGGGGCCATGTCCGGTCGCCCCGCCCAGCTTTTCCTAACAGCCAACAGCTAAGAGCCAACAGTGGTGCCCGACGCCGCTTCTTGCCTATAGACACCGCACCGCCCCAGCGCGCAACCCCGGCGAACACCCCCAGCCCGCCTAACGCCCCGCCGCCGCAATCGGTCGCCAGGAAAAGCCCACCGACCTCGGGGCCATTTCCGGTCGCCCCGCCCAGCTTTTCCTAACAGCCAACAGCCAACAGCCAAGAGCTAACAGTGGTGCCCGACGCCGCTTCTCGCAACACAGACACCGCTCCGCCCCGGCGCGCAACCCCGGCGAACACCCCCAGCCGGCGTAACGCCCGCGCCGCCGCTGTTGGTCGCCACGAAAAGCCCACCGACCTCGGGCCCATTTCCGGTCGCCCAGCCCCGTTTTTCCTAATAGCCAACAGCTAAGAGCTAACAGCCAGGAGCTACAGCGGCGCCTGGCGAAACCTCGGCAGCAGGCGCCCGGAGCGGGCCTGGTAATCGGCGAACTGCTGGCCGAATTGGCCGCTGAGCAGGGCGTCCTCGCGGTGGGCGCGGCTGAGAAAAGCGATCCACAGCAGCGCTGCGCCGGCGAGAGTTTGCCACAGCCCGACCGATAACGCCGTGCCCAGGGTGGCGGTCATCAGACCGGTGTAGAGAGGATGGCGCACCACGCGGTAGGGTCCGCTCTGGATGAGCTTGTGGTCGGCTTTGAGGGCGACGGTGCCGCTCCAGTAGCGTCCCAACACCGCGCGCGCCCAGCAGGTGAAGGCCAGGCCGGCGACGGCCAGCACGGCCCCGGTCACGCCCAGGGGTTGACGCCAGACGGGAGCGATGAAGAAGTGGGTGTTCCACACCGCCGGCGGGTGAACCTCGAGCTGGAAAAAGATGAGGAAATAGCCGCCCCAGATCAGGGCGATGTCCGCCAGCCGGCGCTGCCTTGCTTCGCGCTGGGCGATGCGCCGGGCGGTGAACATGGAGATCACAAAGTAGACCATGGTGACAAACCAGGCCGCATAAGTGACC
>DATBPS010000123.1:0-3326 GCA_036561225.1 Terriglobales bacterium
CACACGATTACCGTGCGGTCGAAGATCCGTGGGAAAATGGGCTTGCCACCCTGGGGGACGGTAGCTCAATGGTAGAGCATTGCCCTTTTAAGGCAAGGGTTCTGGGTTCGAGTCCCAGCCGTCTCACATTTCCAGTCCACGCACAACCTTTGGCGGCAGGGCCCGAGTTGCCCCGGCAACATGGGGCAAGATCGCAGGGCCAGGCGTGCGAAATTCGGAACGGCGCGCCCCTGCCGGGTAGCGACTTTGGGGAAGGGGCGAGAAGCAAGTGGCGCGAGGCCGCAGCCCGAGCTGACCGGGCTGGGGCTTGTGGGGTCCCCGGCCCGGTCGAGCGTCAAGCGGGTCGAGTGGCGAAGCCACTCGGGGTCCCGCGCCAACCAATAGACGGCGAGGGAGCGTACACAGACGTACGTGACCGAGCCGGAGACGGCGAGCCACGCAGAAATGTCGCGGCGCGCCTACTATCGCCCCGCCCCACTCCACAATGGACGTCCGTGCTAGCATAGTGCTAGCACGGTGCTAGCAGATGCCTACTCTGACCATACGCAACGTCCCCGAAACCGTGGTGAAGTCGCTCAAGGAAGCCGCGCAACGCCATGGGAACTCCATGGAGCAGGAGGTGCGTGACATGCTGGTGCACAAACTGAGCCGGCAGGAGCTGCTGGACGCGATCCGCGCATCCTGGGCTGAACAGACGCGGCCGACCACTCCGGAAGAGATCGAGGAATGGATTAACCAGGGGAGGCCGTAGGTGGTCGAGCAGGTTGTCGTCGACACCAATGTTGCCGCCTACCTGGTGCTGCAGACGCAGCCATTTTATCTGGAAGTGGCCGAGTTTTGGCAGGAGGTGAAGTTTGCCTCGGCGCCTGTGCACTGGCAGGCAGAAATCGCACAGACAATTTGGATGGCCGCGCGCGCGGGCCTGTTACACGCGGCCACGGCTGCCGACCGGCTGAGCTTCGCGGGAGACCTGCCGATCTCAGCGCAACCATTGAGTCCGCTGTGGCCCGGCGCGCTGCAACGCGCCATCCGTTGCGGGGTCGCCGTATACGACACGCTTTTCGTCGAGCTGGCGGCACGGCGCGGGTGCCCGCTGGTGACTTACGATCAACAGCTCCTGCGGGAGTTTCCTGACATCGCCTGCCGGCCAACTGCGCTGCGCTGACTAGAGCTTTTCGGTGCGCAGCTTTTGCCACACGGCGCGGCCAATAAAGAACGGGCCCATCTGCTGGATGAAGCCGGAGGTCTGGCGGGTCTTGCGCATCGCCTGCACGCAGGCGGAGAGTGGATACAGCTCGGCGCCCACCAGGCCAATGACGAAGTCGTTGTCGTTGCGGTCGAGGCCGGCGCAGGCGAGGCGGATGTCCTGTGCATACCCGGCGGCCCCGTAGGCGTGGCCGATGGCGCCATGCTCACGCAGAATGGCGGTCTGCTCCTCGGCGGCCAGGGCGGTGAAGGCGCCGGTGCGGCGCAGCGGATACCACACCGCCCAGGGATACTCGCTGTTGGTGGCCGAGCGGCGCGGCTTGTCGAGCAGCCAGTCGTCGAGGTCGGGTTCGTGGCCGATGGCGTAGCTGCGGCCGAGCATGGTGTATTCGGGCTTAAAGCGGAGATCGCTGAAGGGCGGGTACTGCAGCAAGGCGCGCAGCGAGGTGGCGAACCAGGCCGGGTCCGTGCTCCAGGTGAGCAGGGCGACGCCGGTGGGGTCGTTGACGTCCTCATAGAGCACGGCTTCGATTTCGGCGGCGTCCAGGGCGCGGATCAGGCCCGGGGTGATGCGGCAATCGCCGAAGGCGAGCAGTTGCATGAACAGACGACGCTCGCTGGTTTGGCGGACGCCGGCGCGCTCGCCGCCTTTTTCGCGCAGGTCGGGCTTTTCCATCTAGGTGGTCCTCACGTCGCGGCCGGTCATTTCCGGCGGCTCGGGCAACTGCAGCATGCCGAGCAAAGTGGGGGAGATATCGCGCAGCGAGCCGTCGCCGCGCAGGCGCAGGGGCGGCTGGCCGGCGGCCGGCTCGGCGACCAGGATGAGCGGCACCGGGTTGGTGGTGTGGAAGGTGTGGGGAGAGCCGTCGGCCATGAGCATCTGCTCGGCGTTGCCGTGGTCGGCGGTGATCAGCATGGCGCCGCCGCGCCGCTTCACGGCGGCTTCGATCTCGCCCAGGCAGTGATCCACGGTCTCCACCGCGCGGATGGTGGGCTCAATCTTTCCCGAGTGGCCGACCATGTCGGCGTTGGCAAAGTTGACCACGATCAGGTCAAAAGCGCCCTTCTCCACCGCCTGCACCACGGTCGCGGCAATGCCGGCGGCGGACATCTCGGGCTGCAGGTCGTAGGTGGGGACTTTGGGCGAGGGCACCATGGAGCGCTCCTCGCCGGCGAAAGGCTTCTCGATTCCGCCGTTGAAGAAGTAGGTGACGTGGGCGTACTTTTCGGTTTCGGCGACGCGCAGGTTGCGCAGCCCGCGCTCGGCCATGACGGCGGCCAGAATGCGTTCCAGGGATTCCGCCGGGAGCACGATGGGGAGGGTGAAGCTCTTGTCGTAGCGGGTCATACAGACGTAGTGCAGCCGCTGCGGAATTTCCGTGCGCGGGATGGCGGCCTCGAGCCCTGCGACCGGCTCGCCGCTGCGGGTCAGGGCGCGGGTCATCTGGCGGGCGCGGTCGGCGCGGAAGTTGAAGAAGATCACCGCATCGTCATCGCGGATGCGGCCCTCGCCGGTGACCACCGGGACGACGAACTCGTCGGTGACGCCCTGCTCGTAGGAGGCGGTCATGGCCGCCTCCGGGCTCGCGGCTACCGGTCCGGCGCCGTGCACCATGGCGTCGAGTGACAGCTTGATGCGCTCCCAGCGCTGATCGCGGTCCATGGCGTAGTAGCGGCCGCTGACCGTGGCGATCGCCCCGACGCCGTACTCGCGGGTTTTCTGTTCGATCTGCGCCAGGTAGTCGCGGCCGGAGTGGGGCGGCGTGTCGCGGCCGTCGGTGAAGGCGTGTATCCAGACGTGCTCGACGCCTTCGGATTTGGCCAGACGAAGCAGGGCGTAGAGATGGTTGAGATGGGAGTGGACGCCGCCGTCGCTGCACAGACCGAGTAGATGGAGTTGCCGGCCGCGGGCATGGTGCATGGCGCCCAGCAGGGCGGGGTTGCGGTCGAAGCTCCCGTCGGCAATGGCCTGATCGAGCCGGGTGATGTCCATCTGCACGATGCGGCCGGCGCCGATGTTCAGGTGACCGACCTCGCTGTTGCCCATCTGACCCTGGGGCAGTCCGACGAAAGGGCCGGAGGTGTGGATGAGGGTGTTGGGGAACTGGCGCAGCAGGCGA
>DATBPS010000124.1:0-27179 GCA_036561225.1 Terriglobales bacterium
TCCAGAAAGTCTTACAGGTGCAAGAGTTGTTTGTGCCAACCCGGATGGAGCCGCCCACGATAAAAGTACGGCGCTTGTCGGGTGGTGGTGCGCCGGCGTTGCTGAAGCCCAAGCTGGTGCAGACGCCCAAGCCGCAAGCCATGCCGACGCCGATGGCCCTCACTCCGGTCACCATGGCCATGAACCTACCCTCATTCGGCGCCGTGGGCGAGCTTTCCGGCCCCCCGGGCGCGGGCGGAGGCAAGAACGGCGGAGGATCAGGCGGCAAGGGCGAGGGATCGGCGGGCGGGACCTGCGTCGGCGCCGATTGCGCCGACTCCGGCGGCATGGCCATGACCGCGCCGGTGCCGGTGTATCAGCCCGATCCTGAGTACACCGAAGAGGCCCGCAAGGCCAAGTTTCAGGGCACCTGCATTGTGCTGGTCACCATCAGCGCCGACGGGAAGGTGACCCATGCGCAGGTTCTGCAGCCGCTCGGCCTGGGGCTCGATCAGAAGGCCATCCAAGCGGTGCTGACCTGGCGCTTCACCCCCGCCAAGGACAAGTTCGGCAAGCCGATCGCCACCCAGGCGCAGATCGAAGTCAACTTCCACCTGTATTAGAGCGATGCGGCGCGGGTTTCTTCCACAGCAACCGGGGCCTCGATCGCCAGCGGCGGTTTGCGGCGGCGGGTGAAGCGGCCCTGGAAGATGGACAGGAAGCCGGTGGTGAAGTAGCCGACCACGAACAGCAGCAGGAAGGGGATGGTGAGATAGTTCTCCATCTGCCAGGCGTATACGGTGACGGCGGTGAAGATGGCGCCCAGCGTCAGCTCGATCACCGGCGACCATCCCACCTTGCGCTTGTACTTCTTTTTCGCCAGATTCATCTGCCCGTCGGCCTTGGTTTCGATGCGGAATTTGGGGGTGCGCTTGAACGCGGTTTTGATGCCCAGCAGGGCTTCCAGCACGGCGCGCGAGTTGGTGACCGTCAGGCCAATGCCGATGGCCATCACCATGGGCATATAGAGCAGGGTCGAAAACCATTTGCGCGGATATAGCTCACGTTGTGATGCTACATAGAAGGACGAGATCGAGCAGGTGGAGGCGATGAACAGGGGCAGGTCAATGTACAACATCTGGAACCAGCCCTGGTAGAAGCGCACGATCATCGCCGGCAGCAGCAGCGTGCAGAGCACGATCATCAACGGGTAGGAGATGTTGGCGGTGAGGTGGCACCAGGCCTCGACCTTGTGGTGCAGGTCAATGTCCTTGCGCCGGAACAGCCGCGGCAGAATCTTTTTGGAGACCTGAATGAGCCCCTTGGCCCAGCGCGCCTGCTGCACCTTGAAGGCGTTCATGTCCACCGGCAACTCCGAGGGGCACTCGACCTGGGGCAGGTAGATGAACTTCCAGCCGCACAACTGCGCCCGATAGCTGAGGTCGGTGTCTTCGGTGAGGGTGTCGTGCTCCCAGCCGCCCGCCTCGTCAATGGCCTTGCGCCGCCACATGCCGGCGGTGCCGTTGAAGTTGAAGAACAGGTCGGCGCGGTGGCGTCCGCCGTGTTCCATGACGAAATGGCCGTCGAGCAGGATGGCTTCCACCTTGGTCAGCCAGGAGTAGTCGCGGTTGATGTATCCCCAGCGGGTCTGCACCATGGCCAGCTTGGGGTCGGTGAAGTAGTCCACCGTGCGCCGCAGAAAATCCGCCGGCGGCACAAAGTCGGCGTCGAAGATGGCGATCAGTTCGCCCCTGGCCACCTGCATGCCGGCATCCAGCGCCCCGGCCTTGAAGCCATGGCGGTTGGTGCGGTGCAGATAGACAATCGGCTCGCCCTGGGCGGCAAAGCGTTCGGCCACCGCGCGCGCCACCTCCCGGGTTTCGTCGGTGGAGTCGTCGAGGAGCTGAATTTCCAGCCGGTCCCTGGGGTAATCCAGCTTGCAGATGGACTCCACCAGCCGCTCCACCACGAACTGCTCGTTGTAGATGGGCAACTGCACGGTGATCACCGGCAGGTCGGTGAAACGGGCGGCAGGCCCCTCGGTGCGCCGCTTGCGGTGACGGTAGTAGAGAAACACCAGTGAGTAGCGGTGAAAGCCGTAAAACGCCAGGATGGCCAGCACCAGAAAGTAGGGAATCAGCAGCGCCATATCGAAGCCGTTGGCCTGATACAGCGGCAGATTCGCCGGCCCCATGGTGAAGGTGCGGTCCAGCAGTTGGGTGCGGATGTAATGCAGCAGCGGGTTCTGCGGCGTGGTCCCGAAGCCGGCCAGCATGGCGAGCAAGCCAATCGGCAGGCTATAGTAGGCCGTGGAGAATTCCCGCTCACGCACGCGCAGCCTGCTGATGTTAGCCCTGGCTGTCGTGCTGGAAGCCGTCTTCGTGGTGTTGGCCGGGCGGCCCAATGCTGCCAATTCTCCGCTGCCGCGCACCCTGCTCTGGCTTTCCGCGGCAGGTCTATTCTACCTGATCGCGGTGGCGCTGACGCTGCGGGGTGGAGCGGCGAAAGGCCTGCGATTGCGCTGGATTGTGCTGGCGGCGGTAGTCTTTCGGCTGACCCTGCTGCCGCTCTCCCAGCCCCTGGCGCAGCAAGCCCATCGCTACCGCTGGGACGGCAAAGTGCAGCAGTTCGGCTTCAGCCCCTACGCCTATCCGCCGCGCAGCGATATGTTCAGCCCGATCCGCTCGGCCGCGGATGCGGCGGTTCCCAATCCCCAGGTGGGCGCCACCGATCCGCCGCTCGCCGAGCTGCTGTTCCGCTGGAACTACGGATGGTCGCAGGGACTCCGTACCGGCAAGATCCTGTGGGTCGTGTGTGATCTGCTGCTGATCGGCCTGCTGATTCGCATGCTGCGCCGGCGTGAGTTGCCGGTGGCCTGGGTGTTGCTGTACGCCTGGTCGCCGCTGGCGGTGTATGAGGTGGCGGGCAACGGGCACCTGGCTCCCGCCGCCACGCTGCTGGCGCTGGCGGCCCTGCACTGGGCCGAGCGGCGGCCACGCTGGGCGGCGGCAGCGGCGGTGGCGGCCGCCATGACCCAGTGGTTCGCCTGGACACTCGCTCCGGTGGTGCTGGTGGCCGCGCGGCGGCGCTGGGGTTCGGTGCTGGCGGTGGGCACAGTGGTGGGTGTGCTGCTCTCCCTGCCTTTCTGGTTCTTCAGCACCCGTTTCATGCTCCCCGTGCTGGCGGGCAACGTGCGCCTGTACCTGGGCGGTGCGTCCGTCTATAACGCCAGTCTGTTCGCGCTGGCCCGGAACTGGTTCGGCCTGCACGCCGCCGCCATCCTGGCGGTGGCCCTCACGCTGGCGGTGATCATCGCCGTGTGCGTGCGCCGCCTGCCGCCGTTGCGGGCCGGTTTTCTGATCGTTTCGACGCTCTTGCTGGTCCTGCCCCAGGTGCATCCGTGGTTCGTGCTGTGGCTGCTGCCGCTGGTGGTGTTCAACCCCGAAGCGCCATGGCTGTACTTTTCGGTGGCGGTGTTGTGGGGTTATCTGGCGGGCGCGCATCCCTGGGGCGTGCTGATTGAGTACGCTCCGCTGTATGCGCTGCTGGCCTGGCAGGCCTGGCGCCGGCCGCGGGCGGCGCAGCAGGCGGCATGAGCGGCGAAGCCATCGTGCTGGCGTCCGCCTCGCCGCGGCGGCGCGAACTGCTCACCGCCGCCGGCTTTGCCGTCACGACGCAGCCCGCCGATGTGGACGAAACCCCGCTGCCGGGCGAATTGCCGGCCGCCTATGTCGCCCGCCTGGCCCGCGCCAAGGCCTTTGCCGTCGCCGCCCGCGCGGAGGATATGGTTCTCGGCGCCGATACCACCGTCGTGGTCGAGGGCGAAATACTCGGCAAGCCGGCCGATGACGCCGAGGCCGGCGCCATGCTGCGCCGCCTCTCCGGCCGCAGCCACCAGGTGCTTACCGGCGTCTGCCTGCGCCGCGGTGAACGCTGCCTGGCCGGGGTGGAGGCCACCGAAGTCTGGTTCGACCCGCTCAGCGAAGCCGAGATCGCAGCCTATGTCGCCAGCGGCGAGCCGCGCGACAAGGCCGGCGCCTACGCCATCCAGGGCCGCGCGGCGCGCTTCATTCCGCGCATCAACGGCTCCTACTCCAATGTCGTCGGGCTGCCGCTGGCCACCGTCTGGCGCGTGTGGCGCGCCCTGGCGCCGTCCTGAGGGATGGTCAGCCCCGCCGCGGCTCCTCCGCGAGCCAGGCGGGAATGTCCCGAGCTCCATGGAGAACTCTCCAGACGTCGAGATGGTCGGGCCGCTCGAGGTAAAAAATCAGAAATCCGCTGCCTCCGACCGGCCATGCCCGCAAGTCAGGCAGGTCGAGCAGGCGACCGTGGCGCGGAGATCCGGACGATGGGAATCGCTGTAAATGGCGAATCGCCAATTCCAACTTTTCAACAAATCGCCGTGCCAGCGTGATTTCACCTCTCTCCAGGAAATCGTCGAGGGCAGCTTCGACATCCCGCCGGGCGAGCGCGCGGAGAACCGCCGGCTTCACCTGCATGGCTACCGCTTAGGAAGCCGGGCCTTCAAAGTTCTGAAATAGGCGCGGTTGGCTTCGACACTTGCGGGCGATCGCGCGCCAGCCAGCAACATTTCGCGCAGATGGTGGCGATCCTGGTCCTTGCGAATCAGCTCACGCACGTACTCGCTGCTGCTTCCGTACCCGCGCCGATTCACCTGCTCGTCCACAAAGTCCTTCAGCGATTTGGGCAATGAGACGTTCATGGTGCTCATGTCGCCATGCTACCGTCCTTTGACAATCTTTGGCAAACTTGCGGGCGACCGGAGCAAGCGAAAGGGCGGGGTGCGACGGTTTACCGGCGCAGGCGATGCCGCGGATGATGCGGCGTCCTTCTAAAAGAGCACCATGCGGGCGGTGAACTGGATCATGCGCGCGCCGCCGAAGGCGGTGGTGGAGGGGGAGAACAGCGCCTGGCCGGCGCTGTAGACCGGCAGCGCGGCGGAGCCGCAGTAGCTGAGCGCCTGGGGTCCGAAGTTGCGGTTGCCGTGGTTGGTGACGTTGAACACGTCCAGGAAAAGATCGAGGTGGCGGCCGCGTCCCTTGAGGGTGAAGTCCTTGACGAAGCGCAGGTCGAGATCGTACATCGCCGGCTGGCGCAGCGCGTTGCGCCCCGCCACCTGCCCGCCGATCAGGGCGCGGTCATTGCGGTCGTTGCCGTCGTTCTGGGTGTCGAAGCCGATGATCGGCGTGTAGGGAAGCCCGGAGTGGGCGACGAAGATGGGGTTGATCTTGAAGCCCAGCGGCAGGCGGTCGGTGCCGCTGACATTGAAGTTGTGGCGCACGTCCTGGTTGGCGTAGGCGGCCTCGCGCGCCAGATCAAACGGATTGAGCGCGGTGACCACGCCGAATGGCCCCTGTTGCGAGGCGTCGTCACGCGTGCGCGCGAGCGTGTAGTTGGCGTTCAGGCCCAGGCTGTAGGGCAGCTGAAACACCGCCGAGGTGGTCCAGCCGTCGTAGCTGGAGTGGCCGCTGGACTCATTGCGCAACAGTTGCCCCACGGCGGGCAGCGGGCGGGTGGCGGGAAAGATCGGCATGCCGTCGGCGTCGAGGGTCGGCGCATTCAGGTTGGCGTCCACCACGCGCTGCAGATCCCAGGTGCTGTTGTGGGCGTAGCCGGTGGTCACCTCCACCCGCGGCGACAGCTCCTGCTGCAGGCTGGCGGCGGTCTGGAAAGAACGCGGGTTGCGGAAGCCGGGGGCGATGCCCACCGCCACCGCCGCCGGCGTGGTCAGGCCGTTGGGCGCGGCGGCGAGACCGTTGCCGGCGGCCGCCAGGGCCAGCAGGGAAGGATCATAGTAGCTGTCCGCCACCACGTTGTTGAGGCCGTTATCGGTGAACACCCGCTGGAACAGGGTCGCCGGCGTGGGGGCATCATAAAGGCCGCCGGAGAGCCGCACCACCGTCTTGCGGGTGGGATTCCAGGCCAGACCGAGGCGGGGCTGCCACTGGGTGAGGTCGTTGGGGATGAGGCTGGTGCCGGGGATGGCGGCGTTGGGGCGGCCGGGCTGCGGGTTCCATTGCCCCTGCCAGCGCAGGCCGGCGGTCAGCGCCAGGTCCTCGCGCAGCTTGATCCGGTCGCTCACATAGAAGGTGCCCCCGCGTACCGCGCCGTCATACAACCATGCGCCGCTGCCGGTGGCGAAAGTCTGTTGGAAGCGGCGGATGACGCCCGCCTGGTAGTCGGCCAGCGAGTTGTAGTCGTAGCGGCCATGGGGGTTGGCCTGCTGCTCCTCGGTCGCGGGGTCGTAGGAGAAGCCGCCGCCGAAGTGCAGCATCTGTCCGTGCCAGGTCCAGGCAACGTCATCCTGGAAGCCGCGCTGCCGGGATGTATAGCGGTGTTGCGCCAATCCGCCGCCACCCAGCACGCCGAAGCCATTGATATACACCTCCGGCGCCAGGCTGTTGGGCATAGAGTCGCGCCGGTCGTTGCCCCACTGCCCCATCGCCTGGTTCACCACCCCGCCCAGGGTCGAGGTCAGCGTGGCCCGCACCCAGTCGCTCTGGCCGCTCAGCGACTCTCCGGCGCTGGCGGCCGCCCAAATCTGAGTGGAGCCGGGATCGAAGTTGGAGAAGCGCACGCGGTTGTAGTTGCCGTCGAGGTTGAGCTGGTTGGCGGGGTTGAGATTGATGTCCAGGCGCAGCGACAGCGCGGTCGGCGTGCTGTGGCCGATGGTTTCCCCCTGTTGCGCCGCCAGTGCCGCCGGGAGCGCCGCACCACCCGCCTGCGGCTGGAATTGGGTCCAGTAGGGAACGTCCACGCTGTCCTGCTCAAAACCCACGTAGTAATAAACGCGCTTGGGGATGATGTCGCCGCCAAGGCCCACGCCGCCCTGGTTCAGCGTATCCGCCAGCGGATGTCCGAAGGCGTCGTGCCCGCCCCACTGCCGCGGCCGGATGATGTAGAACATCTCGCCGTGGATGCGGTCGCTGCCCTGCTTGGTGGCCAGGTTGAACAGTCCGCCGTTGCTGCTGTCCACGTCGGCGTCGGCGCCGGCGTGCACCACGGCCATCTCCTGCACCGCCGTCTGCGGAAAGAAAAACCCGCCGTCGGCGCTGCCGCGCGCGCCCCCCTGCAGGGGATCGTTGAAGCTCGTTCCGTCAATCTGGTAGGCGGTGGCATCGGGCCGCTGCCCGCTCACCGCCAGGCCTTGCGGCGTGGGCTGGGTGCCCGCCGCCAGCATGCCGTCCTCGCGGAAATCGCGCGCGCGGCTGGGCAGGTAGGTCACCGTCAGGCCGGCGACGGTGTTGGCCACCTGCGGGCTATCCTTATCCACCGCCGGCGCCACCGTCTGTCCCTCGACTTCGGTCCGCTGAGCGGTGACGGTCACTTCCTGCCCTGCCTGGGCCACACTCATCACCAAATCCACCGTCACGCTGCCGCCGACGCCCAGGGTCACCGCCTGGGGGCGCGCCTGACGAAGGCCGGGAGCGGTGGCCTGGAGGCGGTAGCCGCCGGCGGAGAGCTGCGCGGCGGTGAAGCGGCCGGCGGCATCGGTGGTCAGCGCGCGGGCGCTGCCCAGGGCGTTGTTGACCACCACCACGGTGGCGCCGGCCACCGCCTTGTGCTGGGGATCGAGCACGGCGCCCGAAATCGTACCGCTGGCTGACTGTGCCAACGCCGCCGCCGCCACGCACACCCAGGCGATCATCAGCTGCCACCAGAATTTCCGCATTCTGTTACAGTACGTGCTTTGCCGCCACGAGGCGACTAGTAGTTCACGTCGTTTGACGGGCGGGCCGCAGCGCGGCCCTCGCGAGGGCGGTATGATGAAATCGCTCATGAAGTCCCGCAGGAAAAAGCCCCGCGCGCCCTCGGCGGTGAAGCTGGTGAAGACCATGGCGCGCGCCCAGATCGGCCCGGTGCCGCCGGAGACGGCCGTGCCCGATCAGCGCCGCAAGCCAACGAAACACAAGCCCACCCTCGCCGATGAACTGCGGGACGCCGACTAGAGACATGGCGCGCGGGGCGTTCGAGGAGCAGTATTTCGAAGATATCAACTTCCCGCCCGGCCTCAAGGGCGGGGATGAGGTGCGCGGGTATGGGTATTACCCGGAGTATTTTCCCATCGTCGAGGCGCAGCTCTCCTCGCTCATCGAGCTGACCGGCGCCGGCACGCTGCTCGATGTGGGTTGTGGCAAGGGCGCGCTGGCCGCCTACGCGCGGCGCGATCTGGGGGTGAGCGTCACCGGCGCCGACGCCAGCCGCTACGCCGTGCTCTGCGCCCGCCATGCCCACGGCGGCGACCTGACCGTGCGCTGCGATTGCGCCCGCCTGCCCTTCAGGGATGAGGCTTTCGACCTGGTGTGGTGCAACGGAGTCCTGCAGTATCTGGAAGCCGATGCCGCGCGCGCCGCGCTGGCCGGCATGGCGCGGGTGGCGGGCACGGCGGTGTTCGTCTCCAACATCGCCGCCGCCCAGCGGCAGACCGAATGGGGGCGCCGCGATCGCCTGACGCGGCTCTATCTGCGTCCGAAGGAGTGGGCCGCGCTCGCCGCCGACTGCCTGCCGCCCGGTTCGGGATGGCGGTCCGTCGCCCTGCCCTTCGAGGGCGAGTCGGCGATGCTCATCGGCCCCTCAGCCGCGGCGACCTCCCTGGCCCTGCGCTTTGTGGATCTGTCGCTGGAGCGCATGCGCCGCCTCGGTGCTCTCACCCGCACTCCGCCCGCGCTGGCGTCCTGGCGCGCGGGGTTACCGCGCCGGTAGTCGTATCCCCGCGTATCATGGGCCATGTGGTTTGACGCCCGGATCCTGGTCGGCGTGGCGGGCGTGGCGCTGCTCGTGTTGGTGCTGCGGGACGCCTTCGAGACCATGATCCTGCCCCGCCGGTTGCACGGGTCACTGCGCTTTACCCGCCTCTATTTCCGCGGCATCTGGCCGTTGTGGGCGGGCTGGGCGGGGCGGCTGCGTGCCCGCGCGCGGCGCGAGAACGCGCTGAGTCTGTTCGGCCCGCTCTCCATGCTGTTGCTGTTCGTGCTCTGGGCGGCGGTGCTGATGTTCGGTTTCGGGTGCCTGTACTGGGGCCTGGGGTCGCCGCTGCAGACCAGCGAGCCGCTGCGCGGCCTGGCCAAGGACATGTATTTGAGCGGGGTGACGCTGCTCACCCTGGGGATCGGCGGCGCGGTGCCGTATACCAATCTGGCGCGGGTACTGGTGGTGATCGAAGGCGGGCTGGGGCTGGGGTTTGTGGCCATCATCATCAGCTATCTGCCGGTGCTGTACAGCGGCTTCTCCCGCCGCGAAGCCAACATCGCCATGCTCGACGCCCGCGCCGGCTCGCCGCCCACCGCGGCCGAGATCCTGCGCCGCCATGCCGCCGACCTGGGGCGCCTCGAAACCTACCTGGGGGAATGGGAACGCTGGGCGGCCGAGCTGCTCGAGAGCCATATCTCCTATCCGGTGCTGGGCTACTTCCGCTCCCAGCACGCCAACCAGTCGTGGCTGTCGGCGCTGGGCGTGATGCTCGACGCCTGCGCGGTGCTGGTGGCCGGAACCGAGGATACCTGCATGCGTCAGGCGCGGCTGACCTTCGCCATCGCGCGCCACGCCATTGTGGACCTGGCGCAGCTCTACATCCGCCGCCTGCCCGCCTCCATCCCCAATCGTCTGCCGCCGGAGGATCGTGAGCAACTGCTGCGCCGTCTGCGGGCAGCCGGCCTCGACTGGACCTGGGACGAGGCCTACGTGCAGCGCCTCAACGCCCTGCGGCAGATGTATGAGCCGCACCTGTGCGCCATCGCCGCGCACCTGCGCCTCGACCTCCCGCGCTGGCTGGGCGACTCCCAGGCGCTCGACAACTGGCAGCGCAGTCCCTGGGACCGCCCCCCGGCCATGCTCAGCCGTCCCAGCGGCGACCGGCACTTCTGAGCGGCTTTCGGCCCCGCCGGCCGGCCCCTACTCCAGCACGCGGGCGAGGACGAGGGTGATGTCGTCGGCCTGTTCGGCGGTGCCGCTCCAGTCCTTGACGGCGCTGAGCACGGTGTCGAGGATCTCGACCAGGGGGCGGGTGCGGTGCATCTCGATCATCTGCAGCAGCCGGGTTTCGCCGAACTCGACCCCGTACTCGTTCTCCGGCTCGGTGATGCCGTCACTCCAGGCGGCGATCAGGTCGCCGGGTTCCAGTTCCGCCATTCCGGCGTCGTAGGTGACCTCTTCGAACAATCCCGCCACCATGCCGCCGCGGTCCAGCCGGCGGACGCCGCCCCGCGCGCCGACGATGGCCGGCGGCAGATGGCCGGCGCAGGTGTAGTGCAGCTGGCGCAAGGCGGCATCATAGAGGCCGTAGAACAGCGTGACGTACTTTTCCGGCGGGGTGGAGTGAAACAACTGGCGGTTCAGCCGTTCCAGCAGGCGCACCGGCACCGTCGCCAGGTCTGCGCTCACCGGTTCGGGTTCGGCGCCCGCGCCCACCGCGACGCCGACGGCGCGATCGGCCAGGCTGGGCTGGTAGGCGCGCATGGCGGAGACGATGGTGGCCATCAGCAGCGCCGCCGAGATGCCCTTGCCGGAGATGTCGCCCAGGGCCAGGCTGGTGAGGGTGGGGCTGACCTGCTGGAAGTCAAAGTAGTCGCCGCTCACCACCCGCGCCGCCAGGCAGCGGCCGGTGACCTCCAGGCCGGCGATGGCGGGCCGCAGGCGGGGAAACAACTGCGCCTGCACCTCGTGGGCGATGGTCAACTCGTTTTCCAGGTTCTGCTTCTGCCGCTGCTCGGCCAGCAGCCGCTGGATGGAGCTGGTCATGGCGTTGAAGCTCAGCGCCAGCGCCGCCAACTGGTCGCGGGTGCGCACCGGAATGCGGTGCTCGAACTCGCCGCGGTTGATGTGCACCGTGCCTTCATACAAATCGTGCACCGTGCCGGTGATGGTGCGGGTGAGGCGGATGCCGGCCATCAGCGAGAAGAACTCGATGATCAAAAACCCGACGCCCACCACCGCCAGCAACACCAGCGGCCAGCGCGCCCCGGTGTTGGGGCCGATGCTGCTGCCCTGCAGGCTGGCGAAGAGTTGATCGTTGAGCAGCGAGGGGCGGCTGTTGATGGTGGCGATCACCGATTCCGTCTTGCCCGTCTCCCAGTTGGTCACCGGGATGAAGGCGAAGCTGGTGATGCGGATATCCAGAAAACTGCTCGCCGGCCGCAGACTTTGCTGGCTGGCGGCGACCGGCGACGGCCCCCGGGGACGCCCCGCGCCGGTGCCGCTGATATCGGCAAACCCGGTCAGCCCCAAAGAAACCTCGCCCAGCGGTTTGGCCAGGGTGTCGAGATTGGCGCGCGACAGCGCGTACATGGTCAGCACCTGCTCCGGCTTGGCGCCGGTGCTGGACCCCAGGCTGGCTATGTCATAGCCCTCGGGGCGGTTGATCAGGCCAACGAAGTCCGGCTTGATCCACGTGGGCAGCGCCCCCATCGGCTCCGACCCCTGCGGGTCCACCGTGCCGTCGTGATAGAAGAACGAATGCACGCCGCCGTAGCCGCGCGGGAAGTAATAGCTGGCGTAGTAGCGGCTCAGTTCCGGTCCGTCGGCGGTGCGGTCCGGGCGGCGGCTTAACTCGTGGACGGTCAGTTGGTTGACCGCCCCCACATTGCGGGTGTGGTCGTTGAGTTCGCTCAGCAATAAATACGACGCGTACTGGCCATAAAACATGTAGGCGCCGATGGCCAGCATGCTCGCGATCAGCAGCACAGGCACCACGCCCATGAACACGTAGGCGAGGATCAGCCGGTTGCGCAGCAACCACAAGGTCTCTACTGCCAGTAAATACACTACGCGCACCAGCAGCAGGAACAGGGCGATGGTGAAGGCCGAGCGGAAGAACCCGAACCAACTCAGGGGAGCGTGGCCGAACAGTGCCGGAAGGCCGGTGATCAGGGCCAGAATACCGAGGCTGGCGGTGGCCTTGAACAGCACCGAACGCCGCAGTTGGGCCAGCAAACGCGCCGAACGGGCGCGCGCGTGAGCGGCGGTGGCTTGCGGCGGCCCAGTGGGGATTTCGTTCGTCATGGGATTGCTGGGCAAGGCCGCTAGCAACAGCCTAGGCTACGCCAGAACTTCTGTCCAGACACAGCCAGTAAGCGGGTGGTTCCAAACTGATTCTGAGGATTATTACTTGGAAGCGGCGACGGCGGTTTCCGGTCGCAGGGAGGCCTTCTGGCACTGGACGCACAATCCCCCCACTTCCAGACGCGTCATGCGCAGTTCGAAGCCGGTGCGGGTTGCCAGTTCCAGCTTGAGCCAGTCCAGCAGCGGGGTGGCGCACTCCAGCACCTGGCCACATTGCAGGCAGGTAAGGTGGGCGTGGTCGCCGCGGGTCCGGGCTTCGTAGAAATGCTTTTCACCCGGTTGCATCAGATTGAGTTCGTCAATCAGCCGGTGGCGTTTGAGCAACTCCACCGTGCGGTAGACCGTCGCCCGGTCCACCTTGGCACCTTTGGCGCGGGCGCGCTGGAGCAGCTCAGCCGCGTCCAGGTGCTCGCAAGCCTCCTGGATGACTTCCACCACGGCACGGCGTTGAGCGGTGAGTCGTATGCCTTTGGACCGGAGTTCCTGGAGGAGGGAGCGGCGATCAAAGGCATGCGCCATGAGGGGCGCTGCCGGCGCCTCTTCCGACGCCGCACGGCGGCCCGTCTTGGAGGCATCCCGCACTACTGGATCACAAAACATGCTTCGGCTCGCAGACTACGGTCCTGTTCGTAGTTTGCCCGCCCGGCCGCCCTTCAGTCAACCGCTTAGCGGACGGCGCCGCGCACGTTGGTGGCTTTCGCCAAGGCGTGCTGCACGGTGCTGTTCTTGCGGCCGTAAGTGAAGTAGATCACCAGGCCGATGAGCAGCCACACCAGGAAGACTTCCTTGGTCAGTGATCCCAACTCCCAGATAAGGCCCAGGGAGATCAGGATGCCGACGATGGGAACGATGGGCACCAAGGGGGTGCGGAAGGGCCGCTTCAGGTCGGGTTCGCTCTTGCGCATCGCCCACACGCTGGCACAGACGATGGCGAAGGCGGTGAGGGTGCCGATGTTGGTCAGCTCGGCCAGGATGCTGACCTGGAAGATGGAAGCCACGAAGGCCACGGCGACCCCCACCAGCAGGGTCGAGACGTAGGGCGTCTTGAACTTGGGGTGGACGCGGCTGGCCCACTTGAAGAGCAGCCCGTCGTTCGACATGGTGTAAAAGATGCGCGACTGGCCCAGCAACATCACCAGCATGGTGGAGGAGAGGCCGCAGATGGCGCCCACCTTGACCAACACGCTGCCCCAGACCACGCCGGTGGCATCGACACCGAGCGCCACCGGGTCGGGGACATTGAGGGTGTTCCAGGGGACGATGCCGGTCAGCAGCGCGCCCACCAGGATGTAGAGAATGGTGCAGATGACCAGGGAGCCGAGGATGCCGACGGGCATGTCGCGCTGCGGATTGCTGGCCTCCTGGGCGGCGGTGGAAACGGCGTCAAAGCCAATGTAGGCGAAGAAGATGAAGGCCGCGCCTTTGAACACTCCCGACCATCCGTAGGGCATGAACGGATGCCAGTTGGCGGTGGCCACGTGCCAGCCCTGGCCGTTGAGGAAGATGATGGCGATGCCCAGGAACACCAGCAGCACCGAAACTTTGATGACCACAATGGCGTTGTTGACCTTGGCCGACTCGGAAATGCCGATGATCAGGATGGTGGTGACCATCAGAATGCCAAGAAAGGCCAGCAGGTTGAAGGCGCCGGTGGTATGGGGCATGGTGGGGATCAGCGCCATGGCCGCGCCTTTGATGGAGCTGGCCGGCTGCCAGAAGCCCTGGTAGTACACCAGGTCCACGCCGCGCGCCGCCGCCAGCGAGGGCGGAAGCCCCAGGCCGAGAGTGTGCAGCAGGCTGTTGATGTACCCCGACCATCCCACCGCTACGGTGGCGGCGCCGAAGGCATACTCGAGGATCAGCGCCCAGCCGATGATCCAGGCGACGATCTCGCCCAGCGCCGTGTAGCCGTAGCTGTAGGCGCTGCCGGCGATGGGAATGGCGGCGGAAAACTCAGCGTAGCAGATGCCCGCAAAGGCGCTGGCGATGGCTGCCACCACAAAGCTCAGCACCACCGCCGGACCGGCCTTGAGCGCCGCCGCCGGGCCGACCAGCACGAAGATGCCGGTGCCGATGATGGCGCCTATGCCCAGCGCCACCAGGCTCATGGGGCCGAGCGAGCGCTTGAGGCCGCTCTTCTCTCCCTCGGTCTCGGCCAGCATCGAGTAAACGTTTTTGCGCGCAAGTAGATTCAGGCTCATATGCGATTCCTTGGGTCTTTAGCCGGCCGCCGGGGAGGTCTTGCCGCTCACCAGCCGCCGCCAAATGTAATAGACCGGCACTCCGATCAGCACCAGCAGCAACCCGCTGCCGGCGTAGTTGGGGAACACCCACAACACCACGGCGTCGAAAAACAGCGCCATTAAAATGTAGAAGGCCGGCAGCACCGGGTAGGCGAGCACCTTATAGGGCCGCTCCAGGTTGGGCCGCTTTACGCGCAGAATGAACAACCCCAGGATGGTCAGAATGTAGAACAGAAAGACGGCGAACATGACGTAGTTCAGCAGGTCGTTGTAGGTGCCCGACAGGCACAGCAGCCCCGCCCACAGCCCCTGATACCACAGTCCGCGCCCCGGCACCTGCTGCTTGTTCAAATGCGCCACACGCTTGAAGAACAGCCCGTCCTTGGCCATGGCGTAGTAGACGCGCGCCCCGGCCATGATCAGGCCGTTGGTGCACCCGAAGGTTGAAATCAGGATGGCGATGGCGATTAACGCCGCCCCCGCCGGTCCGTACATGGTGCCCAGCATGGCCGAGGCGACGCGATCCTCGGGCGCGTGGGCGATCGCATTGAAGTGCAGCACGCACAGGTAAGCCAGGTTGGCCAGCAGATAGAGGGCGGTGACCGAGAGCGTGCCGATGGCCAGCGAGAGGGGCAGGTTGCGGCGCGGGTTCTTGATCTCGCCGGCGGTAAAGGTGACGTTGTTCCAGGCGTCCGAGGAGAACAGCGAGCCCACCAGCGCGGCAAACACCACCGCGATGGTGGCGGTGGAGACCATCGCGCCATTGGTGGCGCCGCTCAGGTTGTAGCTGCCCGAGCTGAAGATGCCGGCGAAGAAGTCATGCCAGAAGTGGGCGAAGTTGGCGGCCACCACCTCCGGGTTGCGGGCCACAAAAACGCCCAGCACGATCAATCCCGCCAAGGCGAGGATCTTGGCGAAGGTGAATACGTTCTGGACCAGGGCTCCGGCCTTCACCCCGCGGCCGTTGAGCCAGGTGAGGAAGACAATGACGGCAATCGCCACCAGCTCCTCGGTGTTGATGCCGATCTGCACCGGACCAATGTGGCCCCAATGGAAAAGCCACTTCGACTCCGACACCGCACCGGGGTAGAGCACGCCCAAATATTTGGCGAAGGCCATGCACACGGCGGCGATCGTGCCCGTCTGGATGACCACGAATGAGGTCCAGCCGTAGAGGAAGCCGAACAGCGGGCCCAGCGCTTCGCGCAGGTAGACGTACTGTCCGCCCGCCTGGGGCATGGCGGCGGCCAGCTCGCCGTAACAGAGCGCGCCGCACAAAGTCATGATGCCGGTGATCACCCACACCAGCATGAGCAGCGCCGGCGAACCCACCTGACGGGCGATCTGGGGCGAGACGACAAAGATGCCGCTGCCGATCATCACCCCCATGACAATGGTGGTGGCGCTGGTCAGGCCCAGAGCTTTGAGGGTGCCGGAACCGGTCTCGGCGGCGGTTTGGGGAGAGGCGCTGTCAGTTGCCATGCGGGTTCTTGGTCCCTGGAGGCGGGAACCTTGCTCGCTCTATTTCTCGGGACTATGGCAGGAAAAGCGGGCAAAGGCAAGCGTGAACTGGCTCGCCACGCGGAGGGGATCATCGGCCTCCCACAGCGCGGCGATGACCGCTACCGCATCCGCCCCGGCGGCCCACACGGCGGTGCAGTTTTCCGGCCGTATGCCGCCGATAGCCACCAGCGGCACGTGGCTCAGCGCCTTGGCCGCCTGCACCAGCCCGGTGCCCACCGCCGGGTCGGGGTTCCGCTTGGTGCGGGTGGCATAGACGGGGCCCACGGCCAGGTAATCCGGATGGGCCGCCAACACGGCCGCGGCCTGCGTGGGGTTATGGCTGGAAACTCCCACCGTCCAGCCGGGCGGGCCGAGGCGCCGCACCTCCTCTACCGGCAGGTCGTCCTGGCCCACATGCACGCCCGCAGCCCCCGCCAGGATCGCCAGGTCGGCACGGTCATTGATGATGAGTTGGGGCACCACGGCGGCCAGCCGCTCGGCCAGCTTCAGAAAGTCGCGTCCGCCGAGCGTTTTGGCCCGCAACTGCTGCAAGGGGAACCCCAGGGCGGTGAAGGCGCGCGCGCAGGCCACCAGATCGTGACCATGGGCGGCGGCCATCTCGGCGTCGAGGATGGGGTACAGCGGCTGCAAGGGCCGGCTCAGGAGGCGGTGCCGTGCTTGCGCGGGCTCCGGGCGGGCATGAAGCGATCCATGAAGGCGGTGGAGAGGCGTCCGGCGCGGAAGTCCTCTTCGGCGAGAATCTTTTTATGCAGCGGGATCGAGGTCTCGATGCCCTGCACCACGAACATATCCAGCGCGCGCAACATGCGCGCGATGGCTTCGTCGCGGTCGCCGCCGCTGGTGATCAGCTTGGCCACCAGCGAGTCATAGTAAGGCGGCACCACGCCTTCGGCGTAGACGGCGGCATCCACCCGCACGCCGATGCTGCCCGGCAGGTTGAGGCCGGTCACTTTGCCCGCCGAGGGGGTGAACGTCTCCGGGTTTTCGGCATTGATGCGGCATTCGATGGCATGGCCGTGGGGCAGCAGCCCGGTCTCGCCCTCGGGCACCCGGCAGATGGCGTCGAGCGGCTCGCCGGCGGCAATGCGAATCTGCGCCTTCACCAGGTCCACGCCGGTGACGATCTCGGTCACCGGATGCTCGACCTGCAGGCGGGTGTTCATCTCGATGAAGTACAACTCGCCGCTGCGGTCCATCAGAAACTCGATGGTGCCGGCGTTGGTGTAGCCGATGCGCTGCATGGCCTCGGTGATCACCCTGCCCATCCGGCGCCGCAGTTCGGGCGTCACGGGGGTGGCGGGGGATTCCTCGATCAGCTTCTGGTGGCGCCGCTGCACGCTGCATTCGCGCTCGCTGAGGTGGATGACGCGGCCGTGCTCGTCGCCCAGCACCTGAAACTCGATGTGGCGCGGTTCGACCACCAGCTTTTCCAGGTATAAATCGCCGCACCCGAAGGCATTGGCGGCCTCCGTCTGCGCCGCCGAGAACAATCCCGGCATCTCCTCCGCCGAGCGCACCACGCGCATGCCGCGGCCCCCGCCGCCGGCCGAGGCCTTGACCATCACCGGGTACCCGACCCTCCGGCCCACCGCCACCGCGTCGGCCTCATCCTTGAGGATGCCGTCGGAACCGGGCAGCACCGGCAATCCCGCCGCCCGGGCCGCCTCGCGCGCCCGCTCCTTCTCGCCCATCAGCCGGATCACCGAGGCCTTGGGCCCGATGAACTTCAGCCCGCTGGCTTCGCACACCTCCGCGAAGTTGGCGTTCTCCGAGAGGAATCCATAGCCGGGGTGGATGGCGTCCACGTTGGTGATCTCGGCCGCGCTCACCACCGCCGGCACGTTGAGGTAGCTGTCGCCGGGACGGGGCGGTCCCACGCAGATGGCCTGGTCGGCGAAGCGGACGTGCAACGCATGGCGGTCGGCCTCGGAGAAGATGGCCACCGTGCCGATGCCCATCTCCTTGCAGGCGCAGATGACCCGCAGGGCGATCTCGCCGCGGTTGGCGATCAGAATCTTGCGGAACACGCTAGCTCCGCGGCCTCACCAGCAGCAGCGGCTGGCCGAACTCGACCGGCTGGCCGTTGGTCACCAGCTTGCGCACCAGGGTGCCGGCCACCTCGGCCTCGATCTCGTTCATCAGCTTCATGGCCTCGATGATGCACAGCACCTGTCCCGGCTCGACCGCATCGCCGGCCTTGATGAACTCGGGCGCGCCCGGCGCCGGCGAGTCGTAGTAGGTGCCCACGATGGGCGAGGTGACGGTGACCAGCCCGGCTTCTTCCCCCGCCGGGGCGGCGGCGACGACGGCCGCCGCGGGCGCCGCCGCCACCGGGACCGCGGCGACGGGAGCGGCG
The DNA here is from genome assembly GCA_036561225.1 of Terriglobales bacterium. GTDB lineage: Bacteria > Acidobacteriota > Terriglobia > Terriglobales > SCQP01 > SCQP01. Next base: position 18,181 of record DATBPS010000124.1, read on the forward strand.
GCCACGACCGCCGCCGGCACATTGCGCCGGATGCGGATGCGCCGGCCCTCCTCCTCCAGCTCGAACTCGTCAATCTGCTTTTCGATCAGTGTATCGATCAGCTTGCGGATGGCGTCAAAGTCCATAGATCAAGTCCTTGGGCGTCGGCGTCAGCACCTCGGCGCCGGCCGGGGTCACCAGCACTACATCCTCGATTCGTACTCCACCCCACGCGGGAATATACACCCCGGGCTCGATGGTAATCACCTGCCCGGCGGCGAGCGTCTCCCGCGAGGTCGCGCCCAGCCGCGGCGCTTCGTGTATTTCTAAGCCTACGCCATGTCCGGTGGAATGGGGAAAGTACTTGGCCCATCCCGCCTTTTCCAGACTGCGGCGGGCGGCGCGGTCCACCGCCGCGCAGCGCGCCCCCGGCCGCACCGCCGCGATGGCCGCCTGCTGGGCTTCGAGCACGGCGCGATACACCTCCCGCGCACGGCGATCGGCCGCGCCCAGGTGGACGGTGCGCGTCATGTCACTGTGATAGCCGCCCAGCACCACGCCGTAGTCCATCACCACGAAGCCGCGGCGGGGCAGCGGCCGCGCGTCCGGTTGGGCGTGCACCCAGGCGCCGTGCGCGCCGCCGGCGATGATCGAGTCGAACGCCAGACCCTCGCCCCCGGCTTTCCGCAACGCGAACTCCAGTTGCCCGGCCAGCGCGGTCTCGCTCATCCCGGCGCGGATCTTTTGGACCGTCGCCGGGAATACCGCCGAGGCCAGCTCCACCGCGCGGCGGATGGCGGCCACCTCGTCCGGCGATTTCACCGCCCGCTGCGCCTCCACCCACCCGCTGGCGTTCTTCAGTCCGCGCGCCCCGCCGGGCCAGTGTGCCAGCCACCGCGCCCGCTGGGTCAGGGTCAGGTGTTCGTTCTCCATCCCGACGCGGCGCCGCCGCCGTGCCGTCTGTGCCGCCGCCTTCCACAGGTCGCCGCGCACCGGCACCACCACCCGCGCCTGGCGGACTTCGCTGCGTGCCTGCTCGCGGTAGCGGCCATCGGTGTACAGGGTGGTCCGATCCGCCTGCTCCACCAGCAGCAGGCCGTTGGAACCACTGAAGCCGCACAGATAGCGCAGATTGGGCAGATGGGCCACCAGCACCGCATCCACGCCCTCCTCTTCCATGCGCTGCCGCAGACGGGCCTGTCGTTGGGAGTAGCTCATGCCTTCGCTATCCTACCCCACCGCATCGAAACCCCTCCATGGACGAGTTGCAACGCCGCGAGCGCGAACGCCGCGAGCGTATCCTCACCCTCGTACCGGACCGCCGCCTGCGTTACGAGTGGCGGGTCGAGGACGAAGCCGTGCTCTCGCGTCTCCGCCCCCGTCCGGGGGAGCGCATCCTCGACGCCGGATGCGGCATCGGCCGCATCACGCGCGAGCTGCTGCGCGCCGGCTGCGACGTGGTGGCGCTTGATTTTGCCCTCGCCCGACTGTGCCATCTGCGCGCCCATGCCCCCAGCTCCCCCCAGGGACGCTTGGCCCTGGCCCAGGCCGACCTGACCCGCCTGCCGCTGGCGGCCACCGCCGGGTTCGAGGCCGTCGTGTGTACCCAGGTGCTGGAACACCTGCCTACGGCCGAGGCGCGGCAAGCCTTATTGACCAGCCTGCACCGCCTCCTCCGGCCCGGCGGCCGTCTGCTGCTCACCGTCTATAACTACAGCGAATCCTGGCGTGGGCGCGGCGAGCCGAAACAGGGCATCCACCCCAGTGGCATCTTCTACCACGCCTACGTTGCGGCCGAGCTGACAGCCGAGCTGTCCGATTTCGTCCACGTCGAGGTGTGCGGCATCATCAACCTGCTGCCCCACACCTATAGGCTATTCCCGCTGTTGGGCTCTCTGGGACGCGCCTGCGACCGCCGCGCTTCGCGGCGCAGCGCTCTCAGCCACAAGTGGGGCCACTTGCTGCTCGCCCACGCCACGGCGGCTTAGCCGGCGTGGTGGGCCAGGTACTTCTCGACCTCCAGCGCCGCCATGCAGCCGGTGCCGGCGGCGGTGATGGCCTGTTTGTAGCGGCGGTCCTGCACATCGCCGGCGCCGTAGACGCCGGCGACGTTGGTGAGCACGTTTTCGTGGGTCACCAGGTAGCCGTCGGGGTCGGTCGAAAGCTGGCCCACGAAGGGCCCGGTGTTGGGCACATGGCCGATGCCCAGGAATACGGCGGCGATGGGCATCTCCCACTGCTTGTTGCTGTCATTGGTGGACTGCAGCCGCACGCCGGTCACTTCCTTCCGGGCCACGTCGAGGATCTCGGTGATGCGGGCGTTGGTGATCCAGCGGATCTTTTCGTTCTCCCGCGCCCGGGCGAGCATGATCTTCGAGGCGCGGAAGTTATCGCTGCGATGCACGATGTGCACGACGGAAGCGAAGCGGGTGAGGAACATGGCCTCTTCCATGGCGGAATCGCCGCCCCCGACCACGATCATCTCCTTGCCGCGGAAAAAGAAGCCGTCACAGGTGGCGCAACTGGAGACGCCGTGCCCGATCAGCGCCTTCTCGCTGGCCAGGCCCAGCCAGCGCGCCCGTGCGCCGCTGGCAATGATGAGCGCCCGGGTGCGCAGCGGTTCGACCGCGTCCTCAATGTCGAGTTCCAGCGGCTGTGTGCTGAGGCGCGCCGCGGTGACATCGCCGGAGGTGAACTCGGCGCCGAAGGCAGCCGCCTGGGCGCGCATGTTCTCGATCAACTGCGGTCCCTGAATGCCCTCGGGAAAGCCGGGGAAGTTCTCCACCAGGGTGGTCAGGCTCAACTGGCCGCCGGCTTCGTGGCCTTCCACCACCAGCGGCTGCAGCCCGGCGCGGGCGCAGTAGATGGCCGCGGTCAGTCCGGCGCAGCCGGAACCCAGGATGACGACATTGCGCGTGGTCGGCATAGTGTGCTCGAATGGTTAGACTACCATCCGCCGCTCGGAAAGGACCATTCCGCCGTCATGCCCACGCCTTCTCAACCCGGTCTGTACGCCCATTTTTCCACCTCGCAGGGCGATTTTCTGGTGCGCCTGTTCGAGCAGGAGGCGCCCAACACGGTGGCCAACTTCGTCGGCCTGGCCGAGGGCAGCAAGGAGTTCACCGACCCCAAGTCGGGCGCCAAGGCGAAGCGGCCGTTCTTTGACGGGCTGATCTTCCACCGCGTGATTCCCGACTTCATGATCCAGGGCGGCGACCCGCTGGGCACCGGCACCGGCGGTCCCGGCTACCGTTTTGCCGACGAGTTTCACGCCTCGCTCAGCCACTCCGAGCCCGGGATGTTGTCCATGGCCAACGCCGGCCCGGGCACCAACGGATCGCAGTTTTTCGTCACCGTGGCCGCCACGCCGTGGCTGGATCGCAAGCACAGCATCTTCGGCAAGGTGATCGAGGGCTACGCGGTGGTGGAAAAGATCGCCGCCACCCCGCGCGACGGCCGCGACCGTCCCAAAACGCCGGTGACCATGAACTCGGTGCGCATTGAGCGCGTAAGTTAGGAGTCCGTCCGCGCCCGATGCCGCTGTCGCCCAAGATGCAGTTTCGCCTGAACCGGCTCCGCAACCGCTGGCAGCAGTGGAAGGGAAGCGCGCGCCAGACGGAGCAGTCGCTGGGCGCGGAGTTGAAGATGTGCCCCTCCTGCCGCGCCTTCGTGCCGCGCGGCAAGGCCAACTGCCCGTACTGCGATCAGCGGCTCAAGGTCTTCGGCACCGGACCCACCGGCAAGCTGATGCAGCGCGCGGTGCCCTCGACGGTGCCCATGACCGGGTTGTTGATCCTCGGCAACCTGATCCTGTTTGTGCTGGAGTACGCCGTCAGCGGCACCTCGCCCATGACCAACCTGATGGCCAGCCCTTCGCAGGCGGCCATCATCCGGCTGGGGGCCAGCCTGCCGCTGCCCTATGTGCTGGGTCTGCACGAGTACTGGCGCTGGGTGACCGCCTGCTTTCTCCATGCCGGTCTGCTGCACATCGGCTTCAACATGTGGGCCCTCTATGACATCGGCCCGCTGGTGGAGTCCTTCTATGGGGGCGCGAAGTATCTGTTCCTCTACATGGCGACCGGGGTCATCGGCTACATGGTTTCCAGTTGGTTTGGGTACCTCAGCCTGGGCGCTTCCGGGGCCATCTTCGGCATCCTGGGCGTGATGATCGCCTACGGAGTGAAGCGCAGCCACACCACCGCCGGGCAGCAGTTGCGCAGCGTGGCCATGCGCTGGGCCATCTACGCGCTGGTCCTCGCCTTTGTCATTCCCGGGGTGGACAACGCCGCCCATATCGGCGGTCTGGCCTCGGGCTTTGTGCTGGGCATGATGGTGGGCGACGATCCGCCGCTGACGGAAGCGCAGGTGCGGCTGTGGGCGGCGGTGCGGTGGGCGGTGGTGGCGGTGCTGGCGCTGTCGTTCTACCTCATGGCGACACAGGGGCAGAGACTGGCGGGCTAGCCTCGCTGGCCAGGAAGTCGCGGCCGGTGCGCTCCGGACCGCGCCACACCACCCAACCCACGGCGATGAGGATCACCAACTCGAAGCCGCCCATCGCCTTGCCGTAGCCGAAGTGGTCGCGCAGCGCGTACTCGATGTTGCTGGTGGGCGCGGCGATGAGAATGCCGAGCTGATAGCTGAAGCCGGGCACCAGCCCGCGCGCCTTTTCCGGGGCCAGCTCGTTGAGGTGTACCGGGATGATGCCCCAGGCGCCCTGCACTCCCGCCTGCATCAGGAACGCCGCCGCCGCCAGCAGCCACACCCCGGTGCCGAAGGCCCAGAAGGGAATGACGCAGAAGCAGAGCGCGCAAGCGGCCAACATGCTGCGCTTTCGTCCCCAGGGACCCGACAGCCAGCCGAAGACCACCGCGCCCACCACCGCCCCCACGTTATACAGCACCGCCATCCAGGCGACCGCGGCGCCACTGAAGTGATGCACGGTGGAGAGGAAATCCGGGTACAGATCCTGGGTGCCATGGGAGAAGAAGTTCATCAACGCCATGAGCACGATCAGGTACAGCAACTGCCTGCCGTTGGCGGTCAGGGTGCGGAACAGATCGCCCATGGAGGTGGCCTTGTGCCGCTGCCAGGCCTCCGACTCCGGCACCTTGGCGCGCACATAGAGGGCCAGCAGCGCCGGCACGCCACCGATCCAGAACATGGCCCGCCAGCCCCACACCGGCAGGATGAAACGCGCCGCCAGCGCCGCCAATAGATACCCCACCGAATAGCCGCTCTGCAACAAGCCGGAAAGCACGCCGCGCTGCTTCCGCGGGGCGGCTTCCATGGCCAGCGCCGCGCCCACCCCCCACTCGCCCCCCATGCCGATGCCGAACAGCGCCCGCAGGATCAGAAACACGGTGAAATTGGGAGCAAAGCCGCAGGCGACTTCGATCACCGCGAAGTAGATGACGTTGGCCATCAGCGGCAGGCGCCGTCCATAGCGGTCGGCCAGCAGGCCGAAGAGCAGCGCTCCCACCGGCCGCATGGCCAGGGTGGCGGTGATGGACCACACGATCGCCGACTTGGGCACGGCGAACTGCTGCGACAGGGTGCCGACCAGGAAGACGACGACGAAGAAGTCGAAGGCGTCCAGCATCCACCCCAGGAAGGCGGCGCTGAGCGCGTGGCGCGAACCGATGGGGCGCGGCTCAGGGCTCATAGCCGTCATCGGGGGCCTTGTTCACAAACTTGGTGCAGTGGTTGAGGAAGGCCAGCTTGATGGTCCCGATGGGCCCATTGCGCTGCTTGGCGACGATGATGCGCGCCACGCCCGGCTCCTGGCTGTTGGCCTTGGTGTAGACCTCGTCACGGTAGATGAAGGCCACCACGTCGGCATCCTGCTCGATGGAACCGGATTCGCGCAGGTCGCTGAGGATGGGTTCGTGGTTGCCGGTGCGCTGCTCGGGCGCGCGGCTCAACTGCGAGAGCACGATCACCGGGCAGTTCAACTCCTTGGCCAGGATCTTCATGCCGCGCGAGATGGCGGATACCTCCAGGTTGCGGTTCTCCGAGCGTCCGCTGGAGCCCATCAGTTGCAGGTAATCCACCGCCACCAGATCGAGGGTGCGGGGCGGGTGCTGGGCGGCCAGCTCGGCCTGCAGGCGGCGGCACTTGGCGCGCACCGTGGCCATATCGATGCCCGAGCTGTCGTCAATATAGATGCCCGCCTGCGCCAACCGGCCGGCGGCCTGGGTGAGCAGTTCAATGTCGTGGCGCCCGAGGTGGCCCTGGCGCAGCCTGCGGCCGTCCACCTGGGAGAGCGAGCAGAGCATGCGCAGCACCAGTTGCACGTTGGACATTTCCAGCGAGAACACCGCCGCCGTTTTGCCGTGATCGAGAGCGGCATTTTCGACGATGTTCATCACAAAGCTGGTCTTCCCCATGGAGGGGCGTCCGGCGACGATGATCAGGTCGGATTTCTGCAGGCCGGTGGTCAGCTCGTCGAAGTCGGCGAAGCCGGTGCGCAGGCCGCTGATCTCCTGGCCGTGCAGGGCGTCGAGGGTGTCGAGGATGCCGCCCGCCAGGTCCGCCACGCTGGTCAGTCCGCCCTGGACGCGGGCGCTGGAGATCTCGAAGATGCGGCGCTGGGCTTCGTCGAGCACCTCGCTGCCCAACTGGCCGCCCAGCACCGCCTGCACCATCCCCTGGCCGACGCTGAGCAAATCGCGCTCCATGGCGCGATTTTTAATGATGTGGGCGTAGTGCTCGACGTTCAGCCCGCGCGGCAGGCCCTCGGTGAGGGTGGTCAGGTAGACATGGCTGCCCACCGACTCGAGGTCGTGGGTGCGCTCCAGCGCCTCGCCCAGGGTGATGAAATCAATGGCGGTCGAGGATTGCGCCAGCTCGCGCATGGCGCGGTAAATCTTGCGGTGGGCGTCGAGATGAAAATCGTCGGGCTGCAGCAGGTCGGCGACGTTGAAAAAGTGGAAGCTGTCCAGCAGGATGGCGCCCAGTACGGTGCGCTCGGCCAGCAGGTTGGCCGGCAGTCCCTTGTCCACCAATTGATCGGAGATCGCCATCGCCGTGAGTCAGCATCTTACGCCGCCCCACCCCTCGGTTCCAGTCGAATTATTTTATCCGCAGCCTCCACACCTTCCACATCCCAAATCCTGTGCAAGAACTGTTCCCTGTTCCCTGTTCCCTGTATCCTGTTCCTTGCCCTACACCCCCCACTTTGTCGCCGTGCTCTTCGCCGCCGCCGTGCTGGCCGGTTTCTTCGGCGCGCTGCTCGGGGTGGGCGGGGGCATCTTCATCGTGCCGGCGCTGGTGCTGATGTTTCAGTTGCCGGTCAAGATCGCCGTCGCCGCCAGCCTGGTGTCGGTGATCGCCACCAGCAACGCCGGCGGCTCGAGCTACGTCGAGCAGCACATCACCAACCTGCGGCTGGGGATGTTTCTCGAGGTCTTCACCACCATCGGCGCGCTCAGCGGCAGCGTGCTGGCGCTGTATCTGCGCGAGTGGGTGATGCTGCTGCTCTTCGCCGCGCTGCTGCTGTACATGTCGTGGACGGCCTACGTCACCCGCCATCGCGACGACCAGCGCATCGCCAGCGGCGGCTACGGCTCGGCCGCGCCCGATGCCTGGTCGCGCCGCCTGGAGTTGAGCGGACGCTACCACGACCAGGCGCTCGACCGGCCGGTGGAGTACGTGGTCAACGGCTCGGGCATCGGCGCTTCGGTGTCGTATCTGGCGGGTGTGGCCTCGGGGCTGCTGGGCGTGGGCGGCGGGGTGCTGAAGGTTTCGGCCATGAACCGCTACATGAACGTGCCGATGAAGGCGGCGGTGGGCACCAGCAAGATGATGATCGGGGTGACCGCCGCGGTGGGCTCGATTCTGTTTTACCTGGCCGGACTGATTCACTTCTACATCGTGGCGCCGGTGGCGCTGGGCACCACGGCCGGGGCGACGGTCGGCACGCTGGTGATGAACCGGCTGCGCTCGGTGGTGTTGAAGCGCATCTTCGCGGTGCTGATGCTCTATCTCGCCTACGGCATGCTGGTGAAGGCGCTGGCGCTGCGTTTCCACATCCTTCTGCCTTCACTCGGTAGCTGACCCCATGCCGACGCCCCCGCCCAATTCGCCCCGGCTGCACGAAGCCCCCGCCAATGTCTACAAGGTGGTCTACAGCGCGCTGCTGTGGGGCATGGTGGGGAGCACGGTGTTGTTTGCCCTCGGGGTGCTGCGCGCCCTGTCGCAACACCTCTCGATCTCGCTCGGCCCGGCGCCGCAGTGGGGATGGGCCCAAACCTGGACGGGCCTCGCCCATCTGGATCCCACCGCGCTGATGATCGCCGCCACGGTGCTGCTCATCCTCACCCCGGTGGCGCGCGTGGCGGTGGCCTTCGCCGCCTTCGCCGTGGACCGCGACGCCAAGTTCACCCTGGTCACCGGCATCGTGCTGGCGGTGATCGTGCTCACCGTCATCCTCGGCCGCCTGGGGTTGCATTGAGCCTGCGCGGCGGCCGCCGCGCCCCGGCCACGAAGCACGCTCAGTAACGCGGGATAGTGGGGTCCACCTCGCAGCTCCAGGCGTCAATTCCGCCGGCCATGGAGCGCGCCCGGGTGCAGCCGGCGCGGCGCAGGAAATCGGCGGCGGTCAGGCTCCGCCGCCCGTGGTGGCAGTAGCAGATGATTTCGGCGTCCGGGCGCTCGGCCACCATCGCCTCCAGGTGCATGGGGATCTGGCCCAGGGGGATGTGTTCGCTGCCGTCAATATGGCCGGCCTCGAACTCGACCGGCTCGCGCACGTCGAGCAGGATCAGCTTTTCGCCGGCCTTGTGCCGGGCGGCCACTTCGGCCACGGTGACTTCGATGGGTAAGGGTTCGTTGCTCATTCCGCCTCCAGTCCGAGATTGCCCCCTTCGGGGTTGATGGTTAGGCCGGGATCGAGCTCGGCCGCCCGCGCCCAGGCCTCGAACGCTTCCTCGCGTTTGCCGGCGCGCAGCGCCAGGTCGCCGTGCAGGATGCGCAGCCGGGCATGGTTGGGTCCCAGCTTCGCCGCCCGGCGCGCGGCCACC
>DATBPS010000125.1:0-7919 GCA_036561225.1 Terriglobales bacterium
CCAACCGCCACCAACACCCCGGCCGCCACCGAACAGCTCACCCTCATCGTCCAGTAATGTTTTGCTGCACACTAAATCGGCCCCAGGCGGGCGACACCTACGGCTTGCAGGTGACCTACAGTGACGGGACCTCCGAGACGCTGTCGGCGGTGGTATCGGCGGTGGTCGCAGACCTGCCCGCCAATCTCGCCCCCGACACCAGTGGCCGCGGCAACACCACCCCCACATTCACCTGGACCGACACCGCCGCCGCCGCCAATTACACCTATCGCGGCAGCTCGGAGGCGCCCTGAGCAGAGCGGGCGCCCGCTGCCGGGGAGCGAAGCCACCGCGCTGAGCGACCGTAGGGAGCGACCCAAGTCAGGTGTGGAGTATCCACCTCGTTCCAGCTCACCGACAGCAACGGCAACAGCATCTGGCAGATCCCCGGCGCCAACTCGGCGGCGCTGGGCTTCGCCTCGACCATCACCTCAATCACCTGGGGCACCGACCCCACCGGCAACGCCGCCAACGTGCCGACAGTGGGCGCGCTCACAACCGGCGCCATGTACTTCTTGAGCATCCAGATCCGCGACAGCAACGGCAACACCGCGACCTGGCTGACCAACTACCAGCCGTAAGGAGCCGCTTGGCGCGGCAGCTCGGAGGCGCCCTGAGCAGAGCGGGCGCCCGCTGCCGGGGAGCGAAGCCACGGCGCTGAGCGACCGTAGGGAGCGACCCAAGTCAGGTGTGGAGTATCCACCTGCTATACTCCCCGGCATGAAGCAACCGGGTGGGGTGGTGGCGGTGGCGGTATTGGATTTCGTCGGCTCGGGGCTGCTGGTGGCGATGACCGGGTTGATGATGCTAGGCGCGGTCGGCCAGTTGGCCGCGGGCGCACGACCGGGAGCGCCAACGCCCGCCTATCGCGCCGGACAGATGATGGCGGTATCGCTGTTGTATCTGCTGCCCGCGGCGTGGGGCATCCTCACCGCCATCGGACTGCTGCGGATGCGGCTGTGGTCAATAGCCTCGACCGTGGTCTTCGCCTACCTTCTAGTCTGTGCCGCAGCGGGCATGGTCATCGCCGCCGTCTGGACGCCGATTCCCGCGCCCAACCCGCAATTCGAATTGCTGATGCGCCTGGTCATGGGCGCTGCGGCGCTGGTCGTGGCCGCGATCGGCGTCTGGTGGCTGGTTTACTTTTCCCGGCGGCCGGTGCGGGCGCAGTTCAGCGCGAGCGGCGGCTGGGCGCGCCGTCCGCTGAGCATCTCGCTGCTCGGCTGGGTGGGCGTGATCGCCGCCTGCGGGTGCGCCGTGGGCGCGCTGATACCCCATCCCTTCCTCACCTTCTTTGGATGGCCGGTATCCGGCGCCCCTGCCCGCGTCGTGTTCCTGCTCATCGCCGCCGTGCAGATGGCGGTCGGCTGGGGCCTGCTGCGCCTGAAGTCATGGGCGGGCAACGCGGCTCTGGCGCTGTACGGGCTGACGGTGGCCAACAGCCTTGCCACCTGGCTCGTACCCCGCGGCCTGGAACAGGCGGTGGCGCGAGCCTCCGCCGCCAACCCCGCGCTCACCAACTCCAGCGCCCACGCCATGCTCTTCGCCTTTTCCTTCATAGGCTCGGTCAGTGGCGTCATCACCGGCCTCATCTGCCTCTACTTCCTGTGGACCCGGCGGGAGGCGTTCCATCCGCCCCCGCCGCTGCCACCCGTCGAGGCCGAGCAGGCTGCGAACTTTCCGGTGCTGGTCGCTCAGGAAGCGGGCGCAGGCGAACCGCTTCCACCTTCGGCGCCGGTGGAGAGCGGGGAAGACCCAGGAGGGAATGAAACTGTGCCGACCGCGTGACGCGTTGGCCTGGGTGGAGATGACGCGCCTCGTACTCGCATCCGTCCTGCCCATGGCCGCAGCGGCTTGGCCGCAGGCGCCGGGCCCGACCGGACTGGGGCTTGCGGGGTCCCGCGCCAATCAATCGTCTGCGAACCCCGACGGGATTACAGCGACCCTTACCACCGCGACTGGCGCCGTTTCGTTTCCGATGGGTGCGCTCATCGAACTGCGGCTGGAGGTCACCAGCTCACTTCCGCATCGCTACGGCTATTCCAGCTGCAACCCATCCCGCTGGAGCCTTTACCGTGTGCCCGAGCCACAGGTGACACCAGACGGGGCGTGGCACGATCCGCTCGCCGGGTTTATTTCGGCCTCCAGGTTGCGGGCGGGGAGCATTCCGTGCGCTGCCGGGGAGCTCTCGAGCGCGCCCATAAGTCAGCGCCTCTGGCTCAACCAATGGGCACGCTTTGACCGTCCCGGGGCTTACCGCGTCAGTGTCCGCAGAGAGATCCACGACAACCGCTCCGGATATCCAGGCCAATCGTTCGCGGTGGTTTCCTCTCCGCTCGAAATCACGATCACGGCGGATGCGCTTGGCTGGCACGCCGGGGAGCTGGCGCGGCTGCACTCGATTCTCGGCCAGCCGTCGCACAACGGTGGCGCGGATTGGGAAAGCGCAGTGCAGGCGGTGGCGGCGTTGGGCGGTGACGATGCGGCGGCAGAACTGGCTGAACGGTGCGGGGCGTCCTTTTTGCCGGACTGCTCTGCCGCAATGGCAGAGACTGGATCTATCCCGGCGGGCATCGCCAGCCTGCACCGGATGCTGGCCGATCAAGATCAGCCGGTTACGCGAGCGTTGCTGGGATCCTTGGCCGATCTGGAACTGTTTGCCGGCGGGAAGCCGCTGCTGCCGGGACCGGAAGAGGACGAACAAAGCGCGCTGGCGGCGGAGTTCGTGCGCGTTCTGCCGGCCAAGCGGGGCGAGGCGCTGGACGCAAGCCTGGTGGCGGCGGTCGAGTATGATCCCGATGCCATTCCCGACGACATGCGCCCCTGGCTCACCCAGGCGCTTGCGGATCGCATGGGCCGCTATTCGCCGGACCAGCGGGCTGAGATCTTTATTTCGCTGGCGCCTTCCGGCGCGCCGTTGGCCGGCCCGGCGGCGCTGGCTTTGTTGCGGGAGGAAGCGAACGACAAGGCGATTCGCTTTGGCGCGCGCACCAACCTGCTGCACCGCTGGTACGATCTCGACCCCGGGGGTGCGCGGCCGCAGGTGATCGCAGCGATCGCCGCGGCCGACGGCTGGGCTGACGATCTTGGTTTCCTGCCGGACGCCACCCTGCCCGAAGCCGACCAGAGCCTGCTGGCGGCGGTGAATGCGCGGGCGCCCCATCACGGAGGCATACAGGCGGCCAGGCTGATCGGCCGTTACGGGTCGGCTGCGATGGCACCGGCGGTGGCGCAACTGCTCGATCAGCGCGGCGACAATCTCTGCGAATGGCAGGCCCCGCTGGTGGGCTATCTGCTGCGTGCCGCTCCGGCGCTGGCGCCGCCGCGGCGGCAGGCGATGGCAAACCACTGCGGTACCAGCGCGCTCTTCGCCATCGCCGACACCTACAACGATCCCTCGTTACAGCCGCTGGCGTTGCATCAATTGCAAGATGCCGATACGGCCTCCGCCGAAGCCGCCGCGCAGTTCCTCGGCGGGTACGGCGACGCTTCGGTAAAGGCTGCCCTTATGCAACGCTGGGCGGCGGTTCGCGCGCAGGCGCTGGCCAGTTCTGCCGGCGCACCGGTGCGAAGCCTCTACTGGACGCTGGCAGAGTCGCTGATCCACGGGCAGGCTTGGGTGACTCCACCCGGCGATTTGCGCCGGCTCGCTGACGGTGATTCCGGACTCGAAGATCTGGTCCAACCTTATATAAAAGCTTGGTCCCGGCAGCCATGGACGATTGGCCACCGCGGCGCATGGTTCACGGTGTTGCAATATGCCGGCACGTGGAACCAGCTTCTCGCCAAACTCGCTCAACTGCCGCCCGGCTCCGTATTTGCGGTCGTCGGCCTGAGTCCCGCTGAAACACGCGACCTCGCCGCGTACCTGCGCCAGCACGGCGACACCCTTCGCTAGAACGTTCTCCAGCGCCCGCGCCATGCTCTTCGCCTTCTCCTTCATGGGCTCGGTCAGCGGCGTCATCTGCGGCCTTATCTGCCTCTAGTCCCTGTGGACCCGCCGCGCCGCCTCCCCCCCCCCTTCCTCGAAGCCATTCCACTAGAAACCGTTCACTGTTCACCGTCCACTGTCCACTGCTCACTGTCCACGGTCCCCCGTCCCCTGTCCCCTCTTCCCTGTTCCCTATTCTCTTTTTCCCCCCCATCCCGCTGCTGACGTGCTACTGTGACGCCGAAGTCATTTCGGGGGCTTATGGCAAACGGTAACAAGTGGATTTCGCGGCTGGCGCTGGTGACGGCGCTTCTGGCGTTGGGCGTGGGCGCGGCGGCACAGGGGCGCGGGCGCGGCGGGGCTCAGGGCGCTCCCTTTGACAACGCCAATCCCTTCCAGCAACTGCATTTTCGCTTCATCGGGCCGACCGGCAATCGCGCCATCGCGGTGGTGGGGGAGCCGGGGAACCCGCTGGTGGCCTACTACGGCGCGGCCTCGGGGGGCATCTTCAAGACCACCGACGGCGGCACCCACTGGACGCCCATCTTCGATCAGGCCGACGTCTCCAGCGTGAGCGCGCTGGCCATCGCCCCCTCGGCCCACAACATCGTCTGGGCGGGGACGGGGGAGACGTATCTCATCCGCGCCTGGCATGCCATGGGCGACGGCGTCTACAAGTCCACCGACCGCGGCGCCACCTGGCAGCACATGGGCCTCGACAAGACCGGCCACGTGGGCCGCATCATCGTCAGCCCGCGCGACCCCAACGTCGTCTTCGCCTGCGCCGTGGGCGAGGCCTACAAGCCCACCGCTGACCGCGGCGTCTACCGCACCGCCGATGGCGGCAAGACCTGGACGCAGGTGCTGAAGGTGGATGAGAACACCGGCTGCAGCGACATCTCGATGGATGCCCACGACCCCGACACGCTCTACGCCGGCATGTGGCAGTTTTCCATCAAGACCTGGGAAGAGAACTCGGGCGGGCCCGGCTCGGGCGTCTTCGTCACCCACAACGGCGGCGACACCTGGACGAAGCTCTCCGGCCACGGCCTGCCGGCCGCTGATGCGGTGCTGGGCAAGATTGCGGTGGGGGTGGCGCCGAGCGATCCCAACCGTGTTTATGCGCTGATCCAGCAGGACACCGCCACCCTCTACCGCAGCGACAACGGGGGCCGCAACTGGCGGGTGGTGAACCGCAGCCACGTCATGGCCGAGCGCTCGCCCTACTACACCCGCTTCGCCATCTCGCCCGACGACCCCAACCTGCTCTACTTCCCCTCGGTGTCGTGGAGCGTGTCGCGCGACGGCGGCGTCAGCTTCGATGCCCGCGCCACCCCCGCCGGCGGCGACCTGCACGAGGTGTGGGTGGACCCGCTCAACAGCGACCGCGTGCTCACCGCCCAGGATTCCGGCGGCAGCATCTCGCTCAACCGCGGGGTGAGCTATTTCCGCGTGGTGCTGCCCATCGCCCAGATTTACCACGTCTACACCGACAACCAGATCCCCTACAACGTGCTGGGCAACAAGCAGGACGACGGCTCCAACATCGGCCCCAGCCGCACGCTGGGCGGCGCCATTACCACCTCGACCTGGCGCGCCTACGGCGGCTGCGAGAGCGGCTTCGGCATCCCCGACCCGGTCAACAGCAACATCATCTGGTCGGGCTGCTACAACGGCATGCTCGATCACATGGACCTCAGCACCGGCCAGATCCGCAGCGTGGACGTGTGGCCCGAGTCCACCTACGGTTATGCCCCCAAGGACGTGCGCGACCGCTGGAACTGGACCTTCCCGGTGGCCATCTCGCCCGAGGACCACAACCGCGTCTACGCCGGCAGCCAGTACGTCTACCAGACCACCAATGGCGGCGAGAGCTGGCAGCGCATCAGCCCCGACCTCACGCTCAACGACAAGTCGCACGAGGGCAACAGCGGCGGGGTGGCGTTTGACAACCTGATGACCTTCGACGGCGCCATCCTCTATGCGATTCAGGAGTCGCCGGTGCAGGCGGGCGTAATCTGGACCGGCAGCAACGACGGCCAGGTCAACGTCACCCGCGATGGCGGCAAAACCTGGACCAACGTCAGCAGGAACATCCCCAACCTGCCGCCCTGGGGCACGGTCGAGAATATCTTCCCCTCGAAGTACGCCGCCGGCACGGCCTACCTGGCGGTGGATTTCCAGATGGTGGGCAACTACGACCCCTACGTCTACAAGACCACCGACTTCGGCCGGACATGGACCTCCATCGCCGGCGATATTCCGCACTCGGTGTCGAGCTTCGCCCACATCATCATTGAGGATCCGGTGCGCCCGGGCATGTTGTACCTGGGCACCGACAACGCCCTCTACGTCTCCTGGGATGACGGCGGGCACTGGACCCATCTGCGCAACAACCTGCCGCCGGCGCCGGTGTACTGGCTGACGGTCGAGCCGCGGTTCAACGATCTGGTGATCGCCACCCACGGCCGCGGGATCTACATCCTCGACGACATCACCGCCCTGCGCAACTTCGACAAGGTCAGCCAGGGGGCGAACGCGCTGCTGCCGGCCCGCGCCGCCTACCGCTTCCGCGACCGCGGTGATACGACTTACGATGATCCCAACGGCGTGGTGGTGGGAGAGAACCCGCCCTACGGGGCCGACATCAACTACTTCCTCACCGCGCCCTCGACCAACGTGGTGCTGACCGTCGCCGACGCCGCCGGCAAGCCGTTGCGGACGATTCATGCACGCGGTCAGAAGGGACTGAACCGCATCTGGTGGGATCTGCGCAGCGCCCCGCCGGCGGAGATTCACTACCTGGTAAGCCCTCCCGGCGAGGCCTGGGTTCCGGCCGAACGTCCCTTTGTGGATTGGGGCGCCATGCCGGCCGGCCCCAAGGTTGTGCCGGGGACCTATCGCCTCGCGCTCAGCGTCGGCGGAGCGGCGGCGGGCACAGGCACGGTGGAGGTGCTGGCCGATCCGCACACGCTGGGCACGGCGGCGACCATGGCCGCACAGCGCGAGTTCCTGTTGACGCTGCAGCAGGAGTGGAACGAGACGGTGGAGATGGTCAACCACCTGGAGCGTACCCGCCGGCAGCTGCACGACATCCACCCCATGCTGAAGGGCGGCGCGGTGGTGGCGGCGGAAAAGCTGGAGAAGGATGCCATCGCAGCCGAGGAGAATCTGATTGACGTCTACCTCAGCGGCTTCAGCGAGGATGCCTTCCGCCACCCCATGCAGCTCGAGGGCAAGATCTCCCAGATCGCCGGCCAGATTGACGGCACCGGCGCCGATCTCGGTCCCACCGCACAGCAAGTGGAGGTGAACAAACTGCTGGCCCAACAGTTGGCGGCCGCCCGCAAGGACTTTCAGGCGGTGACCGGCCCCGGCAGCAGCGCCTTCAACGCCGCCGTGAAGGCGGCGGGATTGAATCTGGCCATCGAACCGTAACTAGTGGCCAGTCTGAACGGCGTGGGCGCCGAGGTAGGTGCCAAGTGCGGCGCCGACCAGGATGTCGCTGGGGAAGTGTTCCTTGGCGGTGAAGCGCAAGCCGGAGACGCCGCCCGCCAGCAGCCACGCGCCACGGTTGAACCAGGTGGCGTGCGGATCGTGTTGGGCCAGTAGCGCCGCCAGGGTGAACGCGCCGGCGGCGTGGCCGGAGGGGAAGGAGCGGCCGCCCTCGTTGAAGCCGCCGTCACCGTCGCCGGCCATGTAGGGGCGCTCACGCCCGCTGGCGAACTTGATCGCCTGCACGGCGGCGGTGTTGTAGGCTTCGGCGGTGAGCCCCACCAGCGCGAAGCGTCCGGTTTCAGGACAGAACAGGCAGTGGTCTTCCACCGCGGCGGCGGTCAACACGAAGGCCGGCTCGATGTAGAGCAGCCCGCGGTCGGACCAGTTGCGGCTGTTGCGCTCCAGGCTGGGCGAATCCACCTGATCGGAGAGGCGGCGGTCCCCAAAGGCG
>DATBPS010000126.1:0-6550 GCA_036561225.1 Terriglobales bacterium
TGCGTACCACCATGCGGGCCCGCCGCCCGGCGGCAGTCATCCTGGTGGACTTCCCCGACTTTAACCTTCGTCTCGCCGCCACCGCCCACCGCGACGGCATCCCCGCCATCTATTTCATCAGCCCGCAAGTTTGGGCCTGGCGCAGCGGCCGTGTGCGGCAGATTCGCCGCCACGTCTCCCGGCTGATCAGCATCATCCCCTTCGAGCCGGCCTTCTTTGCCCGTTACGGCATGGACGTGGCCTACGTCGGTCATCCCCTGGTGGAGCGGGTGACCCGCGCCCGCGCCAGTTTGCCGGCGGCGGCTGAATTCCGCCACAGCCTCGGCCTCGATGCTTCAGCCGAACTGGTGGCGCTGCTGCCCGGCAGCCGGCGCCGCGAGCTGGAGTTCCATTTGCCGGTGCTATGCGAAGCCGCACGCCGCCTGCATGCTCAACGCCACGTCGAGTTCCTGCTGCCGGTCGCCTCCACGCTCACCCACGATCAGGTGCGCGACGCCATCCCCCAACCCTTTCGAGCTTTTATACATCTTCTGCCCGCCAGCCAGATGCCGGCCGCGGTCGCCCATGCTCGTCTGGCACTGGTGGCCAGCGGCACCGCCACCCTGGAAACCGCCCTGTTGGGCACCCCGCTGGTGGTCTTCTATCGCCTCTCCCCGTGGACCTACCGCCTCGGACGCCGCCTGGTGCGCCTCAAGCACGTCTCCCTGGTTAACCTGATCGCCGAACGCCACCTCGTCCCGGAGTTGATACAGGCCGACTTCACGCCCGACAACCTTCTGCTTTGGGCCGATCGCCTCCTGCCCGACGGCGACCCGCGCTCGACCATGCTGGCCGGTCTGGAAGAAGTCCGCGCCCGCTGCGGCGATCCCGGCGCCATCGCCCGCGCCGCCGCCGAAGTCGCCTCTGTCCTACATCTCTCCTCCGCCGCGTCGGCCCCCTCTGCCCAGTAGGCCGCAACGTCCGTCTGCTTTCGCTCGTCTATACTGATACCAACATGACCCGCCTGTCTTGCAAGGGCATGGCTTGGGCCGTCGCTGTGGCCTTGAGCCTGGTAGCGACTGGCGCCGCACAGCAGCAGCAAGGCGTGCCGCCTCCGCCCACCATCACACGGACTCCGGCTCCCACCGCCGTGCAACCCGCGCCGCCGCCTCTGCCCCCGGCCCCACCGCCGCCCTTCAACATCACCGCCTACAATCTGAAGCTCGGCTTTAACTTCCCAGCTCATCAGCTTGAGGTGACGGCCAAGCTCACGCTCAACCCCACCGTGGTGTTGAGCAGCGCCAGCTTTAGTCTCAACCAGGCGTTGCGGGTGGACTCTTTAACCGACGGCGCCGGCAACAGCCTGGCCCATGTGCGCCAGCAAGACAAAGTCATCGTTACGTTTTCCCAGCCGCTGGCGGCGGGCGCGCCCGCCGAACTGGACCTGCACTACACAGGCGCTTTGCCGGATGCCAGCCTTAGCCCGATCAGCGGGATTCGCACCGCCTACGTCGGCCCCGACGGAGCCTTCCTGCTCTATCCGGGGGAATGGTTCCCCCTGTCCGGCTACAACACCGACCGCTTCACGGCTGATATCTCCGCCACGCTTCCGGCCTCGCTGTCGCTGCTGGCCAGCGGTACCGCCACCACATCGCCGGCCGCCAACGGCGAAGTGACCTATAGCTTCCATCAGGAGCATGCCAGCTTCCCCGGCAGCGTCATCGTCACTTCCCTCAAACCGCAGGCCTTCACCGATAACGGGGTCAACAGCAGCTTCTACTTCAGCCCCGATATTCCCCCCGCGCTGACGGCGCAATATGCCTCCGCCGCGGCCGCCATCTATACATTTCTCACCAACACGCTGGGCACTCCCCCCAACGCCGATGGCCTGCGCTTCGTCGAACTGCCCGCCGATGCCCTGCCGTCCTTCGCTTCGCCCGGCCTGATCGTGCTGTCGCGCACCTCCATTAGTTCGAGCGTGAACACCAACCTCCTGGTGGACGAAATCGCGCAGCAGTGGTTCGGAGTCATGGTCAGCCCCGCCACCCTCGACGACGCCTGGCTGCAGTACGGCGCGGCCCGCTACTGCGAGGCGCTCTACATCCAGCACGCCCAGGACAAGGCCGCCTGGCAGGACCTGGTCACGCAACTGGCCATCGGCGCGCTCAGCTACCCCGATACCGCCCTGGCCAACTCCAGCCAACTGTACGTTTTCTCCCCCCAGTTCCAGGACCTGAACTACGACAAGGGCGCGATGCTGTTCCACATGCTGCGCTGGCAGTTGGGCGACCAACCCTTCGACAATGCTCTGCGCGATGTGGTCAACACCTACGCCTGGAAACCCCTCTCCACGGCTGAGTTCCAACAGGCGCTGGAGAAGGCCACCCACTCGGATCTGCGCAGCTTCTTCAGCCAGTGGTATCGCGGCACCGCCGTGCCCACCTTTACCAACAGCTACACCGTGTACCGCATCCAGGGCGGCGGCTATCGCGTCACCGGCAAGATTCAGCAGAACCTCGACCTGTTCAGCATGCCGGTGCAGGTGAGCGTGCTCACCGACGGCGCCACCGCCTCGGCCACCGTGCCGGTCAACGGCAGCGAGAGCAGCTTCTCGCTCGACATGCAGGCCCGGCCGCGCCAGGTGCAGATTGATCCCAACAACTGGATCCTCAAGGCCAGCCCCGATCTCAACCTGCGCGTCGCCCTTTCCCGCGGCGACAACGACGTGGCCGCCGGGGATTTCCCCAGCGCCATCAAGCAGTACGATGCCGCGCTCAAGATCAACCCCATCAGTTCCCTCGCCTACTACCGCCTGGCCGAGGCCTACTACCAGGAGCAGAACTGGCAGAATGCCGCCGACGCCTATCGCCAGGCCATGAACGGCGACCTCGACCCGCAATGGATCGAGGTCTGGAGCCACATCCAACTGGGCAAAATCTTCGACCTCACCGGCCAGCGCAACCGCGCCCTAAACGAGTACCAACTGGCCCTCTCCACCCACGACGACACCAACGGCGCCCAGGAGCTCGCCCGCCAGTACCTCAAAGCTCCGTACAAGACCGCCACCGCCACCGCCAACGGCGGCCAGTGACCGCCATGGCCGACTGCCTCTTCTGCCGCATCATCGCCGGCGAAATTCCGTCACGCAAAGTCTTTGAGGACGACCACATCTTTGCCTTTGAGGATATCCAGCCGGGCGCGCCGACGCACATTCTGCTGGTTCCCAAGCGCCACCTTCCGGGTCTGGCCGAGGCCGGGGCGGGTGATGGATTCATCCTCGGAAACTTGCAGCTGCGCGCCGCGGCCATCGCCCGCGAGCGCGGCCTGAATACCGGCTACCGCACCGTCCTCAACGTCGGACCCGATGCCGGCCAGAGCGTCTTTCACCTGCATCTCCATTTGCTGGGCGGCCGCCAACTGGCCTGGCCGCCGGGTTAGGTAGGCATCGTCAAGCGCGCACGCACTGTCTCCGCCAGCACGTCGCGCGGCTGGGGCGCGCTCACCCACTCCTCCGGCTCGATCGCGGCCGCGATGCAGAGCTTGACCCTCCCCGGCCGGATGCGCCACCCGCCCTTGGGCATCATGCGCCCGCTGCCCTCAATGCGCACCGCCACCACCGGCACGGCGGCCTGCTGCGCCAGGTAGAACGGCCCCTTCTTGAACGGCAACAGTTGTCCGTCGCGGGAGCGTGTGCCTTCGGGGAAGATGAGAAACGGTCTGCCGGCGCGCACCACCGCCGCCGCCCGCGCAATACTGGCCTGCGCCGCCGCGCGCTGCGTACGATCCACCGGAATCAGCCCGCCGATCCGCAGTATGGTCCCCAGGATCGGAACCTTGAACAGTTCCTGCTTCGCCAGAAAGGTAATCTCGCCGGGAAGATGCGCCAACAGAATGGGGGGATCCAGATTGCTCTGGTGGTTGGCCATGTAGATGGGCGGTATGGAAATCCCGGCCAGCACTTCCCCACCCTCGACCTCCACCCGCACCCCGCCCAGCCAGAGCAGCATCCGCATGCCGAAGCGCGCGGCGCGGTAGGTGAAGCGCAAGCGCCCGGTGATCCAGATGGTCGGCAAGCTCACCACGCCGGCGGCGATCATATACAGCCAGGTGCAGGCCCACACCAGCAGGGAGCGAATCATAGTCCTCAGACGCCGCGGAAGTAGAACACGCCTTCGGCCACAATCGTGGCCGGCCCGATCAGCTTGGCGGAAGCCTGGTCACCCGCCCAGACCACGCGTTGCCGGCCTCCGGGGGTCGTGACCTCCACCGGTGAAACGGCGCTACCGGCGGCGATGGCGGCCACCGCCGCCGCGGTGCTGCCGGTTCCGCTGGAACGGGTGGGGCCGACGCCGCGCTCAAAGATGCGGATTTCCAGGTGCTGGCGGTTCAGCACACGCACGAACTCCACATTGGTGCCCGCGGGAAAATGCGGATGCTTCTCGAGCGCCTCGCCCAGAGCCTCCCAGTCGCGGGGAAACTCGGGGGTGAACACAATGCACTGGGGATTGCCGATGGAGAGTGTGTGGGCCGTAATCTTCTGATCCAGCACGTTCAGCTCCACCACGCCTTGCAACTGCGGAACGCCCAGGTCCACTTCGATCGTCCAGTATTCGCCGCCGCCATCCAGCACGGTCACCTGCCGCGGCCCGGCCTTCGTCGCCAGCACCCCCTGACGAAAACCGTGCTTGGCGTAGAAGGCTGCCACACACCGGGTTCCGTTGCCGCTGATCTCGGCTTCACTGCCGTCGGCGTTATACAAAGTCAGGTCGAAGCCGGATCCGTGCGGACGGACGAACTCAACCCCATCCGCCCCCACCCCCTGATGACGATCGCAGATGCGTTGCGCAAAGCCGGCGCGGAGCGATGCCGGCACCGACACGGCGTCCACGATCAGGAAATCATTGCCGTTGGACTCGGCCTTCACGAAGCGGAAGTGCTGATCAGTGCCCATGGAGGTGGTAGACCCGAATCTCGTGTTGGGTGGCGACATGCAAATCGGCCACCTGTTCAAAGTATTGCGCCAGATCGCGCTCATTGACCAGCCGCCAGGTGGGGCTGTCACTCTCGCGCACCACCCACTGCACATACTGATGCGGCCGCAACAGCGCCTCCTGCCACAACAGGAAATTGGACTCCTGCACCACCGCGTGCAGCGGGATGCCGTCGTCCGGCAGCGCGCCGGGGAAGTTGCCGTAGTACATCAGCACCCGCTCGCCGGCTTGCCGCGCCGCCAGCGCCTGGGCCAACTGATGCTCCATCTCCAGCCGCGCCGGCGCGTTGTGCACCGCCTCGGCGTAGGCCGGCGGCCCGGGCGGGCGCAGCATGACGAGATAGCTGGCCGCGCCGATCAGCGCCAGCCCGGCGGCCACCGCCCCGGCCAGACGCCTCCCGCTCCAGCGTGGCAGGATGACGCGCCGCAGGCCGCCCGCCAGGGCCGCCACCGCCAAACCTGAGAACAGCGCCACCGCCGGCAGCATCTGCACGCCGTAGCGCAGGTTGTAGTATCCGTGCGGCCAGTACTGCGGCAGGAAGATCGGAACATTCCCCGACCACATGGCCCATACATACCAGGGCAGCGGCAGCAGCAACAACGAGGCCTCGGCCCGCCCCCGCCAACCCCTCCATCCCAGCAGGCCCAGCAGCGCCAGGATCATCAGCGGCACGCCGCAGGTCAGGACGACGGTCTTCACGTAATAAAGAACGGCCAAGCCGAGAGCGTGATCGCCGGGATAGCGCAACCCGCCCGCCCGCAGCGAAGCCTCGTATATGCCCCGCGCCGAATAGGGGCCGCGAGCAAAGCCCAGCGGGTCGTTGAAGTACCAGCCGTTGTACGCCGACCAGAAGGCCGGACCCAGTCCGGCGAGGAGGCAAAAGCGCAGCGCCGAGCGCAGCGCACTGACTATCCCTGGGCTGGCTACCAGGAGGACCAACAACGCGAACGGCAAGAGGAACCAGCCGTCGTAGCGGCACAGACTGGCCGCCAGCCCCCATGCGCCCGCCCCCCAAGCGAAGCGCATGCTCGGCTGATGAGCATAGGCTCCGCACTGATCCACCACCCCCAGAAAGCAGGCCAAATAGATGGACTCGGTCATGGGCACGGCCGACAGATACAGCAGCGATGGATTGAGGCAAAAAGCCACGGCCGCCCACGCCGCCGCGCCGGCGCCCCAACTGCGCCGCACCAGCCGATGCAGCAGCCATGTCGCCACCCCCAACGCCAGCCATGACGGCACCGCGCCCGCCAATCCATTCCGCCACAGCGGCAGAATCCATACCAGCGGCGCCATCAAGAGATGAGGCAACGGCAACCATACCGTTCCCCACTGCGCCAAGCCGGGTGTTGCCGAGTCCACCATGCGGCGGGCGATGGCCAGGTGCGCGGTGGCGTCGCCGTACAGCAGCAGACGATGGTTAAACAGCGCCCACAGGAAGGTAAGACCACCCGCCACCCAGGCCAGGCAGGCAAAAGCACCAGAGTGCCAAGCAGAAGCCGCGGGCGTATTACCGGGCGGATGTGGCGGAGTCGGCGGCAAAGCGAGTCAGGCTCACGAATTCCTGGTAGCGGCCTTCG
>DATBPS010000127.1:0-4378 GCA_036561225.1 Terriglobales bacterium
TGGCCCGCTGACCATGCCGTTTCCCCTGTTGCACAATCTCCGGGCCAAGTTTGAGGCGTTCACCGCCGCGCCGCCGCCGCCGGTGGCGGTGGAGATCGCCGCCGGGCGCGTGGCCGCGGGTCGCGTCGCGCTGGCGGGCACGGGGCGGCTGGAAGGTTTGCGCACGGCGGTGCGGCCGCTGGCGGCGGGGGTGGTGACCGCTTCCGCGGTGCATCCCAATGTGGCCGATGGCCCGGCGTTGACCGCGGCCCTTCGCGGCCTGCTGGAGACGCTGGGCGTGGCGGCGGATACCGAAGTCACGCTGCTGCTCCCCGACCTGACGGCGCGCCTGGCGGTGCTCGACTTTGACACTCTGCCGGCCCGGCGCGATGAACTCGAGCCCTTGGCCCGCTTCCGGCTGCGCAAGAGCCTGCCCTTCGCCGAGGAGCAGGCGGTGATCAGTTGCCAGGCGCTGGGCGGCAACCGCATGCTGGCGGTGTTCGCCGACCGGGCGCGCGTCGATGAGTACGAAAACGCCCTGGAGGCCGCCGGGGCGCACGCCGCCACCGTGCTGCCGTCCGGACTGGCGGCGCTCGGCGCGCATGCGGCCCTCGATGACGGGGCGCTGCTGCTGCGCGCCGACTCGGGCTGCCTGACCAGCGCCTTCTGCCGCGCCGGACGGGTCGAGTTTTTTCGCGCGCTGGAGACGGGCGCGGCGGCCGGCTTCGACGATATCTTCCCCTCCGTGGCCTTCTACCGCGACCGCGCCGAAGCCGATGGCGGCAGCGTCGAGGGAGCGGTGCTGTTCACTTCCGGCCTCGACGCCTCCGTCTGTGCGCGGCTGCGCGAGGAAGCGCCCTGGGCGACGCAGCGGCCCGCCCCGGCCGACGAGGCGGCGACGCTGGCGGTAAGCGGCGCGCTGCGGGGGAAGCTGGCATGAACCGCATTACCGTCAACCTGGCCCGCCGTCCGGCGGAGAACCTGCGCCGCACGCGCATCGTCTGGGGCGGTGCCCTGGCGGTGCTGACGGCGCTGCTGGTGGTGCTCGCCTCGACCGCGCTGCTGGGATGGCTGGGCACGCGCCAAATTCAGGCTGAGACTCGCGGCCTGCGGGCGCAGATCGCCCCGCTCGAGCAGGCGGCGGTGCGCGAGCGCGCCCCGCTGCGCGATCCCCAGGTCCGCCAGGTGCTGGACCGGGCGCAGATGTTCAACCAGTTGATTGACCGCAAGAGCGTTTCCTGGACACGGCTGTTCGAGCGGCTGGAGGAGATACTGCCGCCGGGGGTCGAGCTGGTGTCGCTGCGGCCCATGCAGCGCAACGGTGACAACGCCGTGGACCTGCGGCTGGCGGGCGAGACATTGGGACCGGCGATTGACTTTGTGCGCAGCCTCGAAGCCGCCCCCGATTTCGCCCAGGCGCGCATCGTGGGCGAGAACGAGATCAGCCGCAGCGAAACGGCGGGCGCGCCCATGGCGCTGGGCCCGCAGGCGAACGCGGCGCAGCCGCGCTTCCAACTCGAGGTGACGGCGCTCTACCGGCCGCAGAATACGCCGGCGCCGGCCAAGGCGGTGAAGAAATGACCCACCTGCGGCGCAACCTGAAGTGGGCGGCGGCGGTGGTGCTGGTGGCTGACCTGGGGCTGGCGGCGTGGCTGCTCTCGCCGCGCGCCCCCTCGCAGGCGGCGACGCAGCAGCAGTTGACCGCCGCGCGCGCGGAGTGGATCGCCCTCAAGGCGGAGGTGGCGCAACTGGGCCAGCTCCGCGGGCGCATCCACACCTCCGAAGACCAGATGCGGCAGTTGATGGACGCCGGCATGCCGCCGCAGTCCTCGGCCAGCTCCGACCTGCTGGCCGAGTTCAGCCGCCTGGCCGGGGCCAGCGGGGTCGAGGTGTCGGGGGCGCAGTTTGATCCCGACAAGGACGCGCGGCTGGGGCTGCGGCGGGTGGTGATCAGCCTCAACGTCTCCGGCGGCTACCGCGGGGTGGTGACCTTTCTCAACCAGATCGAGCGCTCGCCCATGTTTTTCCTCATCAACCAGGTGAGCGTCAGCGGTGGACGCGCCGCCGGCCCGCAGGCGGGCGACCAGGTCAAGCTCGAAGTCCGTATCGAGGCCTATGAGAGGACGGCGGCGGCATGAAGATGGGCGCCGAGAAGAAGGGGGAAGTCATCGCCCTGGTGCTGCTGCTGGCGCTGGCGGCTGTATTGCTGTGGGAGAATTTCGGACCCGCCGGCGCGCCCGCGCCCGCCGCGGCCACCGCTCCCCTGGCCAGCGCCGCCGCCCCGGCGGCTTCGCCGGCCCAGTTGGCGCACCTCGACCCTCGCCTGCACATGGAGGCGCTGGCGGCGCTGCGCGACCACACCTACAGCGGCAACGGACGGGATCTGTTCCACCTGGGGCCCGCGCCGCCCCCGCCCCCCTCGCCCGCCGCCATCGCCGCCCAGCACCGCGCCGAAGCCCAACAGCAGATGGCGAAGCGCGACCTTGGCCCGCCGCCCCCGCCCCCCATCCCGCTGACCTTCTATGGCTTTGCCCAACCCCAGGGCCAGAGCGAGAAGATCTTCCTGCAGTTCGGCGATGACACCTACGTGGTGGTCACCGGCGATGTGGTCGCCCATCGCTATCAGATCGAGGCCATCGGCAAGCAGTCAGTGCGCGTCAAGGACCTGATGACCCAGTCCGTCCAGGAAGTCCCCCTCCAGCGCCCCGGCGCCTCCTAACCCCAACCCCTGAATCCTGACCCCTAGCCCCTGACCCCTGCCTTTCTGACCCCTAACCCCTGAATCCTGACCCCTGACTTCCGAATCCTGACCCCTAGCCCCCGAATCCTCACCCCGGGGCCCGCGCCAAGCAAAGCCCGGCCGGGCTGGGGCTCATGGGGTCCCCGGCCCGGCCGGGCGTCAAGCGGGGCGAGTGGCGAAGCCACTCTGGGGCCCGCGCCAATAAAAGCTACACTGGCAAGTGCGTATGCACGAGCACCCGGTCACCACCCGCGCGCCGCTGGCCTATCAAAACGA
Organism: Terriglobales bacterium; assembly: GCA_036561225.1. GTDB lineage: Bacteria > Acidobacteriota > Terriglobia > Terriglobales > SCQP01 > SCQP01. Next base: position 2,996 of record DATBPS010000127.1, read on the forward strand.
GCGCTTTCTCGACACCCCCGATGCGCGCCCGCTGCGCATCCTGGCCGAATACTTCGAGCCCTTGCAACGCCTGCGGCGGGAGAACGTCCAGGACACCATCGTCTTCTTCGGCTCGGCGCGCATTCTGAGCCGGGACGCGGCCGTGGCGCGGGCGGCGCAGGCGGGGCCGGAGGGCAAGGTCATCGCCGACCGGGCGGTGGAGATGTCGCGCTACTACGAAGAGGCGCGCGAACTGGCGCGCCGGCTGACCGTCTGGGCGGAGGCGCTGCCCAGCCGCCGCCGGCGCTTCGTGGTGACCAGCGGCGGCGGGCCGGGCATCATGCAGGCGGCCAACATGGGCGCGCACGAGGGCGGAGGCAAGACGGTGGGGTTCAACATCCGTCTGCCCTTTGAGCAGACGCCCAACCCCTACATCTCCCAGGGACTCAACTTCGAGTTCCATTACTTCTTCATGCGCAAGTTCTGGTTCGCCTACCTGGCCAAGGCGCTGGTGGCGTTTCCGGGCGGCTTCGGCACCCTGGACGAAATCATGGAAGTGCTCACCCTGGCGCAGACCCAGAAGCTGAAGAAGAAGCTGGTGGCGCTGATGTACGGGCGCGAGTACTGGAACCGTGTGATCAACTTCCGCGCGCTGGTGGAGTCCGGCACCATCTCGGAAGAGGACCTCGATCTCTTTCACTTCGCCGACACGCCCGAGGAGGCCTTCGAAATTCTCACCCGCGAGCTGGATCACCTCTATCTGCGGCCCGCGCCAGGCGAGGAAGAAGCGCCGCAGATCGCCCGCACCAACGTGTAGGAATCGTGGCCCGCGGCCAGCGGCCCGCGCCCATCAAAGCCGAGCGTAAGCGGGGCGAGTGGCGAAGCCACTCTGGGGCCCGCGCCAATCGAAGCGCGTAGACTGAGAGGGTGGTAATCCGTACGCAGGTGGCGGAGGCGGTCAGCGAGCGCGTGCGCGCCGAGTTTGATCTGCTGGCGGCGCGGGTGGAGGCGCAGCGTCCGCTCGATGACCTGGCGCTGCTGCATCGGGCCTTCGATTTTGCCGCGCGCTTGCACGCCAAACAGCGCCGGCGTTCGGGCGAAGCCTTCATTCTCCATCCCCTGGCGGTGGCCGCGGTGCTGGCCGAGATGCAGATGGACACCGTCTGCATCGCGGCCGGACTGCTGCACGACGCGGTCGAGGACACCCCGGCCACCAGCGAGCAGATCACGCGCGAGTTCGGCCCCACCGTCGCCCATCTGGTCGAGGGCGTCACCAAGATTGACCGCCTGGATCTGCAGGGCAGCTTCAGCGGCCTCAGCCTGACCGATGCGCGCCAGGCGGAGAACATGCGCAAGATGCTGCTGGCCATGGTGGACGACATCCGCGTCATCCTCATCAAGCTG
>DATBPS010000128.1:0-8229 GCA_036561225.1 Terriglobales bacterium
GGGACCATGCCGGCGGTGGTCAACAACGCGCAACTGCAAAATGTCGGCGACAGCGCCGAGGCGCGCTTCGTGGTCTACGGCAGCCCCGACCTGGTGTCGAACTCGATCATCAGCTTCCAGGGCAACAAGGACCTGTTCCTCAACAGCATGGACTGGCTGGCGGGACAGCAGAATTTCATCACCATTCGGCCGACGCCGCCGACCAGCGCGCCGGTGAACCTGTCGGCGGGGCAGATGCGGATGATCTTCTATGCCTTCTTCATCGGCCTGCCGGCGCTGATCATCATCCTCGGCGGCGCGGTCAATTTCCGCCGCCGGCGCATGTGAACGTCACGCGGGGGCCGCGCCGTTGGCACCGTGGGGCAAGTCGGCGCGGAAGGTTGCGAAATTCACGCCGTGGTGGCCCGCCCCGGCAAACAACGAGGCGCGGACCCGACCGGGCAGGGGCACAAGGGGCCCCCGGCCCGGTCGAGCGTCAAGCGGGTCGAGTGGCGAAGCCACTCGGGGTCCCGCGCCAATCAAAGCTCCGACCGGGCTGGGGCTCGAGGGGTCCCCGGCCCGGTCGAGCGTCAAGCGGGTCGAGTGGCGAAGCCACTCGGGGTCCCGCGCCAATTAAAAGGAGACGCGTATGAAGTCGTGGTTGCGGCTGGCCATTGCGGTGGTGGTGCTGGTGGTGGTGATCGGCTTCCTGTATTGGCCGCAGAAGGCCAAGCCGGCGGCCGCGGCCAGGGCGCTGGTGACGGTCACCAGCGACCAGGTGCAGCGGGTGGCGATCCAGCAGCCGGGCCAGCCCGAGGTTGATGCCACGCGCTCCGGCAGCGACTGGAAGCTGGACCAGCCCTACGCCTTTGCCGCCGATGCCGCCAGCATGGCCAGCCTGATCAACTCGCTGGGCAACATTACCGATGCGCAGCCCGTGGGCGATGCTTCTTCCAACCTGGCCGGCTTCGGGCTGGATAAGCCGGCGACGGTCGAGTTGGGGCTCTCCGACGGCAAGGCCCACACCTTTGCCTTCGGCGGCTCCACTCCCACCGGCGGCAACGTCTACCTAAGGGTGGACAACGGACCGATCGAGATGGCGCCCAGCTATGTAAAGGACAATGCGCTCAAGGCGGGCTTCGACCTGCAGGACAAATCCATTCTGCATTTCCCCAGCGGCCAGGTCACAGCGCTCGACATCACGACCGGCGGCAAGACCGCACACCTGGTCAAGACCGGCAACGACTGGCCCAAGGCGCAGAGCGACAGCATCACCTCCCTGCTCGATGCCCTCAACGACGGCCAGATGACCTCCATGGCCGATGTCACCGGCAAGGACGCGGCCAAAGACGGCCTCGCCGCGCCCACCGCGGTGGTGACCGTGAACTGGGCCGGCGGCTCGGCCAAGCTCGAGGTGGGCGCCAAGAAAGGCGCCGCCGAATACTACGCCCGCAACTCCGCCACCCCAGCCATCTTCGCCTTCTCCGACTACCTGATGGACGACATCACCGCGGTGACCGCGCCGAAGGCCAGCCCGGCGGTCACGGGCGTCGCCCCCCAGGGAAAGGACTGACGTTGGATCTAAGTCTGGCGCAGTACGTCGGCCGGATTGGCGCGGCTCGCTGCCCACGCCGGGAAAAGAGCGGCCACAGCCGCAGCGAATACGAAGACAAGCGAAGCCAGCGACACGGCCCCTGAGCTCCAAAAGAAGGGGTAGCTCAGCCAATGTCGCAGCACCGGCTGCAGCGCCCAGGAACCTACGATGCCAAGTGCGGTACCCAGGCCTACCGCAGCTGCCACATCTCGAACCATTGCCCATAAAAGCCTGAATCGAGGCGCGCCCAGGGCGGTGCGCACTCCCAGCTCGTGACTCCGCGCTTCGCCAATTGCCACTATGACCGCGTAGATGCCCTGCAGGCTCAGCGCGAAGGCGGCAAGGGCGAGCAACAGCATCCCGATCATGCGCGCGCGCGGGCGCGTGAGCGTGGCTTGCCAGCGATCTTCCATAGTGGAAGCCCGCACCAACCGCGCAGGTGGAGCGAGGGACCGTAAGGCGCCTTGCACGGCAGGGAGGCTGGCGGGAGGGCCGCTGCGGGCCCTCCAAATGATGGTATTGCGCGCGCCCCCAGGGCCGAAGTCCGGTATGTAGGCCATGGGCGAGGGGTGCCGCGACCAGAAGCCGCCGAAGTCGCCGGCGATGCCGATAACCAGGTACGGTTCCTTAAAGACCTTCCCGAACGCGATCTGCGCGCCTACTGCTTGCGCCGGCGGCGACCAGTTGGCGCTGGCTGCTGCGCGGCTGAGGATCGTCACGCGACCGCCGTTGTCCGTGCTGTCGCTGCGGGTGAATGGACGGCCGTAGAGGATGGGTATGCCGAGGGTCTGGAAGTACGCTTGCGACACGGCATCGGGAGGTGCGATGGTACGGTCGGTGCCCGGTGGATCCCCCCGCTTTACGAATTGGGCAGGGTAGCTCAGGGGCGGCAAAAAGATGGTGCGAGCGACGGCGGCCGTGTTCGGCAGGGCCGAGAGGCGATCTATGACCTGGCGACCGAAAGCGTTGTACTGGAGGGGAGAAAGCGATCCGGGATTCGCAGGCGCCACTTCCAGCAAGTACGTTCGATCCGGGGCGGGGCCAAGATAGACGGCCGATTGGTTTGCGTACATCTGGGTCGCGGCGGCCGCAATGCCGACCAGGCACACGGCCGCTCCCGCCTGGGCGGTAAGGAGGGGAAGCCGCCAACCGCTTCTCAACCCCGCCCTCGATATGGTCGAGCCGGGGCCGGTATCAGCTGTCAGCCAGCGCGCCAGAGAGGGTGAGGCGGCGGCTCTCGCCAGGGCGGCGGTCCAAACCAGCGCGGAGGCCAGCACCAGGACACTGAAGGCGATGGTGACGGGAAGGTTGAGGGGCGGGGGAGTCGGCAGGGCGGCCCCGAGGCCGACAGCGGGCAGCAGCTGCGACAGGAGCCTGATAACCACAAGGCTGAGCGCGGCTCCGCCGGCGATGGCGAGAAAGGTGAGCGCGAGCCGGGGCGTCGCCAATTCGATCCAGAGCTGTATGGGGCCGGCGCCGAGGGCCACCCGGGTCGCGATTTCCCGGCGCCTGCGCATGCCCTCAGCGACCATCAGGGTCGCGACATTGACGAGCGCCACGAGGAACAGCAGCATGGCGCCCAAGCTGAGGATGCCCATGGACCGCCGGGCTGGGCGTTGCACGATGGCCTGCAGGCCATCGACTTGGACTCGCTTGTGCCGGTCGAAGGAAAAGCGCGCGCCCAATCGTTCCGCCGCCGCAGCGAGCGAGGCTTCGGCGCGCTCGGGGGTGACGCCAGGCCGCAGGCGCCCCAGCCCGAATTCACCGGCCGCCTGGCGGTTGGAGAGTTGCGGCAGGATAGTCCAGAATTCGGCCGGGTCGGCCTCGGGCGCGGAGGCGAGGGGAATGGCGGCGTGCGGGGGCAGAACGCCAGCCACCCGGAAGCGATAGGCGGCCGCTCCGGTGGCGGTTTCCGCCGTGGTGAACTCCGTCCCGATGATGCCGGGACTGCTCCCGTATCTCGACCTCCAGAAGGCATAGCTGATCCAGGCCGGCGCTACCTGATCGCCGCCGGCCGGGGTGTCATCCATGTTAAATCCGCGGCCCAGCACGGTGGCCGCGGCCAGGGCGCGAAAGGCTCCGGGCCGCACCATGAGATAGCGAACCTGTATGGGGCCGCTGGCGTCGCGAAACCAAGTCTGGTCCACCGCGAAGCCGCCTACGGCGCTGAACGCTCCGGCGGCCGCGGAGGCCAGATCTGCAATATCCGGGTCGGAAATCCCCAAGACTGATCCGGACGGGGCGGTCTCCCAAAATTCAACGAGGCTCTCCGGCTGCGGGAATGGCAGCGACTGATAGCCCAAGGCAAGCATTACGCTCACCAGGGCTACCATGGCTGCCATTCCCCCGGCGATGGTGGCGATGTACTGCGTGGTCAACGACGCGGGGAGCTTCACGTGGCAAGGGGACCCAGCTCGCAATTACTCCGTGGGCTTCTGGCACTCGTGTTTCAGGTCTGGATCGTACCATGCGCAGTTGCTGCACATTTGGCCTGCACAGGCACCCGACGCCAGGTAGTTGCAGGCGTCTCCGCACCCGGTTCCGGCCATGGGTGCAGCCGAGGCAACCTGGGCCAAGGTCGCAGCCGCCACCCCGGTTGACAATACGAACGCAATGGCCGTGAGCACGTGCATAATGTGTTTCCTCATTACTCTTATTCTCCTTTGTGGTTGGTGTGATTACTTTGAATCAAAGCGAGCAGTCCATCTTGATCTCGAGGAGTCATCTTGCCGGCGTGGGACCACTGCACGCGGCCATCTGCGTCCAGCAGCTCCAGCTGCGGGAGCAGGAGGGCGCGATAGGCCAGGGCGGATTCCGGGGACAGGCGGATGAGCACCGGGGCGTCGCCGATCCCGTGGCTACTAAGAAACTCATGACCGGGGGCCGGCCTGTCGTGAGTGTCGATGTAGGCCAGACGAATTGCTCTCGGCGTGAGCTTCTGCAGTGTGTGCATCGTGGTCCAGTAGGCCTTGCAGTAAGGGCAGCTGGCTGAGAAGGTGAACACGACCGTTTGTCGAGGGTCCCGTTGGAAGGAAAGGACGCGCTCCAAGCCGGCTTCATTCTCCCCGGCCAGGGGCGGGGCCAGTGTCCCCTGATTCGGCGTAATCATGGCGACTGCCCTGGTGAGTTGGAGCCGTAACCCCGAATTCTGGCGGAGCGCCGACAGGCAGGCGAGCAACAGGACCAGGTTCAGGACTGCCACGGCCGTGACGCCGGCAACCGGAAGCGATACGCGCCTGCGGGTCCATTCTCGTGTGCCCTTGGCTGTCTCGCACTGCATTCGCTCTTTATCGCTGGTGGAGTGCCGCCACGTCAAGGCCCATTTTGGCTATTTTGCTTTCCAATTGGCCCGAACGAACCGCATCACATAGTTCCACAGGGGCATAACCTGTGGCGCGGCGCACGAAACGAGAAAATGCGGATGCGGACGAGAAGCCCATGGTGGTCCACACGGCCTTGATCGGCTCGGGGGGGGCCGAGCAGTGGGCCAGAAGCCGGTCCAGAACCAGGCGTCTCCTAATCCGAACCAGCGAAGTGCCGTGAAGCGTGAGGGCGCGATGGATCGTATGCCGATGAATACTCAGTCGGGCACTGATCTCGCTTTCGGTCAGCAAGGGGCTGGCACTCAGCAGACGTTCAATCGCTCGAACCAACTCGTTGTGGGGGTACGCCATCTTACACCCGGAGAAAGTGCTGAGCGTGGACCACCTTAGCAGGATGTGAATGTAAAGGCAAGCAGGCCGGGTGGGCAGGCCGCTTGCCCGAGGGCTCTCGGCGTCACGCGGGGGCCGCGCCGTTGGCACCGCGGGCCAAGTCGGCGCGGAAGGCTGCGAAATTCACGCAGTGGCGGCCCGCCCCAGGCAAACAACGAGGCGCGGGACCCCGCGCCAGTCCATGGGTGTGGCTCTCAGCGCGGCATGCCGCTGCCGCTCAAGGCAATGGTCGAGGCGCTGAAGACGGCATCGCTCGGGATGGTGACGGTGGCGAGTGCCTCGCCCGGCTGCTGCGGTTGAAATTCGACCGTCAGGACGCAGCTCGCCCCCGGCTCCAGGTCAACCCGGCAGCGCTGGTCATCCAGCCGGAAATCGCCGCGGCCGGCGCCCTCCACCGTGATCCGCCCCAGGCGCAGCGGGCGGGTGGGGCTGGTGTTTTTGAGGGTGATCGTCTCCCGCGTGCGGGTGTGCAGAGGCTGGGCGCCAAAGTCGAGCGCTCCCGGCAGGAAGCCCAGAAAGGGGGGGAGCTCGACCGCCCGCACGCGCAGGTTGGCGCTGTCGCCGATCAGCAGGTTGTCGCCGTCGAAGGCCAGCGCATAGGGGGAGTTGAGGGTGGCCTGGGTGGCCAGGCCGCGGTCGCCGGAGAAGCTGCCCAGGGCGTAGCCAGCGGCGCCACTGCCGGCGATGGTCGAGAGCACGCCGGTGAAGGCGTCGAGGCGGCGGATGCGGTTCATCTCCACGTCGGCGATGAAGAGATTGCCCAATCCGTCCACGACCAGGCCGCGGTTGAAGCCGAGCGCGAGGCTCGTGGCGGGGCCGGACTCGCCGTTGAACACGTCGGTGCCGTTGCCGGCGATGGTGGTGATGACGCCGGTGAGGGCGGCGATCTTACGCACATTTTTGCCGTCGCTGACGTAGAGGTTGCCGTCCGCATCCACGGCCAGCGCCATCGGTCCATTCAGCCGCGCGGCGGTGGCCGGGCCGCCGTCGCCGGCAGTTCCCTTCACCCCGGTGCCGGCGATGGTGGAAATAATGCCGGAGGGGTTCACCTTGCGGATGCGGAAGCCGGAACGTTCGGCGATGAACAGATCGCCGGCGGCGTCCATGACCACGCTGCTGGTGCGGTTCAGACAGGCCGCAGTGGCCGGGCCGCCGTCGCCGATGTCGGACGATGTGCAGGGGGTGCCGGTGCCGGCCACGGTAGTGATGATGCCGGTTGCCGCGGCCACACGGCGGATGCGGCTGCCATTGCCGGGAAAGGCGAAATCGGTGATGTACAAATCTCCGTTGGGCGCCAGGTAGCCCGTGGTATCGCCATAGAGGGTGGCGGCGGTCGCCGGTCCGCCGTCACCCAGCGCGGCGGTTTGTGAATTCGGAATCCCGTTGCCGGCGTAGGTGGAGACGGTGAGGGTATTAAAGTCGAGCTTGCGCACCCGCCCGTCAGCGGACTGATGGACGAACAAATTCCCGTCCCTGTCCGCTTCCATGCCAATGAGGAAGCCCAGCGAAGTCGCGCGCGGCGCCAGGCCGTCGCCGCTGCCGCCGCCGGCCACGGTGCGGATGGTGCCGTCGGCGGCGCTCACTTCGCGCACCCGCATGTTGAAGGCGTCGGGGATGTAGAGGTTGCCCTGGCCGTCCTCGGCCAGCGAACCGGTGGCGTACTGGTTGAGGTTGAGTTGAGCCGCGGTCGCCGGGCCGCCATCGCCGCTGAAGCCCGCCAGGCCGGTTCCGGCGACGGTGCGGATGATGCCGGTGGCCGCATCCACACGGCGGACCGCGTTGTTCTGCGAGTCCGCCAGGAACAGGTTGCCCGCCGGATCGAGGTAGAGTGCAGTGGGGTTATTGATCTCGGCCGCCGCGGCCGGACCGCCATCGCCGGCGTAGCCGGTGGCGCCGTTGCCGGCAACCGCCGTGCGCATGCCGTCGGGATGGATCATAACTACCTGCGCCGGTTGGGCCACGTACACGTCCCCGCCGCTGTCCACGGCAAGACCACCGGTCAGGTAGTTGCCGCTGCTGCCATTCACGGTGGTGATCACGCCGGTGGAGGCGTCCACGCGCCGCACCACATTGTTGGCGTCGGCGATGTACACATCGCCGGCGCTGTCGGTCGCCAGTCCCTGGGGGTTGGTTATTTCAGCCTGGGTGGCCGGGCCGCCGTCGCCGCTGTAACCGGCGGTGCCGTTGCCGGCGACGGTGGTGATCACGCCGGTGGTCAGATCCACGCGGCGGATCACACTGTTCCCGTAATCGCTGATGTAGAGGTGCCCGCTGTGATCGAGCGCCAGCCCGCCGACGACTTCAGCGTAAAGATTGGTCAGGTTCAACGCGGCCTGGGTGGCCGGTCCGCCGTCGCCGCTGAAGCCGGCGTAGCCGGTGCCCGCCACCACCGCCACTTCACCCGCGGGGCTAACCCGCACCACTTCTTCCTGCACCGCCAAGGTCACATAGAGGTTGCCGGCCGCGTCCACGGCCACCGCCGAGGGCTCATTGAAGAAGGCCTGGGTGGCGGTCGGCCCGACCGGCCCCCCGCCGGCAATCGTACGAATGGTACCCATCTGGGCCGCCAGTGGCAGCCCGCACAGCGCCAAAGCGCTCAGCATCTTCACGGTCGCGCGCATACACTTCCCCTTTCAGTTCGAAGAACGAAATGCAGCGCACGAACCCTTTTTGCAGGGATTAAGGGACAGGGGTCAGGGGTCAGGGGTTAGGGCGGAGGCGCATTCAGACGGCGGCGGGGCGGGGCTGCAGCCAGTCGGCGTAGAAGCCGGGGGCGGCGGCCAGGGCGGCGGGCGTGCCCTGCTGGCGGATGCGGCCGCCGGCGATGACCAGAATGCGGTCGGTGGGCAACATGGTCTGCAGGCGGTGGGAGATGATCAGCGCGGTACGCCCGGCCAGCAGCGTCCGCAGAGCGCAGTTGAGCGCCGACTCGCTGGCCGCGTC
>DATBPS010000129.1:0-4388 GCA_036561225.1 Terriglobales bacterium
CTGTGGCGGCTGCTGTGGGTGGAGCAGGGCTATGGACACCTGACCAATTTCTGGGCACTGAGCGGGCGGCTGGGGGTGGCGGGCTACGGATTCTGGCTGGTGCTCGGCGGCCATATCACTCCCGGCGCCTGGATCGCCGCCACCAGCTTCGCCGCCCTGCTATACGGCCCCTTGGCGGGTCTGGCGGGCACCTACAGCGGGCTGGCGCGGCAGTGGGTGGCGGCGGAGGCGGTACTGCAATTTCTGGACGAGCCCGAAGCGGCGGCCATGCCCGCCATATCGGCCATCCCGGCGCGCTTGCCGCGCCTGCGCGGCGCGGTGTCGTTTGAACGCGTGTCGTTTGCCTATGAGGGTGCGGCGCAGCCGGCGATTGACGACATCTCCTTCCGCCTCGAGCCCGGCGAGCATGTGGCCATCGTCGGCCCCAGCGGCGGCGGCAAGACGACGCTCATGGATTTGTTGCTGCGCTTTCATGATCCCGCCGCGGGAAAGATCACGCTGGACGGGCGCGATCTGCGCACCGTCACTCCAGCCGAGCTGCGCCGTCAGACGGCGGTGGTGCTGCAGGAGCCGTTCCTGCTGGAGGGCACTATCGCCGAAAACCTCGCCTATGGCTGTCCCGACCCGCGCCTGGCCACGCCCGAGCACATCGCCCGCGCGCTGGAGGCGGCGCAGGCGGCGGAGTTCGTCAACCGCCTGCCGCTGGGCGCGGCCACGCGGCTAGGAGAGCGCGGGGCGCGGCTGTCGGGGGGAGAGAAGCAGCGGCTGGCCATTGCCCGGGCGTTGCTGCGCGATCCGCGTATCCTCATCCTCGATGAGGCCACCGCCCATCTCGACGCGGCCAGCGAGTCGGCGCTCAACTGCGCTCTGCGGACGCTGCTGGCCGGGCGTACCGCGCTGATCATCTCCCACCGCCTGCAGACCATGCTGCCCACCGACCGCATTCTGGTGGTCGCCGGCGGCCGGGTGCGGCAGCAAGGCACGCCGGCCGCCCTGGCTGCCGCCCCCGGCTTCTACGCCGACTGGCTGAACGCCGCTCCCGCCGTCTAGAAGGATTGGCGCGGGACCCCGGCCCGGCCCCCGCGTCTGGCGGTTTGAGCGGCCCTGGCTGCCGCGTCTGCGGCACAATGAAGACATGCCCGCTCCGGTCGCCAACCCGTATGCCGCCCGCATGCAGCAGTTGCGCCGCATCCCCATGTTTGCGCCTCTGGAACCGGCGCCGCTGGCGGCGCTGGCGCAGCGCTCCACGCCGCATCATTACCTGCCGGGCGATTTGCTGTTTCAGGAGGGCGACACCTGCGCCGGCGTGTTCGTGATCACCGAGGGGACGGTGCGCATCTTCAAGCTTTCACCCTCGGGGCGGGAATTGATGCTGCATCAGGATCAAGCGCCGGCCACGGTGGCCGAGGTGCCGCTGGTGGACGGCGGACCCTATCCCGCCTCGGTGCGGGCGGTGAGCGAGGTGGAGGCGCTGTTTTTGGAACGCCAGGCGTTTTTGAACGTCTGCCGCCAGCACCCCGACGTCGCGCTGGAGTCGCTGGCGGTCTTCGGGCGGCGGATGCGCAACCTGGTGGGGCTGCTCGAAGCGGTCACCTTCGGCGGGGTGCGGCAGCGGCTGGCGCGCATGCTGCTGGATCAAAGCGGCTGCAGTACGGTGCGCGGCAAGTGCCGGGTGACGGCCACCCACCAGGAGCTGGCGCTGGCGGTGGGCACGGTGCGGGAGGTGGTGTCACGCAACCTCAGCCGTTTCCAGGCCGAGGGCCTGGTGCGGCTCCAGCCGCGCACCATCGAGCTGCTCAACCCGGACGGTTTGCGCCACGAAGCCGAACTGGAGATGTGACCAAAGTCATAGTTGCGACCCTCGTTTCCGCCCAAGCTGGAACAGGAGGGTAAACATGCAGACCGAGATGATCGATGCCGAGCGGACGGTGGGCGAACTGGCGGTGGGCGCCCCCGGGGCGGCGCGGGTCTTTGAGCGTGCCGGAATTGACTTTTGTTGCGGCGGCAAGAAGCCGCTGCGCGAGGCCTGCCGTGAGCAGGGAGTGGATCTGGAAGAAATTCTGGCCTCCCTGCGGGCGAGTGAGGAGGAGCGCGCGCCGGCGCCGGACGCGCATTGGCAACGGGAGCCGTTGCCGGCGTTGATCGCCCATATCGTGGAACGCCATCACCAATATGTACGGCGGGAAACGCCGCACATCGAGACCTGGCTGGAGAAGTGCATCGCCGCCCATGGCAGCCGCCATCCGGAATTGATGCGCATCCGCCATACGTTTATGGCCATGGCGGGCGAGATGGCGCAGCATATGGCCAAGGAGGAGTTGATTCTGTTTCCGGCGATTAGCCGCATGGCGGCCGGCCGCACCGATCCCTCCGGCGGTGTAGCCAGCCTGACGCAGCCGGTGCGCATGATGTTGGTCGAGCACGATCACGCCGGCCGCGACCTGGCCGAGATTCGCAAGCTGGGGGGCGACTTCATGCCGCCGCCGGACGCCTGCAATACCTATCGCACCCTGTACCAGGCGCTGGGCCAGTTTGAAGCCGACATGAAACAGCATGTCCATCTGGAGAACAACATTCTGTTTCCCCGCGCCCTGGCGACGGAAGCCGAAGCGGGGCATGGCCAGCCAGACTGAGCTGGATCGAACGTACGAAGACATGCGCCGCTACGAGCGGCGCATGTCGCGGTTGCTGATCGCCTTTATCAGCTCCGGTCTGGTCTTTCTCCTCGGTCCGGGCAGCTTTCTCGGGCTGTGGAATCTGTTCGCCATCAGCCATCAGCAGACGGTGCAGGCGGTGGGACCCGCCTGGCTGCAGGCGCACGGGCACGCCGAAGTCTACGGCTGGGTGGGAAGCTTCATCCTCGGCATCGGTCTGCACTCCCTCACCCGCCAAACCTCCACCCGGGTGAACTTCACCGCCGCCTGGACCTGCTGGGCGCTCTGGACGGCGGGCGTGGCCATGCGCTGGTGCACGGGGGTGACCGAGGCCCATTGGCGGGTGCTGCTGCCGCTATCGGCCGGACTGGAACTGGCAGCGTTTGGGATCTTCCAGTACCTGGTGAGCCGGGCGCACCGGCCCAAGTTGCCCCGCGATCCGGCTCAGCCGCGGGAAAAACTGCCCGGCTGGATTTTCCTGGTGCTCACCGGCGCTCTGGGATTTGGCCTGACGCTGCTGATCAATCTGGGCGGGGTACTGGCAGCGCTGGGCGCCCACGCCGGCCCGGTGCTGCCCGCCGCCTGGGACGGGCGCTTGGTCGAGTTGATGGCTTGGGCCTTTCTAGCGCCGTTTGTCTTCGGTTTCAGCACCCGCTGGCTGCCCGTCTTCGCCGGATTGCGACCTTCAGCGCCCTGGGCGCCGCGCGCCCTGGCGGCGCTGGTGGCCGCCGGAGCGGTCGTAACCCTGCTGGGCTGGGGACTGGCGGCGGCGATCCTCTGGGCCGTGGTCGCGGTGTCGGCGGTGTACGGCCTGAAGATTTTTCTGCCGGCGGTGGCCGCCGCCAAAATTCAGGGTGTGCACTGGACCTTCCCCTGGTTCCTGCGCATCGCCTACTTCTGGCTGCTGGTTTCGGCGGCTCTGGGCATTACCGCCGCGCTGCTGCCGGCCGGCGGACTGAGCGGGTCGGGCCGCCATGCCTTCACGGTGGGGTTTATCGCCACCATGGTGCTAACCATCGGTCAGCGAATCCTTCCGGCGTTTTCGGGCATGCGCAAGCTCTACAGTCCAATCCTCATGTTTCTCAGCCTGGCGACGCTCGAGGTGGGCTGCCTTTTGCGGGTCAGCGGCGAGCTGCTGGCTTACCCCGGTTGGCTGCCGCTGGCTTGGAAGTGGCTGCCGCTCTCGGCCAGCCTCGAGGTGGCCGCCTTTACAGTGTTTGCCTACAATCTGATACGAACCTTGGTCGCCCCACCCGCCCATACACTCGCCGTAAAATAAAGATGGTTTGCTCTAATCATGGGTAAAGAAGAAGCCACACTCGCCTATAGCCGGATCAGCCGGCACGGGCAGGTCACGGTGCCAAAGGCAGTGCGCCAGCGGTTGGGACTGCGGGCGGGCGATCGGGTGGAAGCCGACGTCAACGGCACGACCGTCCTTCGGCCGGTACGGTGGGAGAAGAATCGGTTTGAGGGATCGGCCGGCATCCTGGGCAACTTCCCCGGTGGTATTGAGGAAATCAACGCCTGGGTGCGCAATATGCGTGATGACGACGGGGACGGAAGCGAGGCGTGATCACCGCTCTCGATACCCATATTCCTCTGTTCCCTCCTCACTCTTTTATAATGGATTCATGGCTACCGTTGACACCGCCGCTCCCCGGGCTCTTGACCTGTCCCGCCTGTCCGAGTTCCGCAACGAACCGCTGACCGATTTCAGCAAGGCGGAGAACCGTG
>DATBPS010000130.1:0-1509 GCA_036561225.1 Terriglobales bacterium
CTGGCGCTGCGATAGTCCGGATTCCACGCGTTCAGGGCGCACCAGCCGATGAACCCGCCGTCGGCGGCGCGCTCGATGGCCAGCCGCGCACCAGAGCCCTCCGCCTCGATTTGCCGGCAGGCGGCGATGAAGCGCTGCGCCTGGGCGCGGTCCGTCCACGGCGGCCCATCCCAGTAGCGCAAGACGCGCGGATTGCTTTGCAGGACGAAGATGGCGTCGGTATCGGCCTCGTCGAACGGCCGCAGGCGCAGGCGGGCGGTGGGCAAGGTCGGGGTGGGCAGGGACACCAGCGCATTATGCACGAGGCTGTGACCAGCCGCTCACCACAATCCAGAACTCGCTGTCCGGGCCGGTTGCGAAGGCCGTGGGCATCATCGCCATCGTCCTGACGGGTCTGGGCTTCGCGTTTTCCGAAGGTGGTTCGGTGCTGCGCCGCGGGATCGGCATCGTCTTCGGCCTGGCCATCGCATTTACGGCGACGACCTTCATCTCAAGCTTCTTCAGCATGACCTCGGGCGCCGCGTTCTGAGATGGCCATCTCGGACGTCCCCGCGCCTGGGCGGCAGCCGCGCACGATCTCGGTGCGCGCCTATCCGACGACCTCGTCGCCCGGGCTGCTCGACCGCAGCTATCGCTGGGTCCGCCGTTTCCTGCCCCCCGACAAGGAGGACGCCCGCAAGGTCGTCACCACGGTCCGCAAGCGCTGGGCCGCGACGCCCTCATCGAGACGGCGAGCATCGACATGGAGCGGGCGCTGGCCCGGCCGGCCGACCAAGGGCATGATGCTGCTCGGTCTGCGCGGCGTCGGCAAGACCGTGCTGCTCAACCTTACGGTTTCGGCTTCGCCGAGAGCGATCCCGCCCAGCGTCTATGGGCAGAAATGACTTTGGGGAGACCGTCATGGCTGTGACCGGTATCGGCGGCGTATTCTTCCGCGCCAAGGATCCTGACGCCCTGCGTCAATGGTACCTCACCCACCTTGGCGTGGGCGGGCAAGGCTACGACCCCTGGCAACAGGCGGCGGGCCCGACTCTGTTCCTGCCGTTCTCTGGTGATACGGACTACTGGTCGGCCGACAAGCAGTGGATGATCAACTTTCGGGTCGCGGACCTGGACGCGCTTCTGGTGAAGCTGCGGAAGGGCGGCATTGACGTGAAAACGGATTCTGCATGGGATAGTCCCGAGGTGGGCCGATTTGCCCGCATCTTCGATCCCGAAGGCAACCAGCTGGAGCTTTGGGAGCCGCCCGTCGAATAGACTCTCCTGGAGGCAGCCGTGCTCACTAGGTTGGCCGGTCCCGGCACGAATGCGGCCGGTCGATTTGCATTCCCCGCCCCGGCGGCGGTAACCAGCGGACCATGCGCCTCGCTCTGGGAATTGTGATCGCCGCCTTGACCCTGACCGCCGCCCACGCCGCCGACATTCCCACCGATCCGAACATCTGGCTGGAGCAGGACAGCCCCAGGGCCATGGCCTGGGTCGCGGCGCACAACCAGAGCGTCGCACCGC
>DATBPS010000131.1:0-5486 GCA_036561225.1 Terriglobales bacterium
AAGGTTTCCACAACAAAATGGAGCTCATAAGCCGCCAGGCTTACGGCTTCCGCAACTTCGAAAACTACCGCATGCGCGTCAAGGTACTATGTGGTTGACCGGTTCCGGGACCCGCTGGTCCCCCGTTGTTGGCGTAGAGCCGGGGCGACTCTGTGTGTGGTACGAATCGCGCAAGCCCCTGAAAAGTTTGGTCGGGACGGCGAGATTTGAACTCGCGACCCCTTGCACCCCAAGCAAGTGCGCTACCGGGCTGCGCTACGTCCCGAAACCGGTCCAGAGGCGGGTACAACGGGGTATTGCCAGTCTAGCACGCGGTGCCGGGCGTTTGATTGGCGCGGGACCCCGAGTGGCTTCGCCACTCGACCCGCTTGACGCCCAACCGGGCGTCAGTGTTTGCGTTCGAGGATGGCGGTGATGGCCGCCAGTTCCGCCCGCACGCGGTCGAGCAACTCGCGGTCACGGCCGGCGGCCAGCGGCAGCGCCGTCTGCGCATGCTTGCCGTTGTGCTCGCTCTTCAGTTTCTTCCTGGCGCCGGCGATGGTGAAACCCTGGTCGTGCAGCAGGGTCTTGATCTGGAGCGCCAGTTCCACCTCGCGGCGGCGGTACAGGCGCTGCCCCTTGGTGCTTTTGCCGGGCTTGAGGGCAGGGAACTCGCTCTCCCAAAAGCGCAGCACATAGGGCTCGACTCCGGCCAGACGCGCCACCTCGCCGATCTTGAAGTACAGCTTGTCGGGGATGAGCGCCCTCGCCATCGCCTCATGGTAGCTGAAATCCGGTTATTCCAGCAGCGGATCCCGCACCTTCAATCCCGGAACCGCCACAAACCCCGCGTCGTTGATTGGCGCGGACCCCGAGTGGCTTCGCCACTCGGCCCGCTTGACGCTCGACCTTGTGAGCCCCAGCCCGGTCGGGTCCGCGCCTCGTTGTTTGCCGGGGGCGGGCCGCCACTGCGTGAATCGCAGCCTTCCGCTCCGGCTTTGCCCGCAGTGCAAACGGCGTGACCCCCGCGTGGGGCGATCAAGGCCGTCGGCCGATCCAGTTGTACATCGTCTCCCGGTTGGCGGCATCAAAGCCCGGCGCAAGTCCCCCGCGGCTGGTGGTCAGCTTGAGCCGAGGCGGCTTCGCCCGCCCGGATTTTACCGGATGCGCCATTTCACGCCGCAGCGCCGCCTCCACAAATTCCCGCAGCGTGCAGCGCCGGCGCGCCGCCGCCACTTTGACCTCGACCATCAACTCATCGGGCAGCTCCACCGTCGTCTTCACGCGCCCAGTTTACCGTAGGGCCGATTTCCCGTACTGGCCGCTAAGTTCGGTAGGCGCCGTTGATGCGGACGTAGCCTTCGGTCAGGTCGCAGGTCCACATCCAGGCGGAGGCGCGGCCGGCGGCGAGGGCAATGCGGATGGCCACCTGGTGCCGCTCGAGGCGGTGCTTGGCTTCGCTCTCATCGAACGGCAGCGCCTGGCCGCGGCGATACACCGCCAAGCCGCTGAACCAGATGGAGGCGCGCTCGGGATCGAAGTTCACCCCGCAACTGGAGGCGGCCGAGAGCACCCGTCCCCAGTTGGCGTCGGCGCCGGCAATGGCGGTCTTCACCAGCGGGGAGTGGGCCAGGGCACGGGCGACGCGGTCGGCATCGGCCGCGGTGCGCGCTCCCTCCACCGAGATGGTGACAAAGTGGCGCGCGCCTTCGCCGTCGAGCACAATCTGGCGGGCCAGCGACTGGGCGACTTCGGTCAGCGCCTGCTGGAACTTGCGGCGGCCGGCGGCGGAGAGCCGGCCGCCGGCGGCGCCGCTGGCAAACAGGGCGGCGGTGTCGTTGGTCGAGGTGTCGCCGTCCACGGTGATGCGGTGGAAGGACTCCTCCACCGCGGCGTGCAGTGCCGTGCGGCAGGAGGCGGGCGACAGCGGAGCATCGGTGAACAGGAAGCCGAACATGGTGGCCATGCGGGGATGGATCATGCCCGAGCCTTTGGCCATGCCCGCCACGCGGTAGGTGCGGCTGCCGTCGCGGAACTCGGCGGCGGCGACTTTGGCACAGGTGTCGGTGGTGCGGATGGCGTGGGCGGCGGCGAGCGGGGTGTCGTTCTTACCGATCCATACCGGCAGCGCCTCCAGTATCTTGTCCACCGCCAGCGGTTGTCCGATGACGCCGGTGGATCCCACCAGGACCTGCTCGACGGGGCAGCCCACCCAGCGCGCGGTGGCGCGCGTCATGGCCAGCGCGGCGCGGCGGCCGGCGGGTCCGGTGGCGCAGTTGGCGTTGCCGCTGTTGACCACCAGGGCCCGCACCCAGCCGCCGCCGGCGGCCAGATGGGCGCGGGAGAGGCGCACCGGGGGCGCCTGCAGGCGGTTGGTGGTGAACAGGGCGGCGGCGGCCGCCGGGCGCTCCATGGTGACCAGCATGAGGTCGGCGGCCTTGCGCTTGATGCCGCAGTGGCCGGCGGCGAAACGGAAGCCCTGCGGCCAGGCCAGGGGTGCGGGTTCGGGGGCGGCGGGAGGAGGGGTCATGGCAGTAGCTCGGTGCCGGCGAGTTGCGCGCCGGCGCAGACATATTCCAGCGCCGGCGCGGCCGCCGGCCCCAGAATGGTGACGTTGGCCACGCCCGCGGTGAGCGCGGCGCGGCAGGCGGCGGCCTTGGGCAGCATGCCGCCGTGGAGCGTGCCCGCGGCGGTCATGGCTTCAAGGTCGGCGAGGGAGGCGCGGGGGATGGTTCGCCCGGCGTCATCGAGCACCCCGTTCACGTCGGTGAAGAACAGCAGGCGGTGCGCCCGCAGCGCCGCCGCCACCGCCGCCGCGGCCTGATCCGCGTTGATGTTTAAAATGGCGCCGGGTTCGTCCTCGTCCAGACCCAACGAGGCGATGACCGGGGTGCAGCCGGCGGCGAGCAGGGTGCGGCAGAGCCTGGCGTCGGCGCGCGGCTCGCCGCCCACCGCGCCCAGCTCAGGCAGCCGCCGCGCGCGCAACAGCCCGGCGTCGCATCCGGTAAGCCCCGCCGCGCGCATCCCGGCGGCCTGGAGGGCGGCCACCAGCCGGGTGTTCACCTGGCCCGCCAGGGTCATGAGCGCGGCTTCGAGCACCGCCGGCGTGGTCACGCGCAGGCCCTGACGAAACTCGGTGGGGGTGTGCAGCTGCTGCAGCAGGGCGGTCAGCGCCTTGCCTCCGCCGTGCACCAAAACCAGCTTCTTGACCCGCGCCACGCGCGCCAGCGCCGCCACCAGGTCGGGCGCGGGGGCGGGTTCGAGCAGGCTGCCGCCCAGCTTGATGACGGTGATCATGCCAGCCCCGTCTCCTCCGGCCAGCCGGACATCAGGTTGAAGTTCTGCACCGCCTGTCCGGCGGCGCCCTTGAGCAGGTTGTCGAGGCAGCTCACGATCACCGCCTGACGGCCATCGGCGCGGACCTTCCAGCCGATGTCGCAAAAGTTGGTGTGGTTGACGTCGTTCAACTCCGGCAACTCGCCGCCGCGGAGGCGCACGAAGGGATGGCCGATGTAGGCGCGGGCGTACGCGCCGGCGAGGTCGTCGCCGCGCAGCCTGACATACAGGGTCGCCAGAATGCCGCGCGAGGTGGGAAGCAGGTGCGGGGTAAAGGCAAAGGTCGCGGCATCCAGCCCGCAATGGCGGGCAATCTCGGGCGCATGGCGATGGGCGTAGACGTGGTAGGCCCTGCAGTTGGCCTCCAGTTCGCAAAAGTGCAGGTCCTGGCGCAGGCCGCGGCCGGCGCCGCTGGCCCCCGATTTGGCGTCGCAGATGATGTCGCTGGTCTCGATCACCCCGGCGGTGACCAGCGGACCGAGCGCCAGATTGGCGGCGGTGGCGTAGCAGCCGGGGTTGGAGACCAGCGCCGCGTCGCGGATGGCCGCCCGATTCCTCTCCGGCCAGCCATAGACGATGCCCGGGTCGAAGCGGAACGCCCCGCTCAGGTCGACAATGCGCGGCGGCCGCGCGGCGGCCCGCAGCGCCGCCGTCCAGGCGGTGCTCACCTCCGCCGGGGTGGCCAGGAAGACGAAATCGGGATCGGCGGCCAGCGCCGCCTCCACCCCGGTGGTGGAATCGAGCGCCGCCTCGACGCGCGCTCCGGGATGGCGCGCCAGCAGCCGGGCCAGCTCGCGGCCGGCATAGCCGGTGGCGCCGGCGATGGCCACGCGCGTTTTAGAATAATTATTCATTGCTGGAATAATTATACATTCGGGGTTGGGGCTGTCAAGCGATAATGAGGGGGTGGCGACCTTCCATCTGCGCAACTTCGGGTGCCGGGCCAACCAGGCCGACGGCGCGGCGCTGGGCGAGCGTCTGCGGCAGTCGGGGTTGACGCCGGCGGCGGAGGAGGCGGCCGACTGGATCGTCCTCAACACCTGCACGGTCACCGCCGAGGCCGACGCCGAAGCGCGGCGGGTGATCCGCCGGCTGCGCTCGGCCCGGCCGCGAGCCCGGATCGCCGTCACCGGCTGCTATGCCGAACGCGCGCCGGAGGAGCTGCATCGGCTGCCGGGAGTGGAGGTGGTCGCCGGCCACGCCGCCAAGTGGGAACTGGGCGCGCAGCTTCTACCTCCGGAGTCGCTGGCGCCCGCCGCCAAGCTGGCCAACCTGGCCTGGCTGGAGACGCCACCAGCCGACCGCACGCGGGCGGTGGTGAAGGTGCAGGAGGGGTGTGGACGGGCGTGCAGCTTCTGCGTCATTCCCCAGGTGCGCGGCGGCAGCCGCTCGCGCCCGCTGGGCAGCGTGCTGGCGGAGATTGCCGCACTGGTGAAGGCGGGGCAGCAGGAGATCGTAATTTCGGGCATCAACCTGGGGCAATGGGGGCGTGATCTTGAGTCGAAGCTGCGCCTCGAGCACCTGGTGGCGGCTCTGCTGGAGCAGACGGCGGCGCCGCGACTGCGACTGAGTTCGGTGGAACCCATGGACTGGAGCGCGGGGCTGACCACGCTGATGGCGACGGAGCCGCGGCTGGCGCGTCACGCCCATTTGCCGTTGCAGAGCGGCAGCGACACGGTGCTGCGCCGCATGCGCCGCCGCTACCGCGCCCGCGACTATGCGGCGCGGGTGGAGGCGCTGGCCGCGGCGGTGCCGCTGGCCGCCATCGGCGCCGACGTGATGACCGGTTTCCCCGGCGAAACCGACGCCGAGCACGCCGGGACGCTGGCCCTCATCGAGCGCCTACCATTGGCGTATCTGCACGTGTTTCCCTACTCCGAACGCCCCGGCACGGAGTCCGCCCGTGAGGTGGCGGCGGGGCGCTGGCGAGCGGTGCCCGCCGCGGTGTCCGCCGCACGAGCCACCGAGTTGCGCCGCCTCGGGGCGGACAAACAGCGGGCCTTCCTCGATCGCCTGGTGGGCACGACGCTGCCCGCGCTGACCCTGCGCGGCGGTCAGGCGTTGACGGACAATTACGTCACCGTGAGCCTGGCGATGCCGGCGCCCGCACCCGGGCGGCTGGTGCGGGTGCGGAGCGAAGGGCGGGTGGGCGGCAAGTTGACCGGCGTCAT
>DATBPS010000132.1:0-7486 GCA_036561225.1 Terriglobales bacterium
TCGGGCTTGCCCGAGAGGACGCTGTAGCCGTAGACATGCCCGCTGGAGTCAATCTGGGCTTCCACCATCATCGGCCCGGCGATATCGAAATCCGAGGAGCGCGCCAGCCGCGGCGGCATCGCCCCCATGCCCACCTGCACATCGGGAGTACCCGGCCGCGCGCTCACCCGGGCTTGCACCCCGCCCGCCAGAGCGCTGAACAGAAACAGCGCCGTCGCCGTGCCCACCGCCGCCGGCACCGCCATGGCTTGAATGAGATGCATCAGCCGCATCCGCCAGTACAGCACGCTCTGCCCGCGCACGGCGTAGTGGGAGGCGCGCACCCGCAACTTCAACCCCAGGTCGGCGGGCAGCGCCGGGGCCGGCAGGGCGCGCATCTGCTCCGCTATTTGCCGATACATTTCCAGTTTGCCCGCGCACTCCCGGCAGACTTCCAGGTGGCGGATCAGCACCCCGCTATGGCCCATGTCCAGCTCGCCGTCCAGATAGGCGGACAGCGCCGGCTGAAACTGCGCGCATAGGCTTTGCGGCGAGGGGTCCAGCACCGAAACATGCAGACTAGACATGGTTCTCCGCCTTTCTCAAGCCGTTCCCGCCCGCTTCCGCCGAAGTTTGCTGCTCCCACTGCACGCGCAGCATCTCGCGGCCGCGCAACAGCCGCGACTTCACGGTGCCGACCCGAACCTGCTCGATTTCGGCAATCTCGTCGTAGCTGAAGCCTTCCATCTCGCGCAGCACCAGCGTGGTCTGGAAAGGCTGCGGCACGGCCGCCAGCATTTGTTGCAGCCGCCGCCGCTGCTCGTTGCGCAGGGCCAGCCCCAGGGGTGACTCCTTGCCGTCGGCCAGCCGCTCCGACCAGCCCGCATGACCCTCGGCATCCGGCTCTTCCAGCGAGGTCTCCTGGCTTTTATGCCGCCGCCACCACCGCCGATGATTGCTGGCTTCGTGCAGCGCGATCTGGTAGAGCCAGGTCTTTAGGCTGCTCTTGCCTTCAAACGACGCCGCCGCACGGAAAACTTTCAGGAAGACATCCTGCAGCACATCGGCCGCGTCCTCGCGGTCGTGACACACACGGCTCAGAAAGCGGAACAGCGGCCCGTGGTAGACCGAGATGAGGTAGTTGAAGGCTTCCACCGAACCGGCGCGCAGCTCGACCGCCAACTGCTGCTCCCCCCAGGCGGGAGCGGCCAGAGCAGGCGAAAATCCGACGGTGGTGTCGTGCGTGCTCATCAGCGCCTTCCCTTAATTTACTACGGAAGCTTCCCTGTATCTTTAGACCCCGGGGCGGCCGGCTTTGTTCCAACCAGCCGCCCCCCGTTCAGCCGCTGCGCCTCCAGCATCTTGGCCTGCCGCACCGCCACGTAACTGGCCGCCAAATGGGCGATGACCACCCCCGGCCAGCCATCGCGAAAGCCTTGCCGTACCACATAGGTGTGGAAAAAAGTCCACGCCGGGCTGAAGGCCAGACGCAGCGGCGAGATCTTCTGCCCCCTCTCCAGCCGCGCCGAAGCCGCCAGGCCGGTGTAGTAATTCATGATGGCCACGTGCTCGTGGAGGCTCCGCCGCGTGTAGTGCAGCATGTCTCCCGGCAGGGTTTCGACTTGGCCGTTCACCTTGGGAGCCTCGTGGGGCGGATCACCCGCCCAGCGGGTGGCGGAGCGGCGATAGAGACGTGTCTGCCAGTCTGGATACCAGCCCGAGTGCCGTATCCACCGGCCCAGGTACCAGGCGCGGCGCGCCATGCGGAAGCCGTCACAGGCGGGATCGCCCCCGGCCCGCACCCGCTGCAGCGCGGCGCTCAGCTCGCCGGTCAGGCGCTCGTCGGCGTCGAGCGTCAGCACCCAGTCATGGGTGCAGATGCTATCGGCATAATTGTGCTGATCCCCATGACTCACAAACGGCCGCTGCAGAACGCGCTCGGTGTAGCGGCGGGCGATCTCCACGGTGCGGTCGGTTGAGAAGGAATCGACGACCACGATCTCGTCCGCCCAGCGCACCGACTCCAGCGCGGCGGCGATGTTATCCTCCTCGTTGAAGGTGTTGATGCGGGCGCTAATCTTCACTCGAACAGCTTACCGGCATTTGGCGATTGCCGGAATTTTGCTGCTCACGGCTGCGGCGCAGGCGCCGGGGGTCTACACCGCCACCTGCCGCACCACGGGCGGGAATTTCACCCTCACCGTTCACCGTGACTGGGCGCCGCGGGCCGCCGACCGCTTTTACGAGTTGCTGTCGGCCCACTACTACGCCGGCAACGCCTTCTACCGCGTGGTGCCAGGTTTTGTCGTTCAGTGGGGCCTCAGCCCCACCCCGGCGCTGTCCCAGGCATGGCGCAAACGCACCATTCCCGACGACCCAGTGACCCACTCCAACCGGGCCGGCACCATCAGCTTTGCCGCCAGTGGCCGCAACTCACGCACCACCGAAATATTCATCAACCTGGCCGATCATCCCGCGCTCGACAAACAAGGCTTCGCCCCCTTCGGCGAGGTCACCGCCGGCCTGAGTACGGTGCGCGAACTGGAGGGCGGCTACGGCGACGGCCCGCCGCGCGGTCACGGCCCCGACCCGCGCCTGATACTCAGCCAGGGCGCAGCCTACCTCACCCATTTCTTTCCCCGCCTCGATGTCCTGTACGGTTGCGAGGTGGCAACGCCACAGGGTACCGGCTTCCTGCGCGGTTGAACCATGGTTGCCGCCTGGTGGATTGCAATGTGGGGCCTGGTGGGCGGCAGCTTCCTCGCGCTGGCCGCCGACCGGCTGCCGCGCGGCCTGTCGGTGGTCGCGCCGGCATCGCGTTGCTCCCATTGCCTGCGCCCGCTGCGGGCCTGGGAGAATGTCCCGCTGCTCTCCTGGCTGTTGCTACGCGGACGCTGTCGGAGTTGCCGGGTGGCCATCGGTTGGCGCGAGCCGCTGCTCGAGTTGGCTACCGCCGCGGCTTTCGTCTGGGCCTGGCAACACACCGGAGGCGGAGTCGAGTTTATCCGGCAGGCATTTTTTCTGGGCTGCCTGCTGGTGTTGGCGGCCACCGACTGGCAAACCCGCCAATTGCCGGACGAGATCACTCTGGGCGGCTGGGCGGTGGGCCTGATCTTCTCGCTCTGGACCGCCCCCGGGTGGCGGAGCGCCCTGCTGGCCGGCGGCGGCGCCGCGGCCGGGCTGGCGCTGCTGGGGTGGGGCTACCAAAAACTGCGCGGGCGCGCCGGGGTGGGATGGGGAGACGTCAAGATGCTCGGCTTTCTCGGGGCTTTCCTGGGCCTGCGCGGCATGGCGATCACCCTCTTCATGGCCTCCATCGCCGCCGCTCTGGCGGGCGTGGTGGTGGCCGTGGCGCTCACCCTGCGACAGCGCCGCCGCGGGCGCAGTTGGTCGCGCGCCCGCGCCACCGCGGCCTTCTGGCCGCTCCCCTACGGGGTGTTCCTGGCCGCCGCCGCAGCAGCGGCTTTGGCGTTCACGCCGGCTCTGTGGCGACTCTGGATTGGGGCGGGGCGATAAGCGGCGCGGCGCTTCGTTCTCGCCGTATCCGGCTCGGTCACGTACGCCTGTGTACGCTCCCTCGCCGTCTCCGGCTGCGGCCTCGCGCCACTTGCTTCTCGCCCCTTCCCCAGAGTCGCTACCCGGAAAGGGCGCGCCGCTCCGAATTTTGCACACGTGGCCCTGCGATCTTGCCCTAGGTTGCCGGGGCGACTCGGTCCCTGGCGACTCTGGCTGGGGTAAACTGACCCCCATGGCCGAACCGGTCTCCATGGCGGCCGCCACCGCTCCCGACGCACTTCGCCTCTCGAGCGAGCTGCTCGGCCATCTGCCCAGCGGGGTGGTCTTTTTTGACGCCCACGGAACCGTGCTGGCCGCCAACCCCGCCGCCCGGGCCGCCCTCGGCTTCGAGCAGCCGCTGGGCCTGGCCGCCACCGCCCTCCTGCGCGACGCCGAACTCTACGAGCCCGCCGGCGAACGGCTCGGCCTGGCCGCCGAACTGGTGGCCGAGGCGCTCGAAACGCGCCGCATCCTGCAACGCAAGAACCTGCATTACACCACCCCCGACGGCCACGGCCGGCGGCTCGGTGTCACCCTCTTCCCGCTGCGCTCCCAGGACGCCCACTCCGCCACCGCCGCCGGCCTCATCTGCCTGCTCACCGACCTGACCGTGATCCATGCCCTCGAGGAGGAACTGCACCGCCGTCAGAACCTCAGCTCGCTGGGCGAGATGGCGGCCGGCATCGCCCACGAGTTCAAGAACGGTTTGGCCACCATCTCCGGCTATGGCCAGATGCTGCGCGACTTCCCCGATCCCGCCGTCCGCGCCAAAGTCGGCAAGATCCTCGATCAGGTCAGTCTGCTCAACTCCATGGCCAGCGAGTTCCTCACCTTTGCCCGCCCCCTGCCCATCATTTTTGAGCGGGTGGACTTGCGGGCGCTGGTGGTGCAATGCGCCGAGGATCTGCGCGCCCAGACGGGCGCGCAGCAGCAGTCGGTGGTGGTCATTCTGGAAGGCGAGTTTCCCGCCGTCACCGGCGACGCCACGCTGCTTGGCTCGGCCATCATGAATCTGCTGCGCAATGCGGTGGAGGCCATCCTCGAGGGGGGCCGCCCCGGCGTGGTGCGCATCCGCGGGGCGGGCCGCGTCGGCGACGAGGTACGGGTACTCCTCATGGACGACGGCCCAGGGGTCGAAGCCGCGGTGGCCGACAAGATCTTCATTCCTTTCTTCACCACCAAGACCAGCGGCGCCGGGCTGGGCCTGGCCATGGTGCACAAAATCATCACCGCCCACCGCGGCTCGGTGTTGCTCGCCGATGCGGCGCCGGGTCACACCATCTTTGAAATCCGGCTGCCGGGAGCGGCCGCCTAGCGCCATGGACACACTGCTGCTGGTGGAAGACAAGCACGAACTGCGGGCGATGCTGCGCACCGCGCTGGAGGGCGAGGGGTACCAGGTGGCGGAGGCGGCCGATGGCACCGCCGCTCTGCGGGCGCTGCGCCAGGCGCAGTACGCCGCCGTGCTCACCGACCTCAAACTGCCGGGAGAGAACGGCCTGCAGGTGTTGCACGCGGCACGCGAGCTCTCGCCCACCACCCCGGTGATCATCATGACCGCCTACGGCTCCATCGAAGAGGCGGTGCTGGCCATGAAGGACGGCGCTTTTGACTTTGTCCAGAAGCCGCTCGACCTCAGCCACCTCATGCTGCTGCTGGGCCGCGCCATCGCGCAGCAGAAGCTGCTGCGCGAGAACGTCCTGCTCAAGGAGGAGTTCTCGGCCCGCTACGGCTTCCCCAAGATCATCGGCGAGCACGAGACCATGCGGCGCGCCGCCGCCGCCCTGCAGCGCATCGCCCCCACCGACACCACCGCCCTGCTGCTGGGCGAGAGCGGCACCGGCAAGGAACTGTTTGCGCGCGCCGTGCATCAGCTCAGCCCCCGCGCCGGCGAGGCCTACGTGGCCATCAACTGCGCCGCCATCCCCGAAACCCTGGTGGAGACCGAACTCTTCGGCCACGAAAAAGGCGCTTTCACCGGCGCCAGCGCCCGCAAACTGGGCAAGTTCGAACTGGCCCACCGCGGCACCATCTTTCTCGACGAAATCGGTGAACTCCCGCTCACCGTGCAGGCCAAAATCCTGCGGGTGCTGGAGGAGCGCCAATTCGAGCGGGTGGGTGGCGTGCAGACGGTGCAGGTGGACGTGCGCATCGTCGCCGCCACCAACCGTGACCTCGAACTGGCGGCGCGCGACAAACAGTTCCGCGAGGACCTCTACTTCCGCCTCTCCTCCTTCCCCATTCTGATTCCGCCGCTGCGCGACCGCGGCCGCGATGTCCTCGCCCTGGCGGAAAATTTCCTGCAGCAGTTCTGCCGCGAGTTCCGCAAGCCTTCCCTGCGCCTCGGCCCGATGGTGGAGAAGGCGCTGCTCGAATACCGCTGGCCGGGCAACGTGCGGGAACTGCAGAACGCCATCGAAAGGGCGGTCATTCTTTCTGAAGGCGGGGAGATCAAGGCCGCCGATCTGCAGTTGCGGGATCTGCGCAGGGCCCCCCAGGCGGGCGGCGACGGCCTCGGCCTGCCCGCCGATTTTGACTGGGGCGGCGCGCTCAGCGATGTCCTCGACCGCGCCTCGCTCGCCCTCGAACGCCGCCTGCTGCTGGAGGCGCTCGAGGCCTGCCGCTGGAACAAGCAAATGGCCGCCGAACGCCTGCAGATCCCCTACAAGAAACTGCTGGCGCGGGTACAGGCCACCGGCCTCGGCCACCGCGACGACCAGACCGCCGCCGGCGCCTCCGCCGGATAGCCCGTGCGCTTGGCGGCCCAAGTCTGGCAGCGCTGGCTGGGCTTCCTCTTTTTCTGGATTTTCCTCAGCTGGTGGCGTCAGGCCCCCGGCCTCATCGGACCCAGCGGCATTCTCCCGACCGGCGATTACCTGCAGGCCGTGGCCGCCCACTTCGGCTGGGCGGGACGCTTATGGTACGCCCCTTCCCTGCTCTGGCTATGGCACGGCGCCCGCGCCCTGGAGCTGCTGGCCGCACTCGGAATGTTCGCCGCCGTGGCCATGATGCTCCGTTGGCACACTCGCGCCGCCCTCGCCGTCTGCTTCGTCGCCTGCCTGTCGTTTCTCGCCTGCGCCCAGGTCTTCGCCGATTACCAGTCCGACGGCATGATCATGACCGCCGGACTGTTCTCACTCTTTGTGGACGACACCGCCCCCGCTCCGTGGGCCTGGTTCTCTCTCCGCTGGCTGTGGTTCACCATTTACTTTGGCTCCGGCATCGCCAAACTGCTCAGCGGCGACCCCGCCTGGCACCATCTCACCGCCCTCAACCAGTACTACCAAAACCTGCCCCTGCCCAACTGGCTGGGCTGGTACGCCCAGCAAGGACTGCCGCAGCACGCCCAAGCCGCCTTCGCTCTGCTCATCCTGATGGTCGAACTGGGCGTGGTCTGGCTGGCCTTTCTGCCGCGCCGCTTCCGTATTGTCTGCTTTTGGATCGTCACGCCATTGCAGATCGCCATCATCCTCACCGCCAACTACGGTTTCCTCAACTATCTTGTCCTCGGTCTGGGGCTGTCTCTCCTTGACGACCGCCACCTGCGCTGGCTGCTGCGGCGCGGGCCCCAGCGCGGCGCCGCCTTAGGGCCCCAAAGCCGCAACTCCAATCTGCGCCTGGTCGCGGCCGGTGTGGTCCTGGCGCTCCTCAGCCTGACAGGCTACAACCTCGTCCAGCGCGTATGGCCCTCACTCCCCGCCGCCGACGCCGTCAACACCGCCCTGCAGCCGTTCCGCGTGGCCGATTCCTTTGGCCTGTTCGCGGTGATGACCCCCGACCGCTACGAGATTGAGTTTCAGGGCAGCCCGGACGGCGAGCACTGGACCGCCTATCCCTTCCGCTATAAGCCCCAGGAGCCGGCACGGCGCCCGGTGGGCGACTGGTTTCTCTTCGCTCCCTATCAGCCGCGCTTCGATTGGAACCTCTGGTTCGCCTCGCTGAGCAACTACCA
>DATBPS010000133.1:0-32819 GCA_036561225.1 Terriglobales bacterium
CGCCACGTCGGGGTCGGGCAGCACCACGCATTTGTAGCCATTGCCCTGAAACGCGGCCTGGATGAGCTTCTCGTGCTTCCAGGTCAGCCCGCCAAAGAGGATGGTGACCAGCGAGCGCTCCTCGCCGGTGAAGGCGCGCTCGTCGGGACGGCGGAAGTGCTGGGGGCCGGTGTCGAGGCCGGCCTCGCGACGCAGCCGCAGGCGCTCGTCGGCGAGGCGGCGGGCGATGATCTGCTGGCGATCCACCGGGGGAACAGAAGGCGGAGGCGGTACGGCGGCAGGCGACAAACGTTCGACCGCCACGAAATCGGCGCGCGCGGAAGGCATGTGAGGCTCCTTCCTTGCGCTGGAAGCCGATACTGTAGCATTTGGTTTCTTGCCGCCGGGGATAATTTCAGAGAAGCCGTCA
This sequence comes from Terriglobales bacterium, assembly GCA_036561225.1. Lineage (GTDB taxonomy): Bacteria > Acidobacteriota > Terriglobia > Terriglobales > SCQP01 > SCQP01. Next base: position 410 of record DATBPS010000133.1, read on the forward strand.
GCGAGCAGCAAGCGGACGCGCGTCCAAGCGGCCCGCGCCAGTCAAGGCTGAGTGCTGACGGCTGAAAGCTGCCCCCCTACGGGTGCAGGTAGCGGTAGGGGTTGACCGGGGCTTTTTGGATGCGCACTTCGTAATGCAGATGGGCGCCGGTGGTGCGGCCGGATTCGCCCACAAAGCCGACCACTTCGTCGCGGTCCAAGTGCTGACCGACGGTCACCGCCAGGCCCGACATATGGGCGTAGAGGGTGCGGATACCGTGGCCGTGGTCCACGATGACGGTGCGTCCGTAGCCGTTCTCGACGCCGGCGAAGATGACGATGCCGTCGGCGGTGACGTGTACCGGGGTGCCGTAGCCGACGGCGATATCGAGACCGGCGTGGAATGCGCCTTCACCCTCGAACGGGTCAATGCGCTCGCCAAAGCTGCTGGTGATGCGACCGCGCACCGGCCACATATCGGGCTGCCAGACAGCGGTGCCGAAGCCGTTGAAGCGGCCCGGGAGCGAGGCCTGCAGGGCGCTGGTTTCCAGTACCTGGAAGCTGTTGAGCGAGTTGCGGTACAGCAGGGTGTCGGGGGCGGCGCCGTCGCTGGGCGTCTCGGGCAGTTCGGGGGTGCGGCTGACGTTGCGGACCCTGTCCTTGAGGCTGCTGTTGTGCTTGAAGTTGTAGAGGGCGCTGACCTCGCTCGCCAGACTGCCCAGGCTGGCCACCTCGGCCTTGTACTGGTCGGCGTCGTGCCGGGAGCTGGAGAGCTGCTGTTCGAGCAAGTTCTGGCGGCTGCGCAACTCGTTGAAGGCGGCCACCTTGGTCAACATGCGGCCGTAGGAGCCGGCGAGGCCGGCCAGGGTGCCGACGCCCACCAGGGCGCAGACCACAAACACCACCACCCACTTGACCGGCACGGGTATGCGGCGCATCTGGCCATCCCAGTCATGGGTGACCATGAAGATGTAGTAGCGTTTGCGCAATCTTAAAGAGCGTACCAGCCGCTACGGCGGGGGGTCAAGGAAAGAAGCGGCAAGTAGACTTTCGGCTACCCGAACTAGGGCTTTTTGACGTGTGTGTCGTACTCGGCCCGCCCCTGGGCGATGAGCAGGTGGGCGTGGCTGCGGCCCAGCCATCCCTGGCTGAGGACGTCTTTGTGCTCCAGGGTCTTATAAGTCCGGAAGAAGTGCTCAATGAGGCGGAGTTCGTCCTCGGCGACATGCTCCAGCTCACGGATTTCCCGGTAGCTACGGTCATGGGTGGCTACCGCCAGCACTTTGTCGTCCTCCCCCTTTTCGTCGCGCATTTTAAGCAGGCCGATGGGCCAGGCTTCGACCATTACGCCCACGTCGAGCGGCTCGCTGATCAGGATGAGGATGTCCACCGGGTCGCCGTCCGCGGCCAGGGTGCTGGGCAAAAAGCCGTAGGCGGTGGGGTAAAACATGGACGAATAGAGGACGCGATCGAGGCGGAAAATGCCCAACTGGGGGTCGTACTCGTACTTGGTGCGGGTACCTTTGGGGATCTCAATGATGGCGTTGACGCGCTCGGGGGCGGCGGAGCCCAGGGGCAGGTTCTTCAGGTTCATGCTACTTCCAGCTTAAAGGACGATGGCGGGCAGCGGGGCATCCTGCTGCGCCAGGTGCAGTTGGGGGCGGAAGAGGCGGGGGGCGAGGGCGCGCTCGGCGGAGATTTGGGCCAAGTGGGGAAGGTTGTTGTTCTCGCTCAGATGGGCCAGCACGAGGTGGGCGGCGGCGCCGTCAAACTCGCCGGTCAGGAACTCGGCCAACCCGGCGTTTGAGAGGTGGCCAACGCGGCTCAGCACCCGCTGCTTCAGCGGCCAAGGGTAGCCGCCGCTTTTGAGCATTTCGAGATCGTGATTCGATTCGAGCACCAGGCAATCGGCGCCGCGCACCTGGTCGGCGACATTGGCGGCCATATAGCCGAGGTCGGTGACGAAGGCCACCCGCACCCCGGCGGCGCGGAAGCGGAAGGCGACCGGGTCGGCGGCGTCATGGGAGATGGTGAAGGCGCTGACCTCAATGTCGCCGATGGTGAAGCTCTGACCCGGGGTGAAGCTCTCAACCCGGGGCAGCTCGTCGCCGGCGCGGCCCATGGCATCGCGGGTTCCGGGGTTGATGAAGACCGGTGCCGCCACCGAGGCGGCGAGGCGGGGCAGGCCGGCGACGTGGTCGGTGTGCTCGTGGGTGATGAGCACGGCGTTCAGCCGCTCGGGTGGGCAGCCACACAGAGCCATGCGGCGCAAGAGCTCGCGACGGCTGAAGCCGCAGTCGAGCAGGATGCAGGTGGAATCGGTGGCCAGCAGGGCTGCGTTGCCGCGGCTGCCACTGCCCAGGATGGTGAGCGTCACCGCCACCGGTTTACTCGCCCGAAGACTTGGACGTGGGGGCGGCGGGGGTCGCCGGCGCCGGGGTGCTGTCGGCGGATTTGCTGTCCGAGGCCGGCTTCGAGTCCTGCGATTCTTTGGACTCCCTGGCCGGGGAGGATGCGCCTGATGACTTGGCGTAGTCGGTGACGTACCAGCCCGAGCCTTTGAACTGGAAGGCGGGGGCGGAGATCAGCTTCTCCAACTCGCCGCCACAGTGGGGGCACTCGCGCAAAGGTTCGGCGGAAAAGGACTGGATCTTCTCCACCCGCTTGTGGCAGCGGGTGCATTCGTATTCGTAGAGCGGCACGGCGATTTCAGTGTAGCAAACCGACGCGTGCCCGCCCCGAACGGCTGATCCTCAGACGAAATGCTGAGCACACTCAACCCGGCGCTGGAGGGGGAGTTCCCATCCGCTACCGGCGGGAAGCGCTGGACTTTCGATGAACAGGAAACCAACCTCATGTCCTTCCTCACAGAAACCCATGGCCGGCGGCAGTTCATGAAGGCGGCCGCGATCACCAGCGCGGGCACGGTGGCGGCGGTAGCGGGCGGCCTCGGCCTGAGCGCCCAGCCCTTGCTCAAAGCGGCGGTGCGGCGGCAGGCCTCGCCCATGGCCAAGCCGGTCACCGATGCCGACATTGCCAACTTCGCGCTCAACCTCGAATACCTCGAAGCCGAGTTTTACACCGTGGCCACCACCGGCCAGCACATCGATGCCTTCGGCATCGGGACTTCCGGCACTGGGACCGCGGGGCCGACCACCGGCGGCGCGCAGGTTCCGTTCCTCCACCCCGAGAGGCTGGCCATCGCCACGCAGATCGCCCAGGACGAGCGCGCCCACGTAGCTCTGCTGCGCCAACTGCTGGGGTCGGCCGCGGTAGCCAAGCCGGCCATCAACCTGGACGCGCTGGGCGTCGGTTTCGCCAACCAGGCCGAGTTTCTGACCCTGGCGCGCGCCTTCGAGGATACCGGCGTCAGCGCCTATGGCGGCGCCGCGCCCTATATCACCAGCCAGCTGATCCTCGGCACCGCCGCCCGCATTTTGGCCGCCGAGGGCGAGCATGCCGCCAACATTCGCTATCAGCTCTTGCAGGATGAAATAGATAACGACTCGCTGGGGCCGCTCGACGCGGTGGATATCCCGGTGGGGAACTACCGCTACTTCTCGACCACGGTGCAGGGGCTGACCCCGATCCGCAGCCCGCGGCAGGTGCTGGACATTGTCTTCCACTGTAGCGGCTGCACCTCGGGCGGCTTCTTCCCCGACGGCGTCAACAGCGACAACCTGGCCGGCCTGGCGGCCGTGCCCGCGCCCGACCAGTACGTCTGGCAGAAGGGTTAGCCAATCGCGGCGCAGAAATCGCGCAGGCGGCGCAGGCCCTCTTCGATCATCGGGATGGAGGCGGCGTAGGAGAAGCGCACATGCTCGGTGGTGCCGAAAGCTTCGCCGGGGACCGAGACCACGCCCGCCTCGCGCAGCAGGCGGTGGGAGAACTCCATGGTGTTCTTCGGGCCCTTCCCGCCCAGGAAGTGCCCCACATTGGCGTATGCGTAGAAGGCGCCCGCGGGCCGGACGCAGCGCACGCCGGGGATGGCGTTGAGGCCGGCCACGATCACTTCCCGCCGGCCGCGGTAGGCCGTGCGCATGTCGGCCACAGGCTGCTGCGTGCCGGTGAGCGCGGCGATGGCACCGTACTGGGCGAAGGTGGTGGTGTTGCTGGTGGTGTGGCTCTGCAGGCTGTTCATGGCCTTGTGCACCGCCGGCGGCGCCAGGGTGTAGCCGATGCGCCAGCCGGTCATGGCGTAGGTCTTGGACAGCGAACCGGCGATGATGACCCGCTCGGCCGCGCCCGGCTCTCCGGCCACGCTGTAGGGAGGGGCGTCGTAGCTGAGTTGGGCGTAGCACTCGTCACTCACCAGCCACAAGCCGCGGCGGCGGCAGAGGTCGAGAATGGCACGGAAGGTCTCGGGCGGGAACACCGCCCCCGAGGGGTTGGCGGGCGAGTTGAGCAGAATGACTTTGGTGCGCGGCGTCAGCGCCTTTTCGATGGCGGCGACCGGCAGGGTGAAGCCCTGCGACTCATCGGTCGAGACGATGACCGGCGTGCCGCCGGCATAGCGAATCTGTTCGGTGAAGCTGACCCAGTAGGGCGCTGGAACGATGACCTCGTCGCCGTGATCCACCAGCACCTGGGTGGCGTTGAACAGGCCGTGCTTGCCCCCGACCGTGACCAATACCTGCTCGGGCGGATACGCCGAGCCGTAGTCGCGGGCATGGGCGGTGGCCACGGCTTCACGCAGCGCCGCCAGGCCGGCGATGTCGGTGTAGCGCGTCTGGTTGTGGGCCAGAGCGGCGGCCGCCGCCTGCTTGATGTGCTCGGGGGTGGGGAAGTCCGGTTCACCGACGCCCAGATCCACCAGGTCACGGCCCTCGGCGCGCAACTGTCCGGCGGCGTGCAGCATGGCCGCCGTGGCGGAGACGGCAATGCGGCGGGTACGGGCGGCGAGCGCGGTATCCACTTGGGTCTGGCTCATACTTCTCCCGCTCCCGCCTTGACGGCCAGTTTGGCCTGCAGGCGCGCCTCCACCGCCGGCGATACCATGCCGGCGACGGAGCGGCCGCCGGCCGCGACTTCCTTCACCAGCCGCGAGCTGAGATAAGCGAAGTCGGCGCCGGGCATGAGGAAGACCGTCTCCAGGTCGGGCGACATGCGGCGATTCATCCAGGCCATTTGAAACTCGTACTCGTAGTCGCTGATGGCACGGATGCCGCGCACCAGCACTCCGGCGCCGCGCTGGCGGGCAAAGTCCACCAGCAGACCCTGGAAATCGCACACCTCGACCCCTTCCAGATGGCGGGTGGCCTCACGCAGCATCTCGACCCGCTCGGCGGCGGTGAACATAGCCTGCTTATCGGCATTTCGCAGCACCGCCACCAGTAGACGGGGAAAAATGCGGTGCCCGCGCTCGATCACGTCGAGGTGACCGAGGGTGGGCGGGTCGAAGGAGCCGGGATAGATAGCCAGCAGACGGTGCATGGGCAACCGCTTTCTATTCTGCTATAGTCGGCGCGAGGAAAACCAATGTCCACCCCTTCCCGCCGCCGTTTTCTGCAAACTTCCGCCCTGGGAGCTGCCGCTCTGCCCGTGGTGCTGGCCGGTTGTGGCCAGTCGGCTGCTCCCGCTAGCAGCGCCGGAGACGGCGCCGGGGCGGCCCAACTGCCGGACTCGATCCTGGCGCTGCAGCCGGTGACGCCGAAGATTGTTCCCATCACCGACGCCGAGCGCGAGCAGCGCCTGCGCAAGGCCCAGGAGCTGATGGGGCAGAACAAGATCGACGCCCTGTTCATGCGCGGCGGCAGCTCGCTTGCCTACTACACCAACATGCATTGGTTCAACAGCGAGCGCACCATGGGGATGCTGCTGCCGCAGAAGGGCGATCCCATCTACATCACCCCGGCTTTTGAGAAGAACCGGGCGCTGGAGCAGATCCAGCGGGCCAGCTTCCTCGGCCATGACGTGCGCACCTGGCAGGAGGACGAAAGCCCCTACACGCTGATCGCCCGCACGCTGGCCGATCTGAAGATGGCGACCGGACGGATCGGAATCGAGGAGCAGGTGCCGTTCTTCATGTCCACCGGCATCGGCGAAGCCGCCGCGCGGGCGCACCTGGTGAGCGGCACGCCGGTCACCGCCGGGTGCCGTTCGGTGAAGAGCCCCGCCGAGCTGGCGCTGATGCAGATCGCCAACGACGCCACCCTGGCCGTGTACCACGCCGTATGGAAGGGGCTGCAGGCGGGGATGACCCAGGTCCAGGTGGGCCAATGGATAGACGCCGCCTACGCGCGCCAGGGGCTGCGCGGCGGCGCCAGCATCAACGTGGGCAAGTACACCGCGCTGCCACACGGCTCGATCGAGCCGCAGCGGATCGAAGAGGGCACGGTGCTGATGCTCGACGACGGCTGCACGGTCGAAGGCTATCAGAGTGACATCACCCGCACCTTCGTGCTGGGCAAGGCCACCGACAAGATGAAAAAAGTCTTCGAGATCGTGCAGAAGGCACAGACCACGGCGCGGGAAGCCGCCCAGCCCGGGGTGGCGATGGGCGACGTGGACGCGGCCGCCCGCAAGGTCGTCTCCGATGCCGGCTACGGCCCCGACTACAAGTACTTCGGTCATCGCCTGGGCCACGGCATCGGCCTCGACGGGCACGAGTGGTACTACCTGGTGCGGGGCAACCCGCGCAAGATCGAGGTCAACATGACCTTCAGCGACGAGCCCGGCATCTACATTGTGGGCGAGTTCGGGGTGCGGCTCGAGGACGACATGCACATCACCCCGGCGGGCGCGGAGTGGTTTACGCCGCAGTCGCCTTCCATCGAGCAGCCGTTTGGCGCCTGAAAAAAGAGGCGTTGAGCGCGCTACTTCTTTTGAAAAGCTTGCAGCAGCTTTTCGGCGCGGTGGCGGGCGGCGGACATGGCGTTGCCGTCGCTGACCAGTTTCTCCAGCGTGGGGGCGAGGAGCTGGGGTTCGGCCATCAGGTGGCTGGACCAGTCGTCCTGGATGTGGTTCATCAGCGCCAGCACGTCGAGGGGCTGATACTGCAGGGCGCGCTGGAGGCGGATGGCGTTCATGCCGGTGACCGAGATTTTTTCAAACAAGGCCACCAGCTTGGCGGCCGGCTTGTCGGTGGTGTAGGTGAAGGACTGCGACTGGCGATGGGCGCCGTCGTCGAAGGCCAGCATCTTGTCACCGGTGTAGGCGACCGGCTGTGGTGACTGCAAGGGGTGGGCGAAGTCGTGCAGGGCGGCGGCGGCGGCGAAGATTTCCTGGACCGTCTGCGGGGAGGCGGTGAAATCGAGGGTGGAGAGGGGGTCGGTGTCCACTTCGCGGGCCTGATAGCGGGCGGCGCCGTTTTGGGCGATCTCGATCTGCAGGAAGGCGGGCCGGGACTGCTTGAAGCTGCGCATGTAGGTCACACGCGCCGTTGGGGCGGCGAGGAGGAGGGGGCAGAGCAGCAGGGCCGCCGCGAAGATTGCTTTCTGGACCCTCATGATCTTCATTCTACCGGCTGACCAGCCGGGCGAAGCGGTGCTTGCCGACCTTGACCAGGGTGGCGGGGGCGAGGGGGGCGGGCAGTTTGACGTCCCGTTGGACCGCGCCGGCGACGGAGACCGAACCGGACTTGATCAGCCGCGCGGCCTCGCTCACCGAGGGGGCGAGGGCGGCCTCGGCCAGCATTTTATCCAGCCGGTCGCTGAGCACCACGGCAATGTCGGCCACCTCGGCCGGGGCCGCGCCGCCCTGCACCACGCGCTCGAACTCCTGCCGGGCGGCGTCGGCGGCGGGGGCGGAGTGGAAGTCGGCGGTGATCTGCCGGGCGAGGTCTTTCTTGACGTCCATGGGGTGCAGCGTTCCGGCCGCAACCGCCTGGCGGCGGAGGGTGATGTCCTGCTCGCCCAGGTCGGTGAGCAGCAGCCAGTAGCTCCACATCAGCTCGTCAGAGATGGACATCAGCTTGGCGAACATGGTGGGGGCGTCCTCGGTGATGCCCACGTAGTTGCCAAACGACTTCGACATCTTGCGCACCCCGTCGAGGCCTTCGAGCAGCGGCATGGTAAGCACGATCTGGGGCGCGAGGCCGTACTCCTGCTGGATCTCGCGGCCGAGGAGCAGGTTGAATTTCTGGTCCGTGCCGCCCAGCTCGACATCGGCCTGCAGGGCGACGGAGTCGTAGGCCTGGGCCAGCGGGTAGAGGAACTCATGCAGCGAGATGGGCTGGCCGGCGCGGTAGCGGATCTGGAAATAATCGCGCTCCAGCATGCGTGCCACGGTCGTTTTGGCGCACAGCCGGATCAGGTCCTCGGCGCGCAGCGGCGCCAGCCACTCGCTGTTGAAGCGCACCCGGGTGCGTTCCGGGTCCAGCAGCTTGAAGACCTGGGCGCGGTAGGTGGCGGCGTTTTCCTGGATCTGGGCGGGGGAGAGCGGGGGGCGGGTGTCGCTGCGGCCGGTGGGGTCGCCGATCATGCCGGTGAAATCGCCGATCAGGAAGGTGACCTCGTGGCCGAGGTCCTGAAAGTGCTTGAGCTTGCGCAGCAGCACGGTGTGGCCGAGGTGGAGGTCGGGGGCGGTGGGGTCAAATCCCGCCTTGACGCGCAGTGGGCGGCCACTGGCCTGGGCGGCGGTGAGGCGGGCGCGCAGTTCCTGGGGGGCGATGATCTCGACCGCGCCCTTGGCGAGCAGGGCCATCTGTTGGTCCACCGGAGGAAAGGCGGGCATAGGCGATTATTATAGAACCCGGACTTTCATGGACCTGAGCGTGGACATCGCCGGCGTGCGCCTCGACAACCCGGTGATCGCCGCCAGCGGCACCTTTGGGTACGGCAATGAGTTTGCCGACATTGTCCATCTGGCGCAACTGGGGGCGGTGGTGACCAAGGGGCTGTCGCGTTTGCCCATGCCCGGCAACCCCAGCCCGCGGCTGTTTGAGACCGCGGCCGGGATGCTGAACTCGGTGGGGCTGCAGAACATCGGGGCCGCGGCGTTCGTCTCCAGCCGCTTGCCGCAGCTGCGGAAGCTGGGGGTGGTGGTGATCGCCAACGTCTTCGGCGAAAGCATCGAAGACTATGTGGCGGTGATCGAGGAGCTGAACCGCGGCGAGGGGATCGCCGCCTACGAACTCAACGCCAGTTGCCCCAACACCGCCTGCGGCGGCATGGTTTTCGGCACCGATCGCGGGTTGCTCACCGAACTGGTACGCGCCGCCAAGCAGGCGGCGCGGCGGCCTTTGATCGTCAAGCTCAGCCCCAACGTCACCAGCATCGCCGCGATGGCCGAGGCGGCGGCCGGGGCGGGGGCGGACGCGCTCTCGCTGGTCAATACCTTTCTGGGCATGGCGATTGACGCCGAGACGCGCCGGCCGCGGTTCGCCCGCGTGGTGGGCGGGCTGTCGGGACCGGCGATCAAGCCGCTGGCGCTGCGCATGGTGTACGAGGCGCATCGCGCCGTGGGGCTGCCCATCCTGGGGTTGGGGGGCATCGCCAGCGGCAGCGACGCAGTGGAGTTCTTGCTGGCCGGAGCGAGCGCGGTGCAGATCGGCACCATGAACTTTTGGGACCCCAAGGCCACCGAGAACGTGCTGGGCGAGTTGCGGCAGTTCTGCCGCCGCCACGGCGTGGACGCGGTGCGCTCGCTCACCGGCGCGCTGGCGGTGGAGGAGAGAACGGAATGAAGCTGCTGGTGCTGGGCGGCGGCGGGCGCGAACATGCGCTGTGCTGGAAGCTGCAACAGTCGCCGCGGGTGGAGGCGGTGTGCGCCCTGCCGGGCAGCGACGGCATGGCGGCGAGCGGTATCACCTGCCTGCCGGGTGATCCCTGCGCCGCCGGCGAGGTGTTGCAGGCGGTGCGGGAGCAGAGCGTGGACCTGGTGGTGGTGGGGCCGGAAGCGCCGCTGGCGGCGGGCATCGCCGACGCGCTGCGGGATGCGGGGGTGGCGGTTTTCGGACCCACGCGGGCAGCGGCGCAACTGGAGTCGAGCAAGATCTTCGCCAAGGAGTTCATGGCGCGGCAGCATATCCCGACGGCGCGTTTCGCCGCCGCCACGGGAGCGGTCGAGGCGCGGCGGGCGCTGGCCGCCTTTGGCGCGCCGGTGGTGATCAAGGCCGACGGGCTGGCGGCGGGCAAGGGCGTGGTGGTGCCCGAGACGCCGGAGGAGGCCGACCGGGCGCTGGAACAGATGCTGGCGGGCGAGCTGGCGGGAGCCGCCGGGACGCGGGTGGTGATCGAGGAGCGGTTGAGCGGCCCGGAGTTGAGCGTGTTGGCGGTATGCGACGGCGAGCGCTATCAGATTCTGCCCGTCGCGCGCGACCACAAGCGCCTGCTGGACGGCGATCATGGACCCAATACCGGCGGCATGGGCGCGGTATCGAGTGCCGGCCTGTTGCCGCCGGAACTGCGGGCCACAGTCGAGCGCGGCATCGTGGCCCCCACGCTGGCCGGCATGGCGCGGGCGGGCACCCCCTTCGTCGGCGTGCTCTACTGCGGTCTGATGCTCACCCCGCACGGGCCGCGGGTGCTGGAGTACAACGTGCGCTTCGGCGATCCCGAGGCGCAGGCCATTCTGCCGCGCTGGCCGGGCGATCTGGCCGGACTGCTGCTGGCCGCCGCGCGCGGCGGGCTGGCGCCCACCGGCGGCGGCCTGCCGCTGCCCGGCGCCGCCGCCTGTGTGGTAACGGCCAGCGGCGGCTATCCGGGCGGCTATCTGAAAGGCGAGGCCATCGCCGGCCTCGACCCCGCCGGACAATTCCCCGGCGACCCGGGCGCCACCGTCTTCCATGCCGGCACGCGGCGCGGCGCGCAGGGGTGGGAAACCAACGGCGGGCGGGTGCTGGCTGTCGCCGCCCGGGGCGACACGCTGGCCCAGGCCCTGGCGCCCTGCTACCGCGCCCTCGCATCCATCCAGTTCCGCGGCATGCAGTACCGCCGCGATATCGGCGCCTCCAGCGCCCATTCATAACCCTTCAAGGAGAAACATGTCATCCACTTCCGCTACGCCTCTGGTCGCCATCCTGATGGGCAGTGACACCGATCTGCCGGTCATGCAGCAAGTCGCCGATCAACTGACCAAGTTCGGTATCCCCCATACCATGGACATCATCTCCGCCCATCGCTCGCCGGCGCGCACCGCCGAGTTTGCCCGTACCGCCGCCGCACGCGGCCTCAAGGTGCTGATCGCCGGCGCGGGCGCGGCGGCGGCGCTGGCCGGCGCGCTGGCGGCCGAGACCACCCTGCCCGTGATTGGCGTACCGCTGGCCACCACGCCGCTGGCCGGTTTCGATGCCCTGCTTTCGACCGCGATGCTGCCCGCCGGTGTGCCGGTGGCCACCATGGCGGTGGGCGGCGGGACCAATGCCGCCGTGCTCGCCGCGCAGATGCTGGCGCTGTCGGACGCCGCGCTGGCGAAGAAGCTGGTCGAGTTCAAGCAGGAACTGGTGCGCAAGGTGGAGGAGAAGTCGCGCAAGTTGCAGAGCAAGGGAACCGCGGCCCGGGAATAGCGGCCAGGGCGTACCCAGAAAAAAACTGAGAGCCTGACGATTTTTCTTGACTTGCCGTAGTGGAAGCCATATATGTTGGGTGGTGATTTCCACAGCCCTAGATAAAGGGGTGTGAACCGCCAGGCAAAGGAGGACACTATGGCTGCCAAGAAACCTGCGAAGAAGGCCGCAAAAAAGACCGCCAAGAAGAAGAAGTAGTCATCCCACCAGCGGGGGGACCCCGGTTGCGGGGACCCCGCCCAGAAAAATAGGATGCGCCACAAGCGCATCCTATTTTTTTCTCCTTTCATCGAATAGTCAGGAGCTCTGCCTGGCGCAGAAGGAGGGGGACGGCGATGGCGAAGGCGATCTGGGATGGCTGGGAGGGGATGTTGCGAGCTTGGCAGCGCTCAACCTGCCATCACCGCTGGCTGCGGGCGCGCTGGGCGGACGGCACGTACGGCCTGCGGTGTTCGCGCTGCATGATGGCCTATCCCCACACTTGGGAAGAGGTGATGGGGCGCCCCACGGTGGCGCCACCGCCGGCGAGTGAATCCGCGGCCGCCTCCACGCTGAGCGAACTGAGCCATACGGCCTGACGCGTTTCCCCGCCTACCCTGCTATACTTACGGTTTACGTCCGTAGGGGAAGGTGTCTATGTACGCGGTGATACGCAGTGGCGGAAAACAGTACCGGGTGAGCCCGGGCGACGAGTTGCGGCTGGAGAAGCTGCCGCAGGCGGCGGGGGCGGAAGTCGAGCTGACCGACGTGCTGGCGGTGGGCGATGGCGCCGGGGCGCTGCGTCCGGGCGCGGGGGTCAAAGTCAAGGGCACGGTGCTGGGGCAGGCGAAGGCGGCCAAGGTGCTGGTGTTTCATTACAAACGCAAAAAGCAGTACAAAAAGCTGCAGGGGCACCGGCAGGCGTTTACGCGGGTGCGCATCAGCGAGATTCAGGCCTAGCGAGAGGTAGAGAGACACCATGGCACACAAAAAAGGATTGGGCAGTTCCCGCAACGGACGGGATTCGAATGCACAACGGCTGGGCGTGAAGCGCTACGGTGGCGAGCAGGTACTGGGCGGCGCCATCCTGGTGCGCCAGCGCGGCACACCCTTCAAGCCGGGAGAAAACGTCGGCCGCGGCAAGGATGACACCCTTTACGCCCGCGCCGCCGGGGTCGTCGAGTTCGTGAACCGCGGGCGTTTGGGGAAGTTCGTGAATGTGCGCGCGATTACCGCGTAAGCGAGTGAACCGTGAACCGCGAGCGGTGAACGGTGAACAGTGAACAGTTCCGGACGCAGGCGCGGGAACGCGGGGCTGAGATCATACCGGGCCGGAAAACTCCGGCCCGCTTTCTTTTGGCGCGAAGCACCTGCCATGCTTAACGAGGAACGCCGGGCCGGGGCCAAGGGGCCCCGGCCCGGCACAGGATCGGCGTAGGAGAGAGCGGGCGGCGAAGCCGGGCGCCCGCGTTCAATCAATGTTCGTAGACGAAGTTGAAATTCGGGTGCAGGCGGGGGGCGGGGGCAACGGGTGCATGGCCTTCCGGCGGGAGAAGTTTGTGCCGCGCGGCGGACCCAGCGGCGGGGATGGCGGCCACGGCGGCGACGTCATCATGGAGAGCTCCGAGCGCCACAACACGCTGGTGCATTTCCGCTTCAACCCCGAGCACAAGGCGCAACGCGGCGGGCACGGGGAAGGCAGCAACTGCCACGGCAAGGACGGGCGCGACGTGGTGCTGCGGGTGCCGGTGGGCACGGTGGTCACCAACGCCGAGACGGGCGAGATGGTGGCCGACTTCGACCAGCCGGGGATGCGGCAGGTGGTGGCCAAGGGCGGGCGCGGAGGGCGCGGCAACGCGCGCTTTGCCACCTCGACCAACCAGGCGCCGCGGCGGGTGGAAGAGGGCGAGGCGGGCGAGTTTCGCAAGCTGCGTCTGGAGTTGAAGCTGCTGGCCGAGGTGGGGCTGGTCGGTTTCCCCAACGTGGGCAAGAGCACGCTGATTTCGGTGATCTCGGCGGCACGGCCCAAAATCGCCAACTATCCCTTCACCACGCTGGCGCCCAATTTGGGCGTGGTGCGGGTGGACGAAAGCCAGGACGAAGACGAGACCCAGAGCTTTGTGGTGGCCGACATTCCCGGGCTGATCGAGGGCGCCCATGCGGGCGCGGGGCTGGGAACGCAGTTTCTACGCCACATTGAGCGCACCAGGGTGCTGGCCCACCTGGTGGATGTGTCGGAGTTCAGCGGACGCGATCCGGTGCAGGATTTTGCCGTGATCAGCGTCGAGCTGCGCGAGTTCGGCTCCGGATTGGCGGAGAAGCCGGTGGTGGTGGTGGCCAGCAAGTGTGACATCGCCATGCCGGAGAAGCTGGCCGAGTTGGAAGCCATGGCCCAGGCGAAGGGGCTGCCGTTTGTGGCCATCGCGGCGGCCACCGGACAGGGAATTCAGAAATTGAAGTACATGCTGGCGGACGAGTTGCGGCGGGCGGCCCCGACCCCCGATGCCGCGGCTTCATGAAAACGGCCCGGTCCGAACCGCAGCGGGTGGGAGTGCTGGGGGGGACGTTCGATCCGGTGCACAACGGCCACCTGGCGATGGCGCGGGCGGCGCAGCGGGTTTGCGGATTGCAGCGGATCTACTTCGTGCCGGCGCCGCGGCCCTGGCACCGCGACGCCGCGCCCCGGGCCGGCTACCAGGACCGCTACGCCATGCTGGCGCTGGCACTGCGCGGCCGCCGCGACTGGCAGCCCCTGGCGGTGCCCGACGCGGGGCGCCGCGCGACCTATACCGAGGATCAACTGGCGTGGATCGGCGCCCACGAGACCCGGGCGGCGATCACCAACATTGTCGGCGCTGACGCCTGGCTGACGCTGCCCACCTGGCGGCACTGGCGGCGGCTATTGGAAGTTTGTGACTGGGCGGTGCTGGCGCGGCCGCGGACCTCGTGGGAGCGCCTGGCGGAGGTGGTTCCGGCCGCCATGGTAGCCGAAGGCGATGCCCGCCAGATGCGGTTGCGCAGCGGGCGGACGGTACGCTGGCTAAGGAACTTCCGCCATGCGGCCAGCGCCACCGCCGCCCGCCGGGAGTTGGGACGGGGCGTGGGGAGCGGACAGGTGCCCCAGGCAGTGGCGGAATTTGCCCGGCGTGCCGATCTATATTCAGTGGAGCGGAATGGCTAAGACAAGCGATATTCAGATGCGGAAGCAGTTGCGGGCGGCGGCCGAGGCGGCGATGGCCAAGAAGGGGCAGGATCCGGTCATCCTCGACGTGCGCAAGCTGGCGGGCTTCTGCGATTATTTTCTGATTTGCCACGGCAACAGCCCGGTGCAGATCGAGACCATCACCGATGCCATCGAGACGCGGCTGGCCGAGGCCGGTCTGCATGCGGCGCACCGCGAGGGGGCGCGCCAGGGGGAGTGGCGGGCGCTCGATTATGTGGACTTCCTGGTGCATGTGTTCTCCCCCCGCACGCGGCGGTTCTATGACCTGGAACGGCTGTGGAGCGGCGCGCCGCGGGTGGCGGTGGAGAGTCACGCCCGCAAGCCGCGGGCCCGGGAGTAGGGAGCGGGCCTGGCGATGGCCGACGAGGCACAACCCGGCAACCTGACCGCGGCGGCGATCGAACCGCCGCTGCCGGTGTGGATCGCGGCCGACGATGCCTCGCTGAAATTGCTGGAGACGGTGCGCAAGGCGGCCGGGCTGCCCTCGACGGTGCTGATTCTGGGCGAGAGCGGGACGGGCAAGGATCAGCTCGCCCAGTTGCTGCATTTTTTAGGTCCGCGGCGGCATCAGCCGGTGGTGAAGATTGACTGCGCCGCGCTGCCCGAGGAGCTGCTGGAGAGCGAGCTGTTCGGGTATGAGAAGGGCGCGTTTACCGGCGCGTATCAGGCCAAGCCGGGGCGGCTGGAGATGGCGGGCGAAGGGACGCTGGTGCTGGACGAGATCGCTGCCCTCAGCCTGCCGCTGCAGGCCAAGCTGCTGCGCGTCATCGAGGAGAAACAGTTCGAGCGGCTGGGGGGACACACCTCGATCCGGATCGAGGCGCGGCTGCTGGCGCTGACCAACGTGGATCTGGAGAAGGCGGTGGCGCGGCGGGAGTTTCGCGAGGATTTGTACTACCGCCTGTTTGTGCTGCCGCTGTCGGTGCCGCCGCTGCGGGAGCGGCGGCGGGACATCCTGCCGCTGGCGCGGCATTTTTTGCGCGAGCTGGGGCGCGAGCATCCGGTGACGCTCGCTCCCGACGCCCAGCGGGCGCTGGAGCAGTACGCCTTTCCCGGCAATGTGCGGGAACTGCGGCATCTGCTGGGGCGGGCGGTGATGATGGCCGCGCGGCCGGAGCTGACGGCGGCGGATTTTCCCGCCTACGTGCGCCAGGCGGCCGCGCCGGCGGCGGAGAAGTCGCTCGAGGAAGTGGAGAAGGAACACATTGCGGCGGTGTTGCAGCGCTGCCGCGGGCGCAAGCAGCAGGCGGCGGCGGCGCTGGGCATCAGCCCCAAGACGCTGCTGGAGAAGCGGCGCAAGTACGGTCTTGACGCCCCCTGGACGGACCGCGTGCCGGAGGGAATTTTCAGTCCGGATCGGAAGCCGAAGACGCCGCCTCGGAGCTAGTTTCGGCGGCGGCCGCGCCGCGGGCTTCGGCGTCAGGTTCCCCGGCGGGCGCGGCCTCGAAGCCTTCCAGACCCGCCTGGGCCATCTCCTCGAACTCCTTCAGCGTCGGCAGGTCGCGCAGGCCGCTGAGCCCGAACTGCACCAGGAACTCGCGCGTGGTGCGGTAGAGGATGGGCTTGCCCACCACTTCCTTGCGCCCGGCGGTGGAGACCAGTTTCTTTTCCAACAGGGTGTTGATCACCCCGGCCGGATCCACGCCGCGAATGTCGCGGATCTCGGGCAGCGTGACCGGCTGGCGGTAGGCGATCACCGCCAGCGTCTCCAGCGCCGCCAGGGAGAGACGCACCTTCGGTTTGAGCGACTTCAGGAACTGGCGCACGCTCTCGTGGTGCTGCGGCTTGGTGGCCATGCGGTACCCGCCCGCCACCGGACGCAACTCGACGCCGTAGTCATCGGAGACATAGCGCTGCGCCAGCGCTTCCAGCGCCTGCTGCACCGCCCCCACTTCCACCCCCAGCACCTGCGCCATCTGAGCCGCCGTGGCCGGCTCCTCGGCGGCGTAGACGATGGCCTCGATGGCCGACACCAACTCGCTCATCCGATGTCTCCTCTGTCCTGCCGCACCTGCGTCCAGGCCTGCTGAAAGCGGCGATGGCGCTTGAGCATGATCTCTCCGAAGGGGCGGTCCTGGCGCAGCATGGCGACGTTCAGCCGCACCATTTCGAGCACCGCCAGAAACGTGGCCAGCAGCGCCTGGCGGCTGGCGGCGCGCTGGAACAGCGGCCGGATGCCGACCGGCTCCTCGCTCAGCGAAAGCTGACGGTGGATGATGTCCATCATCTCGCGCACGCTGACCTCCTCGGGCACGATCTCCAACTGCGGCCGCTCCTGCAGACGCTGGAGCACCTGCTGGAAGGTGGACACCAGGTCATGCACCCCCACCACCAGCTGGCCCGGTTCTTCGTCCACCGTCTGGTCCCATGCCTGGGGGCGCGACCAGCTCGCCTCTTCCAGCTGTTGCCGTTCGTGCAACTGCGCCGCCGCCTGCTTGAACTGCTCGTATTCGAGCAGCCGCTGCACCAACTCCTCGCGCGGGTCCACCGGCTCCTCTCCCGGCAGGACGGGGTCGGCGGGAAGCATCATTTTGCTCTTGATCTGGATGAGGGTGGCGGCGACCACCAGGAACTCGGCCGCCACCTCCACGTCCAACTCGCGCAGGGTGGTGAGGTAGGTCAGGTACTCGGTGGTGATGGCCGCAATCGGGATGTCGTAAATGTCAATATTGCGACGGCGGATGAGGTCCAGCAGCAGGTCAAAAGGGCCCTCGTAGAGCTGGCCAATCTGCACCAGAAAGGGGGAAGTTTCGCTGGCGGGATTGGGTGTGGACGGCTGCGACATGACCGGATGCGTCTCCCGAGGCCTGCCGCGGGTGGAAACAGCTTATCATTGTGGCCAATGGCCAGCAATTTGAGGCATTTGGGCGCGAATTGGGGCACAAGCGGGGAGTAACCTGGCAGGCCAAGCCAGCGTTGTGATTGTGTATGCTGGCGCAAGCGCTCACCATGACGTTACCGTACCGGGCACAGCCCGCCGAAGACGCCGACCTGGCGCTGGTGCACCGTATCCAGAACGGTGATGGAGCGGCGTTTGAAGAAATGTACGCGCGCTACCAGCAGCCGATCACGCGCATGGTGGCCAACATTGTGCGCCAACCGGATGTAGTGGCGGACCTGGTGCAGGAGATCTTCACCAAGGTGTACTTCGCCATGGAAGGGTTTACGCCGGGGCTGCCATTTCGCCCCTGGCTGTATCGCGTGTCGTCAAATTATTGTGTAGACTACCTGCGAAAGCGGAAGCGGCAACCACCACAAGTCTCGACAACTTCCGAGACGGGGGAAGAACAAGAGTGGATGCTGCCCGATCATTCGGCCAGCGCCCTGCAGCACCTGGTGGCGGCGGACCTGGCCGGCAAGCTGCTGCTGGATCTGAAGCCGCGGGACCGGATGCTGCTGGTGATGAAAGAGATCCAGGAGATGTCTTTGGAAGAGATCGGCGAGATTACCCATATGGGGGTATCGGCGGTCAAGGTGGCGCTGTTCCGGGCGCGAAAGCGCATGCTCGACCAGTATCAGCACCACTACCGCAAGCCGGGGGAGCGAGCGGGTTCAGGGGAGGGATCGCGATGAGCATTCTGGGGACGAAGCAGAGCCGCGAGTGCGCGCGGGTGCGGGAAGAGATGGAGCGCCTGGGAGCGCGCTATGCGCCCGAGGCGGAGCCGCATCTGAACGGCTGCCGCGGCTGCGCCGAGCAGGCGCAACTGGCGGCGTGGTCGCATCAGGTGCTGCAGGCGGGCGCGTTGGCGGTCGAGCCGCCGTTGATGAGCGCGGTGTGGGCCTCGATCCATCGCGCCTCGGAGCAGGCCTGGGATATGGGATTGTCGCGCAGCTTCCGCTACCTGCTGCCGTATATGGTGGCGGTGGTGGCGCTGATCGCGCTGGTGGGCGGGCTGACCTCCTCGCGCGGCACGGCGCCGGTCCAGGCGGCGAGCACCGCCTATTCGGTGCTGAGCCAGCCGGAGGCGACCAGCGCGGTGCTGGTCTCCACCGCCAGCCTGCCGGCGCAGGATCCGGTCGAGCTGCTGTGGGGGCCGAGCCGGCGGTAGGGGTATATGTCGCGTCGTTGGCAAACTTCGTTGATTCTGGTGGTGGTCTTCGGCCTGGGGCTGGCGGCCGGAGTGGCGGGCATGGTGTGGGCCTGGCCGGGCGTCCGGTCGCGGTTCGCGCATAAGCCGCAGCATGAGCCGCCCATGGTGCGTATGCAGCGCACCCTCAGTCTGACCCCGCAGCAGGTCACGCAGATGCAAACGGTGCTGAAGGGGATCGGCGATCTGCGCCATCAGATCCATCTGAAGTACGCGCCCCAGTACGACCATTTGTGCGAGCAGTCGGCGCAGGTGTTCCAGCAGGAGCGGGAGGAGTACGTGCAGGCGCCGGAGCGGCAGAAGGCGCTGGACGAGATTCACGGCATTCTCACCGACCCACAGTGGAAAATTTTCCAGGACCGCATGGTGGAATCCGGCAAATCGCGCGGGCAGCAGACCGACCCCTGCCATCGCAAGTCCGGCCAGCCGCCTTCGCCCCCGCCCGGCCAGCACCGCTAGGCTGGCACGCCAGCAGCCTACGCCCGCACTTGCCCACGGCGTCGCGAGGTTGACGCGTTCAGCCACGTTATAATGGAGTCCCCCGTGTGTGCCTGCTGGACAGAGGCCGCGGCCGGGGGGCAAGGATCGAGCGCCAATGCTGAATTTCTTTCGACGGCGGGATACCGTGGTCCGCTTCATGCTGGGCGGATTTCTGGTGGTGATCTGTGTCGCCATGGTCATGTTTTTGATTCCCCAGGGGATGACCGGCGATTCCAGCCTTCCTCTCTACCAGCAGACGGTGGCCACGGTGAACGGCACGGCCATCCGCGGACAGGAAGTCACCACGCAACTGCAGCGCTATGCCCAGGGGCAGTCGCTGCCGCCGCAACTGCTGCCCATGCTCGGCGAGCAGGTGCTGCGCGGGCTGGTGCTCAACCAGGCGCTGGAGGATCAGGCCGCCCAGTTGGGCATGGCGCCCAGCAACGCCGAGATCGCCGAGGCGGCGCGCCAGCAGTTGCCGCAGTTGTACCCCAACGGCAAGTACGTGGGCGATGCCCAGGCGGCGCAGATGATCTCCCCGCTGCAGTTGACCCTGCCGGAGCTGCAGGTCGAGTTGCGCCAGCAGATCATGATCAACAAGATTCGCGACCTGGTGACCGACCCGGTGCGGGTGAGCGACGCGGCGGTGAAGGATTCGTTTGAGCAGGACAATGAGAAGGCGACCTTCGCCTATGCCGTCTTCGATCCCACCGCGCTGGCGGCCCAGATCAATGTCACCCCCGAGGCGCTGGCGGCGTATTACAAAGCCCATCAGGCGGCCTACAACGCGCCCGAGAAGCGGCAACTGGACGTGCTGCTGGCTAACCAGGCGGTGATCGCCGCCGGCATCCAGATCACCCCGCAGGCGGTGCATCAGTATTACCTGCAGAACCTGGCCCAGTACACCCACCCCGAGCAGGTGAAGCTGGCGCGGATTCTGTTCAAGTTTCCCTCCACCACGCCCACGCCGGCCGATATCGGCGCCACCCGCAAGCGGGCCGAGGATGTGTTGCAGCAGGTGCGGGCCAAGCCGCAGGATTTTGCCGCGCTGGCCAAGAAGTACTCCCAGGATGACACCTCGTCGGCGCAGGGCGGGGAGCTGGGCATGATTCAGCGCAACCAGACGGAGCCGAGCTTCGAGAAGGCCGCCTTCTCGCTGCCGGTGGGCCAGATCAGCGACCTGGTGCAGTCGGAGGTGGGCTTCGACATCATCAAGGTGGAAGCCCACGAGCAGGCGCACGTGCAGAGCGAGGCGGAGGTCAAGGACGACATCGTCGCCACCCTGCAGAAGGATCAGGCGGCGGACAAGATGCAGCAGGTGATGAACCAGGCGGCGACTCTGGCCGCCACCCAGCCGCTGCCGCAGGTGGCACAGCAGTTGCAGTTGCAATACTTCGCGACCGCGCCCATCAGCCGCACCGACCCGGTGACCGGCATCGGCGTCAACCCCAACTTCGCCGGGGCGGTGTTTGCCACCGCGGCCGGCGGGCTGACGCAGCCGGTGCAGGTGGCGCAGGGGCTGGCCATGGCCAAGGTGGTGAAGATCGTGCCGCCCGGGCCGCAGCCGCTCGAGGCCGTCAAGGACGCGGTCACCAATGACTACAAGCAGGAGATGAGCAAGCAACTGGCCGACAGCCGCGCCCAGGCGCTGGCCACGGCCGCCAAGAAGGACGGGCTGAAGGCGGCGGCGGCCAGCCTGCACGTGACGCTGAAGACCAGCCCGGCGCTGACCCGCAGCGGATCGCTGCCGGATGCCGGCGCCATCGCCGGCTTTGCCGGCAATCTGTTCAAGCTCAAGCCGGGTGAAACCGGACCGGTGGCCACGGCGGGGGATGCGAAGATCGTCTATTCCCTCACCGCCTTGCAGGAACCGACCGACGCCGACTTTGCGCAGCAGAAGGCGGCGATCACCACCAAGCTGTTGAATGAGAAGCGCGACAACGTCTTCGGCGCCTACGCCGATGCGCTGATGACCTCGCTGACCAAGGCGGGCAAGGTGACCATTGATCAGGCGGCGCTGCAGCGGGTGCTGGGCAACGGCCAGCCGTCGGGGCCCTCCTCGCCCGCGCCCACCATGCCGCCCTCGGGCCTCGGCCTGGGCAGCTGATCGGGCAGCACGACATGCGGAAGATCCCGGTAGGCGTGTTGGGCGCAACCGGGGTGGTGGGGCAGCGTTTTCTGGCGCTGCTGGAGCACCATCCCTGGTTCGAGCCGGTGTGGCTGGCGGCCTCCGACCGTTCCAGCGGCAAGCGTTATGCGGAGGCCACCGCCTGGCGTCTGGCCACGCCCATGCCGGAGCGGTTCGCGGGGCTGGCGTTGTCGGCCGCCGATCCGGCGCAGTGTCCGGTGAAACTGATCTTTGCCTCGACCGATGCCGCTTCGGCGCGCCAGTTGGAGCCGGCCTTCGCGGCGGCGGGCAAAGTCGTGGTTTCCAACTCCAGCGCCCTGCGCATGGCGGCCGATGTACCGCTGATGGTGCCGGAGTGCAACGCCGCGCACCTGGCGCTGGTCGAGCGCCAGCCGAGCTTTGCCGCCGGCGGCTATGTGGTGACCAACCCCAACTGCTCGGCGGTGGGGATGGTCATGGCGCTGGCGCCCCTGCAGCAGGCGTTTGGCCTGCGCCGGGTGGCGGTGGTTACCATGCAGGCCCTTTCGGGGGCCGGCTACCCCGGCGTGGCTTCCCTGGACATTGTCGGCAATGTGATCCCCTACATCGCCGGCGAGGAAGAGAAGCTGGAGCGGGAGGCGCAGAAGATCCTGGGACGGCTCGAGGGCGGGGCCATTGCCCCGGCGGAGTTCGTGGTTTCGGCCAGCTGCAACCGGGTGGGCGTGGTGGATGGACACCTGGAGGCCGTGTCGGTGGAGTTGGCGCGCAAGGCGAGCCTGGAGGAAGTGGCGGAGGCGATGCGCGGATTCCGTGGGCGCCCACAGGAGTTGCATCTGCCCAGCGCGCCGGAGAGGCCGCTGGAGTTGCTCACCGCCCCCGATCGCCCGCAGCCGCGGCTGGATGTGGACCGCGGCCGGGGCATGACGGTGTCGGTGGGGCGGTTGCGGCCGTGTCCGTTGTTCGACTACAAGTTTTCCGTGCTGTCGCACAACACCCTGCGCGGGGCGGCGGGAGCGGCATTGCTCAATGCCGAGCTGCTGCACGCCGAAGGCAGGCTCTGATGGCAGGGCCGGTGGTGATGAAGTTTGGCGGCACCTCGGTCGAGGACGCCGCCGCGCTGCGGCGCATGGCGGCCATTGTCGCCGATCGGGGCGGGGAGCGGCCCGTGGTGGTGGTCTCCGCCATGGCCAGGGTCACCGACCGGCTGGTGGAGCTGGCCGAGCTGGCGCTGAGCGGCGATCTCGCTGCCGCTGATACATTGATCGCCGGCCTGCGGCAGCGGCACCTCGAAACGTTGGCCGGGCTGGGCGGCAGCAGTGCCTCCGAGGCCGCCCTGCAGCGGCTGTGCGGGTCTTTGGGCGAGCTGGTGCGCGGGGTGGCGGCGGTGGGCGAGTTGACCGGGCGCAGCCGGGACGCGCTGTTGTCGTTCGGAGAGCGCCTGTCCACCTGGCTGGCTTTGCCGGCGCTGCTGGCGGCGGGAGTGCGGGCCCAGCGGGTGGACGCGCGGCAGGTGATCGTCACCGACGATCAGCACACCCAGGCGCAGCCGCTCGCGGCCGAGACCGGGGTGCAGGTGCAGGAGCGGCTGACGCCGCTGCTGGCGGCGGGCGCCGTTCCGGTGCTGGGCGGCTTCATCGCCGCCACCCGCGCCGGCATCACCACCACGCTGGGGCGGGGAGGATCGGATTTTTCCGCCGCGCTGCTGGGCGGACTGCTGCCCGCCCAGCGGATTGAAATCTGGACCGACGTGGACGGCATGTTGACCGCCGATCCGCGGGTGTGCGCCGGGGCGCGGCGCATCAAGGCCATTTCCTTTCAGGAAGCGGCGGAGCTGGCTTACTTCGGCGCCAAGGTGCTGCATCCGGCAACGCTGTTGCCGGCCATGCAGGCCAGCGTGCCGGTGTGGGTGCTCAACTCGCGCGCCTGGCTGGCGGGGCCCCCCGACGGCGAGCGCACCGGCACGCTGGTCACCACCCGCGCGCCGCGCACCGCCACGCCCTTCAAGTGCATTTCCTCCAAGCGCCGCATCGCCGTGGTAGACGTGGTCTCGACCCGCATGTTGCAGGCTCACGGCTTTCTGCAGGCCATCTGGGATGTCTTCGCCGCCCACCGCTGTCCGGTGGACATGGTTTCGACCAGCGAGGTGAGCGTGTCGCTGACCGTGGCCGACACGGAGGCGCTGCCCGCCATCGCCGACGACCTGGGCAAGTTCGCCGACGTGCGCTACGAAGGCCGCAAGGCGATTGTGTGCCTGGTGGGCGAGAGCATCCGCAACACGCCCGGGCTGGCGGGGCAGGTGTTCGCGGCGCTGGGCGACATCAACGTGCGCATGATCTCGCAGGGAGCGTCGGAGATCAACATCGGCATGGTGCTCGACGACGACGATGTCCCGCGCGCCATGGCAATGCTGCACCGGCGCTTCTTCGCCTCCCCCGACCCGGCGCTGTTCGCCTAAGGCTCGCGACGGACTAAGCGCGGCGTGCGCCGCGGAACAGGCAATAGAGGGCGACGATCTCCATCAAATGGAAGCCGGCGTTGTGGAACGGCAGCGGGCTTTGTTGTACGCCCACGGCGGCCAGCGTGATCGCCAGGCCGGCGCCCAACCACGCGGAGTAGGGTTGGCTGAGGGCGGCGGCGACAAAGAAGGCGGTGGCGGCGCCAATTTGCAGCAGGATCAGGTCCCACAGCACGGAGGTGTGCGCTCCGCCATGGAACGCCGCCCCGCACGCGGCGGCCGCGGCGGCGAGATAAAAACCGATCTTCCAGAAACGCGGGCGCGCCCGTGAGGCGAAAATCAGCGCCGCGATCGCCAGCGACAAATCGGTGAGCGCCGTCGCCGGCTGCACGCCGGCCACGGGCTAATTCTTACCGGATGCCGGCGGCGGCTGGAAGGCGGCGGCATCGACACTGGCGTTGAGCTTCACCGTCGAGACGGTGCGCTGCCATTTGCGCTCCGGTGCGCTCCAGGTGATGGAGAACGGCAGCTTGACCGCATCCACCGCGCGGTAATCGGCGAAATCCACCTCGAGCGGCAGGGGGCCGAGAAAGGTGGGCGCGCCGGTGTCGTAGCGCAACAGCAGTCCGGATTCAGTGTCGAAGTAGTAGCGGTCCACGCCGGCCGCGCCCCGCACCATCACCACATAGGCGCTGCGGTCGCCCACCGCTTCCGGGCCGCTGACCCGGCTGCGGTCGAGCTTCACGCCCTGACCGGGGTACAGGCCCATATCGCTGCGCAGGTTGGCGATGGCATCGCTGTTCGGGGTGCCCGCGCCTTCCTTGCTCCAGTTCCAGAACTGTGTGCCGTCATACCCGGACTTGCTGTTGGCGCCGCTGTTCACCGCCAGCTTGTCGCTGGTGCGGACCACGGTCTCGGGGGTGGAGTGGCCAAACGCCTGGCGTTCGGCCGTGATGGTCTCACTCCGCACCGCGGCCCAGGCATCGGCGCCGCCGATGGCGGTTACGTACTTGTCGAACAACTGCTGCGCCGTGGGCAGCGCCGGCTTGGCGGCCGCGGGGGCCGCGCCGGCGCCTTCCGGAGCGCCACGGCCGGGGCCCTCTGCGGCGGCGACCGCCGTCAGGCTGAGGCGGCTGTTGGGGCGGGTATGGCCCTGGTGGCAGGTGTAGCAGTTGACCTCTTCGCGCCCGTTGAAGGTGCTCTTGTTGATGGCGTAGACCATCTCGATCATCTTCCGCGCGGTGGCCTTGGTCGGCTTGGTGTCGGCGCTGAACGGCTGGGCGTGGCAGAAGTCGCAGCGCACGCCCAGCGAGTTGGCGATGAAGCTCATGGTGGGCCGCAGCTCGTTGGCCGGCTTGCCCTGGAACACCTGAATGTTCTTGAACTCCTGCTCCGCCGTTTTCTCGGCCGGGGTCTGCTGCTGTGCCAAAGCCAGGCCGCTGCAGGCGGCCAGAACCGCGACGGCCAGAAAGAACCGCAGGTGGAAAGAGCGCATGGAAATAAAGATAGCAACAATCGTCCCCAGTGACATGAACTTCAGTGCTGTCACGGCGGTCATGCAGATGCCGCTACACTGGTCAGCAGCCATGGGGGGTGCCGAAGCAGCGGTCTGGGAGGCGGTCGAGCAGGGCGGGTTGCTGCTCACCAGCCAGGCACGGCTGGCACGCGGGCTGCGGGAAGTTTACGATGCGCGCCAACTCGCCGCCGGACGGCAGGCGTGGCCCGCGGCGGGCATTGGGACCCTGCAGGAGTGGTGCGAGCGCGCCTGGGCGGCAGGGGGAGAGCGCATCTGCCTTAGCCCGGCGCAGGAGGCGGTGCTGTGGGAGCAGTCCATCGTGGCGGTGGCGGGAGAACCAGCCTGGCTCGACCTGCCCGCCACCGCCGCCACGGCGGCCACCGGATGGCGGCTGATGCAGGAATGGATGCTTCCCCAAGGCGGCCCGGAATGGAACGACGCGGAGGATTGCGCCGCCTTCTTACAGTGGGCGCGAGAGTTCGCCCGCCGCTGCGAAGCGGGTGGCTGGATTAGCTCGGCCGAAGTACCCATCAAGTTGGTTGAGGGATTGGCTACGGGCCGCGTCCCCGCGCCGCAGAACGTTTGGCTGGCAGGCTTTGATCGCCTCAATCCGCAACAGCAGGTGCTGTGTCGGGCGCTGGAGCGGGCGGGCACGCAGGTGCGGACCTGGGACAGCGGCGGCGAGCCGGCGCCGGTGTCGGTGGCGATGTGCCGGGATCCCGAACAGGAACTGCAGACGGCGGCGGAGTGGGCGCGCGGCGAGGTGGAGCAGGGAAGCGGCACGGTAGCCGTGATCGTGCCCGATCTGGGGGCACGGCGCGCGGCGGTGGAGCGCACTTTCGACGCGGTATTTCATCCGGGGCGGCCGCCGTGGTCGGAGGCGGGGCGTGCGTTTCACCTTTCCCTGGGCGCGCCGTTGTCGGAGGTTCCGCTGGTGAGCGCCGCGCTGCGCTGCGGCCACATTCTGAGCGAGCCTGAGCCGGTGGAGTTCAGGTCGGTGCTGGACTGGATCCGGTCGCCGTTTCTGGGCGGCGGCGACAGCGAGAGCGAAGCCCGCGCCGGACTGGAGCGGAGACTGCGGGAGCAGCGGCGGGCGCGGTGGGTATGGTCGGAGGTGGAGCGGGCGGCGGCGGGCGCGGGTAGCGTCAAGCTGGCGGCCATCTTGGGGCGCGCGCTGCGGGCACGCCGGCAGTGGCCGACGCGCCAGAGCTGCGCCGGGTGGGTGGCGAGCCTGCAGGAGGTATGGGCGGCGGCGGGCTGGCCGGGCGAGGGCGAAATGGCATCGGGGAGTCACGCCTTCCAGGCGCACGTGGCCTTCGAGCGGCTGCTCGACAGCTTTGCGCAGTTGGATCAGGTGATCGAGCCGCTGACTGCCGTCGCCGCGTTGGCAAGGCTGCAACGGATGGCGGCGGATCGCATTTTTCAGCCCGAGGCGGCCCCGGCGCCGGTGCAGGTGATGGGCTGGCTGGAGGCGGCGGGTCAAAATTTTGCCGCCGTCCGGGTGTGCGGGATGCACGATGGCGCGGTGCCCGGCGGGGCGCGGCCGCATCCGTTCCTGCCGCTGCGGCTGCAGCGTGCCCATCATCTGCCGCACGCGGCCGCGGCGGACGAGGCCGAGTTTGCCGCGCGGGTGTGGCAGCGGGTGCGCGGCAGCAGCGCCCGGGTAACCGCCAGCTACGCCGGTGCCGATGCCGCCGGTGGGCCGCAACTCCCCAGCCCGCTGCTGGCGGGATGGCCGGCGGCGGAGTGCCCGCTGCGGCCTGCCGGTGCGCCGAACGCGGTGTTGATGACGGTGGCCGACGGCGTGGCGCCGGAGTGCCTGCCCTCCGAACGCCAGGGCGGCAGCGCGCTGCTGCGTGATCAGTCGCAATGCGCCTTCCGGGCGTTTGCGCATCATCGTTTGCGGGCGAGCGCCTTCGCGAACGTTGGGCCGGGGCTCGACGCCGCCATCCGCGGCACGCTGGCGCATGCGCTGTTGCGCGGCCTCTGGGCGTGGCTGGAGAGCAGCGAACGATTGCGGGATATGGCGGAGGAAGAGCTGCGGCGGGAGGTGACGGAACAGGCGGCGGAGTTGGTGAGAGGCGAGCGCCGACTGGACGGACAGGCGGGGCTGGCCGCGGTGGAGAGGGACCGGCTCACCGCGCTGGGGCTGGCCTGGCTGAAGGTCGAAGGCGGGCGGCAGCCGTTTCGCATTGTCGCTCTGGAGGAGCAGCGGCAGAGCCGTTTCGCCGGCCTGGATCTGCGGCTGAAACCCGACCGTGTGGACGCGCTGGAGGCGGGCGGCAGGGTACTCGTGGATTACAAGACGGGCGAGGCCGAGCGCAGCTATTGGGAGGGCGGGCGGCCGCTCGATCCCCAGTTGCCGCTGTATCTGGTAACCGATCCGCGTGCGGAGGAGGTGGGCGGGCTGGTGTTCGCCCGCGTGCGCGCCGGCCAGATGGGGTGGGCGGGGCGGGAGCGCAGCGAGCATCTGTTGCGGCAGCACGGGAAACCGGCAACGTTCAAAGAAGGCTGGGCGGCGCAGGTACAGCAGTGGCGGACGGTACTGGAACGGCTGGCGGAGGAGTACGTGCGCGGCGAGGCGGCGGTGGACCCGCTGCCCAAAGTCTGCGAGAGATGCGACCTGGCGATGTTGTGCCGCATCCGCGAGCAGGACGGGATGGAAGACTTGCAGGACGACGACCCGGACGACGACGCGCTGGAGGCCGCCGATGCCTGAAATCGGCACAGCGCGACCGGCCGTAGAGATCGCCGACGCCGGGGTGCGGCGGCGGGCGCTGACGGCGGCGGCATCGTTTCTGGTGCGCGCCCCCGCCGGGGCGGGCAAGACCGAGTTGCTGGTGCAGCGGTTCTTGACCCTGCTGGCGACGGTCGAGGAGCCGGAGTCGGTGGTGGCGCTCACCTTTACCCGCAAGGCGGCGGCGGAGATGCGCAAGCGGGTGCTGGGCGCGTTGGCCGCGGCCGGCGCCGCCGAACCCGAGGCGCCCCATGCGCGCCATACCTGGCAACTGGCGCGAGCGGTGGCCGTGCGCGACGCCCAGCGCGGCTGGAACCTGCTATCCACGCCCAGCCGGTTGCGGGTCACCACCATGGATGCGCTGGCCCTGGCGCTGGTGGGGCGCATGCCGTGGTCGGCACGGCTGGGAGCGGCGCCCGCGCCCAGCGAACAGGCGGAAGAAATGTACCGCGCCGCCGCCCAGGCGGCGCTGGCATGCGTGGAGGATCAGCCGCCCACGGCGGACAGCGCCGCCGCGCGTGCCCTGCTGGAGTTGGCCGACGGGGACTGGAGTTACGCCGCCGTACTGCTGGCGGAGATGCTGGGACACCGCGACCAATGGCTGGCCCCGGTGCTGCAAGCGCCGGAGAATCTGCGGGTGGCGATGGAGGCCGGTTTTGCCGCGCAACTGGAGGCGGATCTGGCGGAAGTGCGCGCCCGGGTCGCCGCCGATCCGGCCGCCACCGCTTTGGTGTCGCTGGCGGCCGATGCCGATCCCCCGCCGGAGTCGCCGGTCGCCGCCTGCCGCGGCCTGCGCGAACTGCCACCCGCGCGGATGGAAGCCATGCCTGCCTGGCTGGGGTTGGTGCATCTGGCCACCACGCAGGAGAAGGGAGCCGCGCGGTCAAGAGGGGACAAGCGCGACGGTCTGGTATCCAAGGAGTTGCGCGCCCGGCTGCAACAACTGGGACTGAAAGAAGATGTGCTGCAGGCGCTGCACGGACTGCGCCATTTCCCGCACCTGCCCTTCGAGGAATCATTCTGGACCCGTCTCGAGGCGTTGCGGCGGCTGCTGCCGCGCGCGGTGGCGGAACTGCGGATGGAGTTCCACGCCCGCGGAGAGTGTGACTTCACCGAAATCACCCTCGCCGCCTGCCAGGCGCTGCGGGAACCGGGCTCGACGGTGGCCTATGCGCTGGACGCGCAGTTGCGGCATCTGCTGGTGGATGAGTTTCAGGACACCTCCACCGCCCACTTTGAGTTTCTGCAATCCCTGGTGCAGGACTGGCAGCCGGGCGATGGGCGGACGCTGTTCCTGGTCGGCGATCCCATGCAGTCCATCTATCTGTTCCGCAACGCACGTGTGGATCTGTTCCTGCGTGCCGCCCAAGGGCGCCTGGGAGGGGTGGATTTGGAAGTGCTGCAGCTGACCAGCAACTTTCGTTCGCAGGCGGGGCTGGTGGATTGGTGCAACCAAAAGTTCGCGCAAGTGTTCCCGGCGCGCGAGGAGGCGCGGCTGGGGCAGGTGCGGTTTCATCCCGCCACCAGCGTCCATACGGCGGAAGCGGCCGCGGTGGAGATGCACGTGGAGGCTTTTGAGGATCCCACCAGCCAGGCGCGGCAGGTGGCGGCGGTGGCGCGGCGCGAATGGCAATCCGACTCCCGGGCGACGGTCGCGATTCTGGTCCACAGCCGGGGACATCTGCGCGAGCTGCTGCCCGAGTTGCGCGCCCAGGGGTTGGATTATCAGGGGGTGAAGCTGGCGGCTCTGGACCGCAGCCAGGTGGCGGAGGATCTGCTGGCGCTGGCGCAAGCCATTGCGAACCCGAATGACCGGCTGGCCTGGCTGGCGCTGCTGCGCGCGCCCTGGTGCGGACTGTCGCTGGCCGAACTGCACGCCGTGGCGGGCGGCGCCGCCGCCGGCGAGAGCATCGCTTCGCTGTGGGCGGCTCGGGCCGGCGCGCTGCCGGAAGCCGCGCGGCAGCGCGGACAACGCGTCATGGAGGTGGTGGGGAAAGCGGCGCGGGCGCGCGGACGGGTGCCGCCGCGGGCGCTGGTGGAGTGGTGCTGGCGGATGCTCGGCGGACCCGAGTGCCTCGCCGCGACGGCGCTGGCGGGTGAGGCCGATGAGGTACTGGAGGCGCTGGAGTTGGCCGGCGGCGATGTGGAGATGGTCCGGCGCAGGCTCGAGAAGAGCTATGCCCGCGGCGGGCCGGGGGAAGAGCAACGCCTGCAGATCATGACCCTGCACCAGGCCAAGGGGCTGGAGTTCGACATCGTAATCCTGCCCGGGTTGAGCCGCCAACCGCCACCCTTGCCGGCGCGGCTGCTGGAGTGGATGGACTGTGAAACGGGAGGCGAGGCACTGCCCTGGCTGCTGGCGGTGCGCGGCGCGCGCCGCCAATCCTCGCCGCCGGCGGAGTACCTTCGCCGCCGCCGCGCCGCCATGGAGGAGCAGGAGCGGCTGCGCCGTCTTTATGTCGCCGCCACCCGGGCGCGGCGGCGCTTGCATCTGTTCGCCGGCCTGCCGCCGGGTGACCAGAAGCCGCCGCAGCCGCGGGCGCGGTCGCCGCTCGCCGGATTGTGGCCGGCGCTGCGGGAAGAAATCCTGGCGCAGTTGCAGCCGCCGGCGGAGCCCCCCACCGTGGCCGCCGAGCGGGCCCGCGCCGCGCGCTCGGCGGCCACCGCCGGCCTCCCGGCGGAGCCGCCCGCTTCGCGGCTGCGCCGTGTTTCCGACGGCTGGCAACCGGCCGCGCTGCGTCCTGAGGTGAAGTGGGAGGCCGCCGCCGTGCCGCCGCCGGCGGTGGGCATCACGGCTCCGCGTCACGCCGGCGCGGTGCTGCTGCGTCAGGTGGGAGTGGCGGTCCATGCCCTGCTGCAGGCGATGGCCGTCGAGGGCGACGCCGCCGGCACTCCGGCGCGCGTGGATGTCGCTCTGCGGCGCGCCGGGGTGGCGCCCGATGCCTTCGCCGCGGCCCGATCCCGCGCCCGCCGCGCGCTCGAGTCCACCCTGGCCGACGCGCGCGGGCGGTGGATTCTGGCATCTCATCCGCAAGCGCACAACGAATGGCCGCTCACCGGCGTGGTCGAGGGCAGGCTGCATCATACGGTTGTGGATCGCAGCTTTGTGACGGAGGAGGACGGGGTCGAAGTGCGCTGGGTGGTGGATTACAAAAACGCGGCGCATGACGGCGGCGACCGGGAAGGGTTCCTCGATCAACAGGTGGAGGTGCACCGGCCGCAACTGGCCCTGTACGCGGCGCTGGTGGGCCGGATGGAAGAGCGGGCGGTGCGCTGCGGTCTGTATTTCCCGCTGCTGGCGGCTTGGCGGGAGGTTCCCTTGCCCTAACGCCAGCAGGCGTTGTACAATATGCCATATGGCAAGTCCAGCACAAGCCGTGGCTAACGCTCTGGGCGGCCGCCGCTCGCTGGGGCGGCAGGTGAAAGACGGGGAAGAGCTGGCGGAGGCGATCCGCAATGGCCTGCCGGTGGCCAGCGTGAAGGAGCTGGCCCAGCGCCTGCGGCTGGATCAGGCCGCCACGGCGACAGCGTTGGGCATTGCGCCCCGCACCCTAAGCCGCCGACTGGCGCAGGATGCGCGGCTCACGCCGGCGGAATCGGATCGTGCGGTGCGGCTGGCGCGGGTGTTCAGCACCGCGGTGGCGATGATCGGCAGCGAGGAGAAGGCGGTCAACTGGATGCATACCGCCAACCGCGCCCTGGGCGGGGCGCGGCCCATCGAGCAGGTGGACACCGATCCCGGCGCCATGAGCGTCGAAGATCTGCTGGGGCGCATCGGTTACGGCGTCTATAGCTGATGCGGGTGTACCGCATTTGTCGTGCGGTCTTTGCCGCCGACATGTGGAGCGGCGAGGGAGCCTGGCGGTACGGCGGGCGGTGGAACCATCGCGGCACGCGAGTCATTTATGCCAGCAGTTCGGTGGCGTTGGCCGCGCTCGAGTATTTCGTCAACCTGGAACCCAACCTGGCGCCGGAGGATCTGATCTCCGGCAGCGGTGAGCTGGACGACAGCGCCATCGCCGAACTTTCCCTGCCACTGCTGCCCGAAGGCTGGAACCGCAGCCGGCCGGAAAAGCTGCGCGAAATCGGGGATGAATGGGTGCGCCAGGGTGGTAGCGCCGGACTGCGGGTGCCGTCGGCGGCGGTGGGGGGGGACTGGAACCTATTGCTCAACCCGGCCCACCCCGCTTTTGCAGGGTTCCACCGACTGGGCGAAACCCCGTTCCGGTTTGACACCCGAATGTTCCAAAAGCGCCAAAGCCACTAAATATTGGGGTCATTGACCCTCTCACCCTGTATATACGGTTTATCCACTTGATTCTCAGGTGACGTGCCGGGTACTATGCACCCAGAAGTGTGACCACGATAGCAGTCAAGGGAGGCCGCTGTGCTCAAGCTCAA
>DATBPS010000134.1:0-11120 GCA_036561225.1 Terriglobales bacterium
GTTGGAGCCGGGATAAACTGGAAGCTCGGCAGGCGGATGGGCAATCGCGGTCGGAGCGTGGCGCAAGCCGCGCGGCTGGTCGAGGAAAGTCCGGACTCCACAGGGCAGCGTGCTGGCTAACGGCCAGGGGGCCGGCTTCACAAAGCCGGTTTACGGAAAGTGCCACAGAAAATGTACCGCCGGGGGCGTTCGCGTCCTCGGTAAGGGTGAAAAGGTGCGGTAAGAGCGCACCGCCCCGCTGGTGACAGCCGGGGGCAGGGTAAACCCCACGTGGAGCAAGGCCAAATAGGGGAGGGAGGGCCGGCCCGGCCCGTTATCAACTCCCGGGTAGGTCGCTAGAGGCAGCCAGCAATGGCCGCCGCAGAGGAATGATTGCCGCCGCGGGGCGACCCGCGGGCACAGAATCCGGCTTACAGTCCGCCTGCCGTTACTTCAGTTGCCAGTTGGCAGTTGCCAGTTGCCAGTTAGATCGGGGCGTTTACGGGTGTGCTTTCCATGGAAGTTGTGATGCAGTCTGCGCGGGTGGTTTCGGGGGCGATGCGCCCGCCGGGCGACAAGTCCATCTCGCACCGGTGCGCCATGCTGGCGGCGCTGGGAGAGGGTCCGTCGCGGCTGGAGAACTACGCCACCGGCGCGGATTGCCGCAGCACGCTGGCGTGTTTGCGCGGCCTGGGGGTGGAGTGGGCGGAGGCCGAGGGGGCGATCACGATGGGCGGTGTGGGGCTGCGCGGGTTGCGCGCGCCGGGGGCGGCGCTCGACGCCGGCAACTCCGGCTCCACGCTGCGCATGTTGAGCGGCATCCTGGCGGCCCAGCCGTTCGCCGCCGAGATCGGCGGCGATGCCTCGCTGTCGCGGCGGCCGATGGGGCGGATACTGGCGCCATTGCGGGAGATGGGCGCGGTGGTGAGCGCCGCCGAGGGTGACCGGCCGCCATTGCGCTTTACGGGTGCGCGGCAGGCGCTGCAGGCCATCGAATATTCGCTGCCGGTGGCCAGCGCGCAGGTGAAGAGCGCCATTCTGCTGGCCGGGTTATACGCTTCCGGCATTACGGTGGTGCACGAGCCCGCGCCGACGCGCGATCACACCGAACTGCTGCTGCGCCACCTGGGCGCGCCTCTGGAGCAAACTGGCGGCCGCGTGGCCGTCACCGGCCCGGTGGAGACACTGCGACCGCTGGGTGAGTATCGCATCCCCGGCGATCCCAGCTCGGCGGCTTTCTTCCTCTGCGCGGCGGCCATGCTGCCCGGTTCCGACCTGCTGGTGGACGAGGTCTCGCTCAACCCGACGCGTTCGGCCCTGCTCGACGTGCTGGCGCGCATGGGCGCGCGGGCGCAAGTGGTCTCCATCGAAGACCGGGGCGGCGAACTGGTCGGCAGCCTGCACCTCGATGCTCCGCCGGAACTGACCGGTACCGGCGTCAGCGGAGCGGAGGCGGTGGCCTTGATTGACGAGATTCCCATCCTGTCGGTGCTGGCCACCCAGACCCGCGACGGGATGGAGTTCCGCGACGTGGGCGAGCTGCGGGTGAAGGAGAGCGACCGTCTGGAGGCCATCGCCGCCAACCTGCGCGCCATGGGCGCCGCTTGCGATTCCGGCCCCGACTGGCTGCGGGTGGGCGGCCGCCAGAAGCTGCGCGGAGCGCGCATCGCCAGTCACGGCGATCACCGCATCGCCATGGCGTTTGCCGTGGCGGGCCTTGTGGCCGAGGGCGAAACGCGGATCGATGAGGCCGAGTGCGCCTCCATCTCCTTCCCCAGCTTCTACGAAACGCTGGAACGGCTGGCGGAACGGTAAAATAGAAGATTCAGCATGCCCACCGCCGCCGAACGCCGCACTGCCCTCTACGCCGCCCTCGCAGACCGCATCCTGGTGTTGGATGGCGCCATGGGGACAATGCTGCAACAGCGCCACCTGACCGCCGAGGACTTCGGCGGCCCGGAGCTGGAAGGTTGCAACGAGAACCTGGTGGCGACCCGTCCGGATGTGCTTTTGGACGTGCATCGCGCCTACCTGGCGGCCGGAGCCGACATCATCGAGACCGATTCCTTCGGCAGCACGCCGATCGTGCTGGCCGAGTACGGTCTCGAGGCGCAGGCCTTCGAGCTGAGCCGCAAATCGGCGGCGCTGGCGCGGGAGGCGGCGGATGAGTTTTCCACCCCGGAGCGGCCGCGCTGGGTGGCGGGTTCGATGGGCCCCACCACCAAGGCCATCACCGTCACCGGCGGGGTGACGTTCGAGCAGTTGCGGGAATCGTTCCAGGTGCAGGCGGAGGGGTTGATCGCCGGCGGCGCCGATATTCTACTGGTCGAGACCTGCCAGGACACACGCAACATCAAGGCGGCGCTGTTGGGCATCGAGGCGGCGTGCGCGGCGCGCGGGCACCAGGCGCCGGTGATGGTGTCGGGCACGATCGAGCCCATGGGCACCATGCTGGCGGGGCAGACGGCGGAGGCGCTGTGGGTATCGCTGGAACATGCGGAGTTGCTCTCCATCGGGCTGAACTGCGCCACCGGGCCGGAGTTCATGACCGACCACATCCGCAGCCTGGCCGGGCTCAGCCATCGCTTCATCTCCTGCTACCCCAACGCCGGGCTGCCCAACGAGGACGGCAAGTACGGAGAAACGCCGGCCACGCTGGCGCACCAGCTCGAGCGTTTCGTCAACAACGGCTGGGTGAACCTCATCGGCGGTTGCTGCGGCACCACGCCGGCGCATATCGAGGCGCTGGCGGCGATGGTGCGGGGCAAAGCGCCGCGCCGCCCGCCGGCGCCCTCGCCCCGCGCCTTCTACAGCGGCATCGAGGTGATCGAAGCCGACGACGCCACCCGGCCGCTGATCGTGGGTGAGCGCACCAATATCGTCGGTTCGCGGCTGTTCAAGCAGCTGGTGGCGGAGGAGAAGTGGGAGGAGGCCACCGAGATCGCGCGGCGGCAGGTGAAAAACGGCGCCCACATCGTGGATGTGTGCCTGCAGAGCACCGAACGCGATGAGATGGCGGACATTGGCCCCTTTTACGAGAAGCTGATCCGCAAGATCAAGGCGCCGGTGATGGTTGACACCACCGATGCGCGCGCCCTGGAGCTTTCGCTGACCTATTGCCAGGGCAAGGGGCTGATCAACTCGGTCAACCTGGAGGACGGCGAGGAGAAATTCGAGCGCGTCGGCCCGCTGGCGCGGCGTTATGGGGCGGCGCTGGTGGTGGGCTGCATTGACGAGGATCCGGTGCAGGCCCAGGCCTTCACCCGCGAGCGAAAGCTGGCGGTGGCGGAACGTTCGGTGCGGCTGCTGACGGAAAAGTACGGCATGGCGGCGCACAACCTGGCGATCGATCCGCTGGTGTTTCCCTGCGCCACCGGTGATGAGAACTACATTGGCGGGGCGGTGGAGACGATCGAGGGGCTGCGGCTCATCAAGGAGCGGATTCCGGAGATCAAGACCGTGCTGGGCATCTCCAACGTTTCGTTCGGGCTGCCGGCTTCGGCGCGCGAGGTGGTGAACTCGGTTTTCCTGTACCACTGCACGCGGGCGGGCCTGGACCTGGCCATCGTGAACGCGGAGAAGCTGGAGCGCTTCGCCTCCATTCCGGCCGCGGAGCGGGCGCTGGCCGAGGCGCTGCTGTTCAACACGCCGGTGGAGGCGGTGGCGCCGGGCGCGCCCGCCGACTGGCGCGAGCAGACGAAGGAGCAGCGGGCGGCGATCAACCAGCATCACATCGCCGCCATCGCCGAGCATTTCCGCGCCCGGAAGCCGGTCGCGGCTGCGGCCAAGAGCGAGCTGCCGCTGGATGAGCGGCTGGGGCGCTACATCATCGAAGGCACCAAGGACGGGCTGATTGCCGATCTGGATCGCAAACGCGCCGAAGGCGCCTCGCCGCTGGAGATCATCAACGGCCCGCTGATGGCCGGCATGGCCGAGGTGGGGCGGCTGTTCAACGCCAACGAACTGATCGTGGCCGAGGTGCTGCAATCGGCGGAGGCGATGAAGGCGGCGGTGTCGCACCTCGAGCAGTTCATGGAAAAGAGCGAGACGGCGACCAAGGGCAGCATCCTGCTGGCCACGGTCAAGGGCGATGTGCACGACATCGGCAAGAACCTGGTGGAGATCATCCTCTCCAACAACGGCTACCGGGTGATCAACCTGGGCATCAAGGTGCCGCCGGAGAAGTTGATCGAGGCCTTCGTCCGGCACCGGCCGGATGCCATCGGGTTGTCGGGCCTGCTGGTGAAGAGCGCCGGGCAGATGGCGATCACCGCCGGCGACCTGCGCCAGGCGGAGATTGCCGCGCCGCTGCTGGTGGGCGGGGCGGCGCTGTCGGAGCGTTTCACGCGCACCCGCATCGCGCCCGAGTACAGCGGCGCGGTGTGCTACGCCAAGGATGCGATGAGCGGGCTGGCGCTGCTCAACGAGTTGATGGACCCGGCGCGGCGCGCGGCGCTGCAGGCGCGGCTGGAAGCCGCCGCGGCGGAGGCTCCGGTGGCCGCCCCGGCCGCGCCGGCGCCCGCCCTGCCGGTGATCACGACGCGCAGCGCCAAGGTCACCGCGGACCTGCCCCTTCCCGGGCCGGTGTCGCTGGAACGGCATGTGCGCGATGTGCCGGATCTGGAAGAGATCTGGAGCTACATCAACCCACTGATGCTGTACCGCCACCACCTCGGCTTCAAGGACAACTTTGAGAAGCGGCTGGCGGAGCACGATCCCAAGGCGCTGGAGTTGCAGGAGCTGGTGCGCGAGGTGAAAGCCGAGGCGGCGCAGTTCATGACAGTTCGCGCGGTGTGGCAGTTCTTCGCCGCCGAGCCGCACGGCAACGACCTGCACCTGTTTTCGCCCGCGGGCGAGCGGCTGCATGTGTTCCACTTCGAACGGCAGCAGCGGGAGAACGGCCTGTGCCTGGCCGATTACGTGCTGCCGCCGCGCGACGGGAAGCGCGATCATCTGGCGCTGATGGTGGTGACGGCGGGCGCGGGGGTGCGCGAGCGGGCGGATGCGGCCCGCGAGGCCGGGCGCTATGTGTTCTCCCATGGCCTGCAGGTGCTGGCGCTGGAGTCGGCGGAGGCGGCGGCGGAGTGGCTGCACCGCCGGGTGCGCGAGGATTGGGGCTTCCCCGATCCGCCCACGCTCACCATGCACGACCGCCACACCTCGCGCTACCGCGGCAAGCGCTATGCCTTCGGCTATCCCGCCTGCCCCAACATCAACGACCAGGCGGGCATCTGGAAGCTGCTGCGGCCCCAGGAGATCGGAGTGGAACTGACCGACGGCATGATGATGGAGCCGGAGGCCTCAACCAGCGCGCTGGTCTTCCACCACCCCGCCTGCGCCTATTATTCGGTCAGCGACGAGGCGGCCGGCCGGGCCGTGGCCCCGGCCGCCGCGACGGCCGCCGGTCCCCGCTCCGTGTCCACAGCGCCATCAGCGTGATGACGATTCCCAGCCAGATATAGCCCCACAGCACCGCCCAGTGAAACATATCCGTGGATGATGTTACGGCCCGCGGCGCCGTTGCGTCAGCGTGGCGGCGGGGGGCACGGCTGCTGCTGGGTGAGGCAATGAAAAGCGCCCAGGCCCCACACCAGGTCGCGGCAATCCACGCCGACGATCGGGCGGCCGGGAAACAGATTCTCCAGCACCCGTACGGCGATCTCGTCCTGAGGGCAGGCAAACTGGGGCAGCAGGACGGCGCGGTTGCCGATATAAAAATTGGCGTAGCTGGCGGGCAACCGCTGGCCCTCACACTCCACCGGGTCGGGCATGGGAAGGGTGTGGATGTCGAGCCTCCGGCCGCGGGCGTCGCGCAAACCGCGAAGCCGGGCCAGGTTTTCCGCCAGGGGACGGTGGTTGGCATCGTGGACGTTGTCTTCCACCACCGTGACCACCACGCCGGGCGCGACGAAGCGGGTGAGGTCATCCACGTGGCCGTCGGTGTCATCGCCGGCGATCCCGTCGCCCAGCCAGAGAATGATTTCCACTCCCAGATAGGCGCGCAGGCGCGCTTCAATTTGCCCCCGGTCGAGGGCGGGGTTGCGGTTGGGGTTGAGCAGGCAGGCTTCGGTGGTGAGCAGCGTGCCTTCGCCGTCCGTATCAATTGAACCGCCTTCGAGCACCATGCCGGGATGAAACACCGGCAGCTCCAGGCGCGCCCCCAGCCGTCGCGGCACCTGATCGTCGAGATCGTAGGGCGGGTACTTGTTCCCCCAGGCGTTGTAGTCCCAGTCCACGATGGCCTGGGCGCCATCCTCACGGTTCAGGAAGATCGGACCGTGGTCACGTGCCCAGGAGTCGTTGGTGGGGATGGCAAAGAAATGCACACGATCCAGTGCGACGCCGTCTTCGCTCAGCACGGCGCGGGCGGCGGCTTCCATGGCGGCATCGGCGACGCAGATATTCACGTTTTCTCCGCGCACCAGCGACCGCGCCATGGTGGCGAAGATGGGGGGGATACGATCCAGCTTGCCCGGCCAACTGGCCTCCTTGTGGGGCCAAGCCAGCCAGGTGGCGGCGTGCGGCGCCCATTCGGCAGGCATGTGGAAGCCCTGCTCAGCGGGGGTGCGGGCGAGGTCGGGCGTGGGCATGGTCAGTCGGGTTCAGTCGCGCAGGCGGCGGGTGAGGTCCTGGTAGGCGTCCACGCGGCGGTCGCGGAGGAAGGGCCAGTTCTGGCGCACGCTTTCGACCGCGTCGAGATCGCAGGCGGCCATGAGGATCTCTTCGCGATCGCCGGAGGCGCGGGCGAGGATGCGGCCGCTGGGGTCGGCGATGAAACTGTTGCCCCAGAATTCGATGCCGTCGCCTGCGGGCAGCGCCGGATCGCGCTCCAGACCGACGCGGTTGGCGGCGATGACGAACACGCCGTTGGCGATGGCGTGGGCGCGCTGGGCGGTCACCCAGGCGTCGAGCTGGCGCTCGCCCCATTCTTCCTTCTCACCCGGATGCCAGCCGATGGCGGTGGGGTAGAAGAGGATCTCGGCGCCGGCCAGGGCGGTGAGCCGCGCGGCTTCGGGAAACCATTGATC
This sequence comes from Terriglobales bacterium, assembly GCA_036561225.1. Taxonomy (GTDB): domain Bacteria; phylum Acidobacteriota; class Terriglobia; order Terriglobales; family SCQP01; genus SCQP01. Next base: position 7,008 of record DATBPS010000134.1, read on the forward strand.
CCAGCACACCAGCACGCCCAGAGAGCCCGCCTGCGTCTGGAAGCGGCGGAAGCCGAGATCGCCGGGGGTGAAGTAAAACTTCTCCTGATACAGAGGGTCGTCGGGGATGTGCATCTTGCGGTACATCCCCAGCAGCGTGCCGTCACGGTCGAAAACCACGGCGGTGTTGTGGTAGATTCCGGCGGCACGGCGCTCGAAGAGCGAGGCGATGACCACCACGCCCGCCTTCCGGGCCGCGGCGGCGAGCGCTTCCGTCGAGGGGCCGGGGATGGGCTCGGCCAGCTCGAAGCGGGCGTGATCCTCCACCTGGCAAAAGTAGGGCGTGCGGAACAGCTCCTGGGTGCAGACGATGTCCGCCCCGCGCCCGGCCGCCTCGGCGATGCCGTGCAGAGTGCGGGCGAGGTTGCCGGCGGGGTCGCTGGTCACCCGCGCCTGCAGCGCCGCAATGTTCACCACTCGCGCCATAGGGATATTTTGCCTTAACGGTAGAGGACGAGAACCAGAAACAGGTAGATCCAGGTGATGTCGAGACAATGCCAGATGATGCTGGTCAGATCCATGAGCCAGGCGCGGTCGGGAACCAGGCGGCCGCGCCAGGCGCGCGAGGCGATCCAGGCCAGCAGCGCCAGGGCAATCGCCAGGTGGACCGCATGGGCGGCGGTGACCAGGAAGAAGAAGCCGCTGTTGGGGTGGTCGCCGATATAGACGCCGGCGGTGAACAGCGACCACCAAGCGAGCGCCTGCCCGGCCAGGAAGCCCAGGCCAAAGCCCAGGGCGGTGAGCAGCCAGCGCAGCGTGCCCCGCAAGCTGCGCGCGGCAAGAAACTGGCGGGCGCGCAGCAGCGCCAGACTGCTGGCTACGAGCAAGGCGGTATTGGCGCCCAGGATGGCGCCGAGCTGGGGCGAAAACCACCCGGCGGCGAGACCATGGCGCTCCAGGTAGGCATAGGTCAGCGCCAGGAAGAACATGGTCATGGCGGCCATGGCCATCCACACGGCGCGGCGCAGGCGCGGCACGGCGGCGGTGGTAATCCAGGGATGCGAGGAAGTTGCCATGCCGACTTCTAGTGTAGAGCCTGGAGAGTGGAGGCCCGGAACACTGGATAATGGGATGTGTTTTCGCGGCGGACAGGGTGGCGGCTGGAGGCCAACGAGCTGTACAACCAAGCGGCGGGGCGGCGCGCGGTGGGGGATTTGGCGGACCTCACGGTGAGCAATCCCACCGTCTGCGGCTTTAGTTATCCGCCGGAGATTGCCGCTGCGCTGGCTTCGCCAGCCGCATTGGTTTATGAGCCGCAGGCGTTTGGGTTGGCCGCGGCGCGGGAGGCGGTGGCGGAGTACTACCGCGCGCGTGGCGTGGCCATCCCGCCCGAGCGGCTGGCGTTGACCGCGAGCACCAGCGAGGCCTACAGCCATCTGTTCCGGTTGTTGTGCGACGGCGGTGATAACGTGCTGATGCCCACGCCCAGCTATCCGCTGTTTGAGATGCTGGCGGGGGTGGAGGAGGTGGGGCTGCGCGCCTGTCCGATGGTGTACGACGCCGGCTGGCATTTGGACGTGGAGGGGCTGGCGGCCCGGGCCGACGAGCGCACGCGGGCGGTGCTGCTGGTTCATCCCAACAACCCCGCCGGGAACTACCTGCAACCGGAAGAGTGGGCGGCGGTGCAGCAACTGGCGGCGGCGCGTGGCTGGGCGGTGGTGGTGGACGAAGTCTTTTTCGACTATGCCTGGCCAACCGCGGCGCCGGTGCCGCTCGCCTGGGAGAACTGCCCGGCGCTGACGTTTCTGCTCAATGGTTGCTCCAAGCTGGCGGCGCTGCCGCAGATGAAGCTGGCCTGGATCAGCGTGCACGGGCCGCGGGCGGCGCGCGAGGCGGCGTGGGCGCGGCTGGAGGTCATTCTGGATCTGTTTTTGTCGGTGGACGCGCCCATTCAACACGCGGCCCCCGCCCTGTTGGCGGCGCGCCATGCGATGCAGCCGCAGGTGCGGCAACGGCTGACCGCCAACCTGACGGCGCTCGATGCGGCGCTGGCGAGTGTGCCGGAGGTGGAGCGGCTGCGGGCGGCGGGCGGGTGGAGTGTCATGCTGCGCCTGCCGCGCATCCACAGCGATGCCGTCTGGGCCGAGCGGCTGGTGGAGCAGGCGGGCGTGCTTACCCATCCCGGACACTTCTACGGGCTGGAACAGGAGGCGTGTCTGGCCTTCAGCCTGCTGCCGCCCCCGGCGGCGTTTGCCGACGGAGTGGGGAAGATGCTGCGGCAGGTGCGGCGCGAGCTGGCGGGCTAAAATGGACCCCATGCAATCCGGCGACTCCGCCCCTGATTTTTCCCTGCCCGATCAGGACGGCCATGTCCGGCGACTGCGCGATTTCCGCGGCCGGCCGCTGGTGCTGTTCTTTTATCCACGCGCCAGTACCTCCGGTTGCACCACCGAAGCCCAAGGGTTCCGCGATCACTACGCGGAATTCCAGAAGCTGGGCGTGAGCGTGGTGGGCGCCTCGCCCGACACCGTGGCGGCGCAGAAGAAGTTTGCGGTGAACCAGTCGCTGCCATTCCCCCTGCTGGCGGATGCCGAACGCAGTCTGTGCGCGGCCTATAGCGTGCTGGGTGAGAAGAGCATGTACGGCCGCAAGTTTTTGGGCGTGGTCCGCACCACGGTGCTGGTGGATGGCCAGGGCGTGGTGCGGCGGGTGTTGGGCAAAGTCAAGCCCGCTGGGCACGCGGAAGAAGTTCTGCGCGCGCTGGTGGCACTGGCCCTGGTGCCGTGAACGGCGACCCGGCGGAAAGTTCGGCGTAGGCGGCGGCCAGTTCGGCGCCGCGCTCTTCGATGCCGAAGAGGGCGCGGGCGCGGGTGCGGGCGCGGCGGCCGCAAGCCAGGCGTAGGTTGCGGTCTTCGATCAGCAGGCGCAGGGCGGCGGCGAGAGCGGCGGGGTTTTCCGGCGGCACCGTGAGTCCGGTGAGGCCGTGGGGACTGACCCAGTCGGTGCCGGTGGCCAGGGCGGTATTGACCACCGGCAGGCCGGTGGCCATGGCCTCGACCTGGGCGACGCCGAACATCTCGGCCGGTGAGCGCGAGGGCAGCACGAAGATATCGGCGGCGGCGAGGCGGGCGGGCAGGTCGGCTTCCGGAATGTGGCCGAGGAAGCGCACCCGCGCCTTCAGGCCCAGCTCCGCGGTGAGTTGCTCCAGTGCGACGCGCTCGCGGCCTTCGCCCAGGATGTGCAACTCGACGGGCAGATCGCGCAGAGCATGGAGCAGAACGTCAAGGCCCTTGTAGCGCACCAGCCGTCCGAGAAACGCCAGCACCGGGAGGCGCGGCGGGCGGCGGACGCCGCCGACGGCGAAGAAGCGGTCGAGATCGAAGCCGAAGGGCAGCACGCGGACACGGGATTGAAACTCAGCCAGGGTGCCGCAGTGGGAGCTGGCGGGGGAGCTGACCAGGATGAGATCCACGCGGCGCAGGAAGCGGGCGGTGATGGCGCGCTGCACGCGGCGCATCCAGGCGGGGTGATTGACCACTTCGGCGTGCATGGTGGCCACCCAGGGGCCGCGCTTCTCGAGGCGCAGCGCGGCGGCTTCGGCCAGTGGGAACGGCAGATGAAAATGCAGCACCTGGCTGGCGGCGGCCAGTTGGGCCAGAGCCGCTCCGAAGCCGGGGTGGATCGGCATGGAGGCCACCACCGGGGCGCGCAGTTCGCGGCCCTCGATGCCGGGCGGAAACGGCCGCGCCGGGCTGGCGTGGGGACGACAGGCGAGCACCCGCACCTGGTAGCCGCGTTGGCTGAGGTCGCAGGCCTGGGCGTGGAGCACGGCTTCGATGCCGCCGCGATCGCGGCCCCAGTATTTGTTGACCAATCCGATGGTGGGCGTCATGGCGAAGATTCCTATCCGGCATGGGCGGCGGCGCCGCGCGCCCGTGTGGTGGCGGCCATGCGCCACACTTCGTCGCAGGAGATCTGCTCCATGCAGCGGGCACGTGGGCAGACATAGGCCATGCCGCGCACACCGAGGCGCGGGTCATAGCAGGGCCCGCAGCCGGCGCGACCCTGCACCGAAGGCTGTCCCGGGGCATGGATCTGGGCGGCGGAGGTGGGGCCATAGAGGCCCAGCGCGGG
>DATBPS010000135.1:0-1808 GCA_036561225.1 Terriglobales bacterium
CGGCTCGCGCATTCTGGACGCTTTCCTGCTGTTTGCGCCGCTTGCCATCGCCCTGGATGCGCGGGGAGACGCGCCGCTGTGGGTGTTCATCTTCGCCGCGGTGGGGCTGGTGCCGCTGGCCGCGGTGCTGGGCACCGCCACTGATGACCTGGCGATGCAGATGGGTCCGCTGGCGGCGGGCATCATCCAGGCCACGCTGGGCAACGCCAGCGAGCTGATCCTGGCGCTGGTGGCGTTGCGCGCCGGGCTGATTGAAGTGGTACAGGCTTCCCTCACCGGCAGCATCATCAGCAATTTGCTGCTGGTGCTGGGGGCGGCCATGCTCTTCGGCGGGCTGAAGTACGAGCGGCAGAACTTCAACCGCACCGTGGCGGCGAGCAACACCACGACGCTGTTTCTGGCGGCGGTGGGGCTGATCGTGCCGGCGGTGTTTGTGCTCACCGCCTATGGCGACCTGCAGGCCAACCACCCGGGGGTGGAGAGCCTGAGCCTGTGGACCTCGGTGATCCTCATCCTGGTGTATGTGGCGAGCTTGCTTTTTCAGTTCCGGGCGACGCGGCGGGATCATCAGAGGACGGCGCTCGATCCGCGCCGTTTGCGGAAGGCCGCCTGGCTGCTGCTGCTGTCGGTGGTGCTGATCGCCGTGCTGAGCGAGTTGCTGGTGCAGGAACTGCATCTGGCGCAGTCGGTGTTCCACGGCACCGACCTGTTCTGGGGCGGGGTGGTGTTTGCGCTGATCGGCAACGCCGCCGAGCACGGCGTGGCGGTGATCGCGGCGCGACACAATAAGATGGACCTGGCGATGGCCATCGGGGTGGGGTCGAGCTTGCAGATAGCCCTGCTGTTGGCGCCGGCGATGGTGTTCGTGTCGCTGTTGATGGGCCACCCCATGTCGCTGGTGTTCAGCGGCATCGAGGTGCTGGCCGTGGTGCTGTCCACCATCATGGTGGGCATGGTGGCCAGCGATGGCGAGACGACCTGGCTCGAAGGCGCGCAGTTGATCGCCGTCTACGCCATTCTGGTAGCCGGCTTCTACTACATCCCGCTTTGATTGGCACGGGCCCCTGTCGGCTACGCCGACATCCCGCTTTCCCCGGACTTCCAGCGACGCTACGCCGGGGGCCCCTACGCCCCGGCTCCGCATTTGCCGAGGGCGCGGCGGAGCTCGCGCCGGGTACCGCGTGGCCTTTCGGGAGATGCGTAGCCACGGCGCGGCCGCCGTGGCGCAGCGTCGCTGGAGGAGTGGGAGAGTGGGGCGCGCGGCGCAGCCGCGTGGGGGGCCCCCGCGATTAAAGGAAAACGCCCCCGCGATTAATTAATGCTGCCGTCTTGGGCCGCGGGTGCTTTTGATCAGGCGCCAGACGGAGTAGATGCTGGCGAGGACGGCGATGCCCATCAGGATCTCGATGAAGACGTGGAAGGTGGGCGTATTCAGCCAGCGGACAATGCCGCGGCCGAAGTACATGGCGGCGATGCCTTCCGCCAGAAAGCGCAAGAAGCGCATCGCGGCCAGGGTGGCGAGGAAGGGGGTCTGCTTGACTTCCAGCGCGCCCGCGCCCAGAACAAAGGCGGTGAAAGGGAATGGTGGAGGGATCAGCGCCGGCACCGCCAGCAACACCGGACCCTTTCTGCCGATGGATTTCTGCAGGCGGTCAAAGCGCTGGGACGACATGTTGGCACGGAGAAACGCCTCTCCGCCGGCGTGGCCGATGGCGTACATCACCCAGCAGCCCGCCAGCGACCCGAGCATCGCCGCCAGAACATACAACAGCAGGCGCTCATGGTGGAGCGACACCAGCACGATCACC
>DATBPS010000136.1:0-6474 GCA_036561225.1 Terriglobales bacterium
CCGCCGGGTGGAGGAGATCGAGGACGAACTGCAGACGCTGATCAGCCGCATTCTGCTGGCGGGCGGAGTCCAGGTGGATCCGCTGCACACCTCCAGCCTGAAGACCGAGCGCGAGCGCTGCGGCTCACAACTCGAGGACGCAGTGCGCGAGATCGCCGCCAGCGGCGTACAACTGAAGGATCTCGACGAGGGGCTGCTCGATTTTCCCTGCCAGTTGAACGGCCGCGTGGTGCTGCTGTGCTGGAAGCAGGGCGAGCGGGCGATCGAACATTGGCACGGCACCCATGAGGGCTTCGCCCATCGCAAGCCGCTCGACCCCACCATGGATCCCGAAGACCCGCGCAACCGGGTGCACTAAATACAAACCGTGCGGGCGGTCATCCAGCGCGTCAGCCGTGCCCATGTGCGAGTGGAAGGTTCTACCGTCGGAGCCATCGGCCCCGGCTATGTGGCACTCATCGGGGTCGAACGAGGAGACGGCGAGGATGATGTCAGCTGGCTGAGCCGCAAGATCACCTCCCTGCGGCTGTGGCCGGATGCCGACGGCAAGATGAATATCCCCCTGAGCGAGCGGCAGGAGCCGGAAGTGCTCGCTATTTCGCAATTCACGCTGCTGGCCGACTGCCGTCGCGGGCTGCGTCCCAGCTTCGACGCGGCCGCCAAGCCGGAGGAGGCCCGACCTCTGTACGAGGCCCTGGTGGCGTCGCTGCGGTCGGCGGGGGTGAAGGTAGCAACCGGGGTCTTCCAGGCCGATATGGAACTGGAGTTGGTGAACCAGGGTCCAGTCACCATTTCGCTCGATTCGCGTGTCAAATAAGACACACTTGCACCGCCGAGTGTTGCGTTTAAGTCACTGTAATAAAAAGGCTTAGTGACTCTGCCTGGCTGTGCCAGCATGGTAGAGATGACTACGGAAGCCACCCTTGCCCAAGCGGTGAGCAGCGAAGGCGTGGGCCTGCACAGCGGAGCGCGCGCCCACCTGCGGCTGTTGCCGGCGGCGGCGGGCAGCGGCATCCAGTTCCAGCGCACCGACCTGGACGGCTTTGTGGTGGAAGCGCGTTCGATCAACGTGGCCAAGGTGAGCTACGCCACCAGCCTGATGAAGAAGGGGGTGTTCATCTCGACCACCGAGCACCTGTTGTCGGCGCTCATCGGCGCCGGGGTGGATAACGTGGTGGTGGAGCTGGACAATCTGGAGGTGCCGATTCTGGATGGCAGCGCGGCGCCGTTCATCGAGATGATTGAGCGGGCGGGAAGGCGGCGGCAGCAGCGGCGTCGGCGGGTGATGGAGATCGTCGAGCCGCTGGAGATGCGCGAGGGCGGCAAGTTCATCGGCATCTACCCCTGTGAGGAGTACCGGCTGCACTACGCGATAGATTTTCCCCACCCCCTGATCGGCCGCCAGCAGTTCGATTTCATCTGCACGGAGGAGAGCTACCGGCGCGAGCTGGCGCCGGCGCGGACGTTTGGTTTTCTGGCCGACTTCGAGGCGATGCGCCGCCAGGGGCTGATCCGCGGGGGCAGCCTGCAGAATGCCGTGGTGCTGGATCATGAACGGGTGGTCAACGGCGAGCTGCGCTTCGCCGATGAGTTCGTGCGCCACAAGATGTTGGACCTGATCGGCGACCTGGCCCTGCTGGGTGCGCCGCTGCGGGCGGAGGTGCGGGCCGACCGCGCCGGACATGCGCTGCATACGGCGCTGGTGCAGCGGCTGCTGGCCGCGCCGCGGCATTGGAGATGGAGTGAGGGCGTACCTCAAACGCCACCGCCGCTGCTGGCTTCCGCCACGCGGGCGGGGATGCGCGCTTATACTGAGTAGGTTGCTTTCTGCGGTAATTATCCAGGAGAAGAACCCATGAGCGTGGTGACGGAAGAACTGGCTGTGGACAGCCAGGAGACAAATCCGTGGGCGGCCCAGGCCGCCCGTTTTGATGCGGCTTCGCGCAAGCTCAACCTCGACGAGGGCATCGCCAAGATTCTGGCCCACCCGGCACGGGAGTTGACGGTGCACATCCCGGTGCAGATGGACGACGGGCGCATCGAGGTGTTCACCGGCTATCGGGTGCAGCACAGCGAGGCGCGCGGGCCGGGCAAGGGCGGCATCCGCTATGCCCCCGATGTATCCCTCGATGAGGTACGGGCGCTGGCCAGCTGGATGACCTGGAAGTGCGCGGTGGTGAACATTCCCTTTGGCGGGGCCAAGGGCGGCATCATCTGCGACCCCCACATTTTGTCGCAGAACGAGTTGGAGCGCATGACGCGGCGCTACACCGCCGAGCTGGTGCCCTTCATCGGTCCCGAGCGCGACGTGCCCGCCCCCGACGTCAACACCAACGAACAGGTGATGGCCTGGATCATGGACACCTACTCCATGCACCAGCGCCAGACCATGACCGCCGTGGTCACCGGCAAGCCGCTGGCTTTGGGCGGCAGCGCGGGGCGGCGGCAAGCCACCGGCCGCGGCTGCAAGATCGTGTGCGACCGGGCGATCGAGAAGCTGGGGATGGACAAGAAGAAGACCCGGGTGATTGTGCAGGGCTTCGGGAACGTGGGCAGCAACGCCGCCGAACTGCTGGCCGAGGACGGCTACATGGTGATCGGCATTGACGAGTACGACGGCGGCATCCTCAACCCCAAGGGGATTGACATCCCGGCGCTGATCGCCTTCCGCGCCAAGAACCGCACCATCCAGGGCTTCCCGGGCACCCGCACCCTGCCGGCGCGCGAGCTGCTGGGGCATGACTGCGACATTCTGGTGCCGGCGGCGACCGAGAATCAGATCACCAGCCGCAACGCGGCCAGCATCAAGGCCAGGATCCTGTGCGAGGGCGCCAACGGCCCCACCACGGTGCTGGCGGACGAGATTCTGCAGCAGAAGGGCGTGTTCGTCATTCCCGACATTCTGGCCAACGCCGGCGGGGTGACGGTCAGCTACTTCGAGTGGGTGCAGGACCGCCAGGGGTACTTCTGGAAGGAATCGGAAGTCAACGAGCGGCTGCAGGAGATCATGGAAGCGAGCTTCGCGGCGGTGGTCGAGTACGCCGAAAAGCACAAGGTAAACAACCGCATTGCCGCCTATATGGTGGCCATTGACCGCGTGGCCACCGCCATCCGACTGCGCGGATTGTACGCCTGAGAAATTGGATCGCTCTGTGTACGCCGCGATCCTGAACGATCGCGGCGCCGAGCGGGTGCGCGGCGGCCATCCCTGGATCTACACCGGGGAGATCCTGGGCTGGGAGCCGGAGCCGCCGGGGCCGCAGGTGCTTACCGTCGTGGTGCGGGACCGCCGCGGGCAGGCGCTGGGCATTGCCGACCACTCCCCGCAATCACAAATCCGTCTGCGCATGCTCAGCCGTGATGCGGCGGCGGTGGCCGACCGCGGGTTCTTCCGGCAGCGGCTGTCCGCGGCGATCGCTTACCGCCAGCAAGTGGTGCGCGACAGCGATGCCTGTCGGCTGGTGTCGTCGGAGGGCGACGGCCTGCCCGGGCTGATCGTGGACCGCTACGGCGCGGCGCTGTCCTTTCAGACCTCGACCTGGGCCATGGCGGCGCGACAGACGGAGCTGTTGGCCGACCTGGACGAGCTGCTGTCCCCCGCCGTGGTGGTCGAGCGCAATGAAGCGGCGGTACGCAGCCGCGAGGGTCTGGAACGGCGCAGCCAGCTGCTGCGCGGCTCGGGCCCCCTGGCGGAGGTCAGCATCAACGGGCTGCGCTTCCAACTCGACCTGCTCGGGGGGCAGAAGACGGGCGGGTTTCTCGACCAGCGCGAGAACTGGGCCGCGGCCGCCGCCTATGCGCGGCAGTTCGGCGCGCGGCGCGCGCTCGATGTTTTCACCTACCAGGGCGGGTTCGCACTGCATCTGGCGCAGGTGGCGGAGCAGGTGGAGGCGGTGGACAGCTCGCGTCCGGCGCTGGAGGCCGCCGAACAGAACGGGGTGCGCAACGGGCTGGAGAAGATTGACTGGGTGGAGGCCAACGCCTTCGATCTCCTGCGCGACTACGACAGCGGCGGCAAGCAGTACGACTGCGTGGTGCTCGACCCTCCGGCCTTTGCCAAGCAGCGCGCCAACCTCAAGACCGCCGCCGCCGGTTACAAGGAGATCAATCTGCGGGCGCTCAAGCTGCTGGCGCCCGGCGGCCTGCTGATTACGTGCAGCTGCAGCCATCATCTGAGCGAGGCGGCGCTGCTCGAGGTCGTCGCCGCCGCCGCGCGTGACGCCCGCCGCGAGGTGCGCATCCTCGCCCGCCGTGGCCAGGCGCTCGACCATCCGGTGCTGCTGGCGGCGCCGGAAACCGCCTACCTCAAGTGCATCGTGGCGAGCGTGCGTTAGCTCACGCAGTGACAATATACACCCCGGCGGCGCCGAGGCGGCCTCTTCCGGGTGGCGGCCGAGCTGCACTTCTAGTACCATAGGTGTCACCGGTGGACTCCAATGCCGACGCAGCCGACCACGACGCTCAAGCTGGACGCGGAGACGAAAGCGCGCTTGCACCGTTTGGCGGAGCAACGGCGGCGCTCGGCGCACTGGCTGATGCTTGAGGCCATTACGCAATATCTTGACCAGGAGGAGCAGCGCGAGAGGCTGCGTGAGGCCGCGCTACAATCCTGGCAACACTTTCAGGCCACCGGACTGCATGCCACCGGGGAGGAAGTTGACCGCTGGCTCAGGAAGCTGGAATCGGGGCAGTCGGCGGCGCCGCCCAAGCTGCATGGTTAAGCCATGGCGCGCCTGTTCTGGACCGCCGGCGCACTTCAGGATCTCGACCGCCTGCGGCGTTTCCTCCAGGCTCAGGACCCCGGCGCCGCGCGTCGCGCCATGGCCGCCATCCGGCAAGGGGTGGCGCGGATGGCGCGGTTTCCGGCTTCCGGCCGCCCGGCCAACGATATGGACGCTGTTTTTCGTGAGTGGTTCATCCCGTTTGGGGCCAGCGGATATCTGATCCTCTATCACTTTGTGGATAGTGAGATTCACGTCCTGGCTGTGCGCCATGGTTTCGAGTCGAAGTACCGGCCGTGATGTAAGATCACGGCATGTCGGGAAGGTGGATCGCGGCCGTGGCGGCGGGTTTGTTGTGCGCGGGCGTGAGCGCGCAGCGCCCGCAGGCGGACGAGGTGCAGATGGGGGCGCGCGCCTATCACCTGGCGCCGTTTGTATTCAACGCCCAAACGCAATCGGTGAGCGATGAGGTGGTGGTGCGCGACCCGCAGGGGATGCCGGTGGGCGGGCTGACGCGCGACGCCTTCGCCATTTTCGACAATGGGAAGCGGCAGGCGCTGACCGGGTTTGCGGTGTCGAGCGCGGCCGCGCCGGCTCGGCCGACGGCGGCCCCAAGGGGCGGAGCGGTGCTGTCGCCGGCCGGGGAAGCGGCGGCGGGCGTCGCGCCGCGCTACCTGGCGTTGTACTTTGACGATGTCAACACCAGCAACGGATTGTTGGGCATGGCGCGGCAGGCGGCGCTGCAGTTCACCGGACGCATGCTGGGCGCGGGCGACCGGGTGGGGGTGTTCACCAACTCCGGGCTCGACACGCTGGGGTTCACCCGCGATCGCGTGGCGCTCGAACATGCCATCTCCGGGTTGACAGCGCATGCGCGGGCGGAGGCGGCGACGAGCGGGTGTTTGCGCATCACCCAGTACCAGGCTTATCTGATTGCCAACCACCTGGATCCCTCGGCGCTCGAGGCAGCCAAGGCCAACCTGTCGGCCTGCAGCCCCAGTGGCGGGGGAGCGTTGTTCGGTACCATGGGCAACGGCGCGGGGATGCTGGGGGCCACGCCGCTGAGCGAGCCGCCGCTCATCCGCTCCTCCTCCGATGCCTTGTGGCAGCAGGCGCGGGCGGCGTCGGAAGATACGCTGGCCTCAATGGCCGGGGTGGTGGCGGCGCTGGGGCGCGAACCCGGGGCGCGGGTGCTGCTGCTGGCCTCCAGCGGTTTTATCGGCGGCACACTCGAGGATCGTCAGGACGCGGTGATTCGGCTGGCGCTGCACGACAAGGTGACCATCAGCGCGCTCGACGCCCATGGCCTGGAAGCGCCCGGGGCGGGGCTGCCGATCGATGAAGCGATGGAACTGGGCACGGTGCCCCAGGCCATGTACACCTTTGCCGAGACCGCCAAGATGAGCGAGCAGATGGAGATGGAGGCGGCCATGGCCAACCTGGCGCTCTCCACCGGCGGCCTGCTGTTCCACAACAACAACGATCTGGCGCTGGGCTTCGCCCGGCTGGGTTTGGCCCCGTCGGTGGCCTACGATCTGGCCTTCACCCCCGCCGACCTGCCGCACGACGGCAAGCTGCACAAGCTCAAGGTCGAGGTCACCCCTGACTATCACTACACCATCCAGGCGCGGCGGGCCTACTATGCGCCGCCGCCGGAGACCCCGGCCAGCCATCTGGGCGAGGCGATTGACGCCGCCATGCGCAGCGGCGCGTCGCAGTCGGGTCTGCCGGTGGAAGTCAGAGTCGAAGGCGC
>DATBPS010000137.1:0-7675 GCA_036561225.1 Terriglobales bacterium
GTCAGTTCCGGCTCGAAGCCGCGGAGCAGATGGGCGTGGGCATGGACGAGCGCCACCTGCAATCCGCGTTGGGCGAGGGCGGTGGCGGTTTCCAGGCCGATGTAGCCGCCGCCGACCACGGCGATGCGCCGCAACCCGCCCGCGCGCAAGGCGGTATCCAGTTCCCGCGCCTGCTCCCAGGAGTTGGCGGAGAAGACATTGCGCAGTGCCGGCTGCGGTTGCCAACGCTGGCGGGCGCCGGTCGAGATGATCAGCCGGTCGTAGGAGAACCAGAGTTCGCCTTGCGGGCCGCGGGCGCGCACGCGGTGGCGTCCGGGTTCGATCTCCAGCGCCCGGTGGCCGGTGAGCAGTTGCAGTTGGCGCTGCTCGCGGAAAAACTCGGGCGGATGGGCGCGCAGGGCCTCCAGACGCTGGATGCGGCCGGCGAGAAAGTAGGGCAGGCCGCAGGCGCTGTAGCCGGCTTCGGGGCCGCGCTCGAGCACGGTAATGCGGGCGTCGGGGGCGAGGCGGCGGGCGCGGCTGGCGGCGCTGAGGCCCGCCGCCACACCGCCGATGACCAGGATGTCTTGCACTGGGGGCGATTGTACACTGGGGAGGTGGCGGCTCCGCGTCTTGATGCTGATGGGCTGTATGCGCGCGCAGTGCAGCTTCTCGCCCGCCGCAGCCGGGTGGAAGCCGAATTGCGGCGCACGCTGCGTCCGCGCGCGGCGACGGCGGCGGCGCTCGACGCGGCCATCGCACGCCTGCACGAGCACCATTATCTGGACGACGCCCGGGTCGCCGAAGGCTTTGCGCTGTATTCCCGCGAGGTGGCGCGCCACGGGCGCGGCCGGGTGCTGCGCGATCTGCGCGCCCGCGGGGTGGCGGCGCCGGTGGCGGAGGCGGCGGTAACCCACGGGTTCGCCGGCAGCAACGAAGACACGCTTTTGCGGGCGCATCTGCGGGCCAAGCGGGTACGGCGCCCCGAGGACGTACGGCAGGCCGCCGGTCTCTATCGGCGGCTGTTGCGCGCCGGGTTTTCGCCCCCTGCCTGTCTGCGGGCGCTGCGCGCCTGGAAACTGCAGCCGGAGTGGCTGGAAATGCTGGAAGCTATGGAAGAAGAACCTGAGTCCGGCGGAGGAATGGAATGAGCGACAGTCCGGAAGAGCTGGCGATGACGTTTGTGCCGCCGGAGGAACGCGAGGCGGTGCGCAACTTCGAGGATGAAGCCGAAGCCGAGTTGGCGGCCGGCTTTCTGCGGGCCCAGGGCATCCCCGCCGAGGTGGGCAAGATGATGATCCCCGGGCTGCAGTATGAGATGGCGCTGTGGGTGCGGCACACCGATGCCGCCGAGGCGCGCGGCCTGCTCGACCAGGCCGATGCCTCCGCGCGCGGGCCGCGCCCGCTGGATTAGCGCTTGAGCGACTTCAGGATGTCCTTGTCCCAGGTCAGCTTCAGCGGCTTGCGACCCTTGGCCAGTTTCTTCTGGAAAGCGTAACCGGCCAGCAGCGGCAGCGACACCGAAGGCTCGACGAAGCACATGGCGGTGGTCGCTTTGCTCTGAATCTTGCCCCAGCTCACGGCCTCCTGCAGCGTGCTGCCGCTGAGCCCCCCCCAGTGGGGCACATCGGCGGTCAACTGCAGGGCGTAGCTGTGGCCCTTCTCGGCCTCGAAGATGTAGGCCATCACCACCGAGTCGTTGATGTAATTCTTGGGCACGCCGCCGGCGATGTACAGCGCCGCGGTCTGCTTCGACTGCACCACGATCTGGGTCAGCTCGTAGTTGTCGCGGATGGAGTCGATGGCGATCTTCGGTTTCTTCGCCAGGGTGGCGCGGTGGTAGTGGTGGGTGAGGCCGATGCCGATCGAGCTGTCGTTGAGGGCGGGCACGAACATGGGCACGCCGCGCAGGTGGGCGGTGCGGACGATGGACTGGTCGTCGCGCAGCTTGCTGCCGACGAAATCCATGTAGGCGCGGGAGGAGTAGTTGCCCGGCGGCAGCTCGTCGGCGACGTAGCCCAGCCAGGTGTCGGTCTCCATGAACTTTTCCTCGTCCACGTAGGTGTCGTAGATGCGGTCAATCAGCAACTCGCGCAGCACGCTGTCGTCGGCGTTGGGGCTGCCGACGTAATGACCGAAGCCGCGCGCCTGGTAGATGTCCTGATAGAGGATGGCGCCGGTGGAGACGATCACATCCACGTAGCCGCCGGCGACCAGATCGCGCAGCACCTTGCGCAGTCCGGCGGCGATGAGCGGGCCGGCGAGGCCCAGCATCACCGTCGGGCGCCCCTTGTCGGCGTAGAGGTTGTCGAGCACCTCGGCGCACAGGCCCAAGTTGCGCGCCTGAATGGAAGCGCCGCGCATGGCGCCCACCAGATCGGCCACGGTCGAGATCTTGTCGTAGTCAATCGGCTGCACCCTTTTGTGCAGTTGACGGGCTTTGGCCTTGGCGTCGACGTGGGCGGCGCCGGGGACCTGGATGGCGGGTTTCTTGGACACGATCTTCTCCTTGGGGTTTCAGAGCGAGGCGGCACGCCCGCAGTTGCTTATGGCTTCTCCGAGTTGCCGCGAGCGGCGGGGCGGCGGCGTGGCCGCTGGCGCACAATCTGCAGACTATAGCCGCGGTTGGGGGGATAGATGCGCTCCACGGCGCGCACCCGCTCGTAGACGCGATCGGCCTCGAGCGGCGGGAAGCCGGGTTCGTCCTCAAACAAGTCTTCGTAGAAGACGTCTGTATACAAGGAAGCGGTGTAGAGCCCGAGAGCATCGGTCTCGGCGGCACGGCGGTAGTTGAGCCAGCTTTCGCCCTGGGCATTGCCTTCCCTGGCCGCGCCCTCGCGCCACTCCCAGGCCTCCGGGGTCAGCTCGCCCGGCTTGCCCGCGGTGAGTTGCCGCCGCAAGAGGTCGTCGAAGTCGTCGCCACCGGGTGATTCGAGGGTGGCGAGATAGGCGGTCTTATCAAAGAACTCCATGGCCAGGCCGTAGGAGTCGTGCTCATAGAAGTTGAGGCTGATGAGCAGCAGGTTGCCGCTGGGCTTGACGTCGAGGTGGTGGCAGAGTTCCTTGCGGGTTTCGCCTTGGGCGGCGGGGGCGGTGCCGACCAGCACCGAGCGGCGTTGTTTATACAGCCAGGGGACGAAGTAACAGACGGCGCGGCCCAAGCGCGGGGTGAGGGCGCGGGGTACGGCTTCCACCATGCGTTCGAGGCCGCGTTCGTCGGCAGCCGGTACACCTTCCTGCGGCGCCACCACGGCATACATCAGGCCGTTGGCGGCGGTGCGCACCGCACCGGCGCGCAGCATTTCTTCGATGGTCATCCTCAGCTATGCTACCATCCCGGCCATGAAGCGCCTTTGGTCGTGTTGCGCCGTTTGGGCCGCCTTTTCCCTATGCGTTTTTGCCCAGTCCGCTGGGGCATCTACGTCGCCGGCACAACCGGCGATGACGCAGCCGGCGCTGTCGCCCGACGGCGGCCAGATTGCCTTCGCGTCGGCGGGCGCCATCTGGACGGTGGCGGCGCGCGGCGGGCCGGCGCGGCTGCTGGTCTCCGGCGGCGCCAGCGACTCGCGGCCTGTCTACTCGCCCGACGGCCAGTGGCTGGCGTTTGAGTCCACGCGAACCGGGGGCGGCGACATTTATGTGCTCAGTCTGGCGAGCAACCAACTGCACCGGCTGACCTGGAGTGACGGCTCAGAGTCGCTGGACGGCTGGTCGCCCGACAGCCGGTGGATCTACTTCAGTTCCAGTCAGCGGAACATCCACGGCATGAACGACATCTATCGTGTGCCGGTGTCGGGAGGGACGCCGCTGGAGGTCAGCGCCGAACGTTATGTCACCCAGTACGATGCCGCCGCGGCGCCCGATGGCCACTCGCTGGCGGTGGTGACGCTGGGGGAGATGGGGTTGTCGCAGTGGTGGCGCAACGGTCACGCCCACATTGACAACACAGAGATCTGGCGGGTGACACCGGCCACCGCCTCCGGCGCGAAAACCGGCTACGAGCGGATTTTACCGACCGGCGACGCCAAGAACCTGTGGCCGATGTGGAGTCCGGATGGCAAGACGCTGTACTTCATGTCCGACCGCAGCGGAGCGGAGAACCTGTGGGAGCTGCCGCCCAGCGGCACGCCGCGCGCGCTCACCCACTTCACCAGCGGGCGCGCGCTGTGGCCGGCGATTGGCGCGCGGGGCAAGCAGATTGTGTTTGAGCGCGACTTCGGCATCTGGCGGCTGGACCTGGGCAGCCACGAGGCGCAGGCGGTGCCGATCGAGCTGGTGGGAGCCGCCAACGCCGCCAGCTTGCGGCATGAGAGCGTGACCGACGCCTCCGACCTGGCGGTCTCGCCCGACGGCAAGAAGCTGGCCTTCGTGGCTCACGGCGAGGTGTTTGCCACCAACGCCGAACACGGCGGGGAGGCGGTGCGCATCACCAACACGGGCAAGGATCAGTTCGACCTGGTGTGGTCGCCCGACAGCCGGCATCTGGCTTACGTCTCCGACCGCGACGGCAACTACCACCTGTTTCAATACGATTTTCAAACGAATCAGGAAGAGGCGCTGACCCGCGGCAACGGCAACGAGGGCCACATCGCCTACGCGCCCGACGGCAAGACGGTGGTTTTTCTGCGCGGCATCGGGGACGTGGTGGTGCTGAACCTGGAGAGCAAGCAGGCGAAGGTAGTGGCCCAGGGATACCTCGACGGCCCGCCGCCGCTGACCACGGGCGGCCTGTTCGCCTGGTCGCCGGACAGCCGCTACATCGCCTTCCTCGACCAGAAGGGCGGGCTGTTTCCCAATGCCTGGGTGGTGCCCGCGAGCGGAGGAACGCCCCGCCAGGTCAGCTTCCTGGCCAACAGCTATGATGGCGAGCTGAACTGGAGCCCGGACGGCAAGTACCTGCTCTTTCAGACCGCACAACGCACCGAGCCCAGCCGCATTGCCCGGGTGGACCTTACCCTGGAGACGCCGCTGTTCCGCGAGGACATTTTCCACGATCTGTTCGAGGTTGCGCCGCGCCCGCGCGGCGGGCGCAACGGCAACGGCGAGGAGACAGCGCCCAAGCCGCCAGTGGCCACCCCGCCCATTGTTTATGACGGTATCGCGCAGCGGGTGGAGCTGCTGCCCATGCTCAACGCCCGCTCACCGCGCATCTCGCCGGATGGCAAGTGGCTGGCCTATATGGGCTCCGAGGGAGGCAGCAGCAACATCTATGTGGTGTCGCTCGATGAGAAGGCGCCACTGGAGGGAGTGGCGGACGCTCCGACCGACCGTGCCCCCAAGCAGCTCACCTCGACGCGCGGCGGCAAGTCGGACCTGCAGTTCACCGCCGACTCCAAGGACATCTATTACCTCGAAGGCCGCAAGATCCATCGCGTGCCGGTGGCCGGCGGCGCGGCCAAGCCGGTGAGCGTGACCGCCGGGTTGGATGTGAACTTTGCCCGCGAGAAGGAAGAGGTGTTCGAGCAGGCCTGGCGCTATCTGCGCGACAACTACCAGAACCCGGAGATGAACGGTTCCCACTGGGATGCGGTGCGGGCACGGTATGCGCCCCAGGTCGCGGCGGCGGTTACGGAAGGGGATTTGAACTGGGTGCTATCGGAGATGATCGGCGATCTCAATTCCTCGCACTCCGGCATCCGGGCGCCCGCCAACGGAGGGCGCCCGGCGACCGGACGCCTGGGCCTGTTCTTTGACCGGGTGAAGTATGAGAACAGCGGACAACTGTGCGTGACCGAGGTGGTGCCCATGGGACCGGCGGCGCTGGCGGGGGTGGCGGCCGGCGATTGTCTGGCGAAGGTCAACGGCACGGCGATGGCGGCGGGGGTGAATCTCGATCAGGCGCTGAACGAGACCATTGACCAGAAGACCGAGTTGCAGATCACCACACCGGGCGGCCCGCGCACGGTGGCGGTAAAGCCGGTCAACTCGGGCGCGGTGGGGAACCTGCTCTACGACGGCTGGGTGGAGCATAACCGCCAACTGGTGGACAAGCTGAGCGGCGGCAAGCTGGGTTACATCCACATGGCCGACATGTCGCAGGGGGCGCTCGACAAGCTGTACATGGACCTCAACTCGACCGCTTTCGGGCGGGAAGGCGTGGTGGTGGACGTGCGCAACAACAACGGCGGGTTCGTCAACGCCTATGCGCTCGATGTGCTCACCCGCAAGCCCTACCTAACCATGGTGCCGCGCGGGTTCCCGCAGGGACCGGCGAGGGTGGCGCTGGGACAGCGGGCGCTGGAGAAGCCGACGGTGCTGCTGACCAACCAGAACACGCTGTCGGACGGCGAGGACTTCACCGAAGGTTACGAGGCGATGCACCTCGGCCAGGTGGTGGGGCTGCCCACCGCGGGGTGGATCATCTATACATCGAATGTGCCGCTGATTGACGGCTCGGTGGTGCGGCTGCCCTCGACGCGGGTGCTGGATCACAACGGCAAGGACATGGAACTGCATCCGCGGCCGGTGGATGTGCAGGTGGCCAATCCTCTCGGTTCGTGGCAGGATGGCAAGGACCCGCAACTGGAGGCGGCGGTCAAGACGCTGCTGGCGCAGATTCAACAGGGGCCGGAGCGGCACATTGCCGGAGGAAAGGGAAACCGATGAAGGGCGAGTTCTGGACACTAACCGCGGTGCTGGCGCTGGCCGCGGCCCTGAGCGCCTGCAACCAGTCGGCGCCGCCGGCGGAGACCGTCGCCAGTCCGGCCGCCGCCGCCGACACCTCGGCGGCGCGGGGCTCGCAGCTGGTGCTGCTGGGCGGCTGCGACGACTGCCACACGCCGCAACTGCCCAACGGCGAGCCGGACATGAGCCGCCGGCTGTCCGGCGTGCCGGAGGGCAGCGCGCTGCCGCCGGCCATTCCCGGCGTGGTGACCACGCTCAATCTGGCCTGGCGGGGACCGTGGGGGCTGAGCGAGGCGCGCAACCTCACCCCCGATCCGCAGAACGGCATCGGGAGCTGGACGCAGCAGCAGTTTCTGGACACCATGCGCAGCGGCAAGGATCCCGCCGGCCGGGCGCTGCAGCCGCCCATGCCCTTTCCCAACTATGGCCGGCTGCCCGACAGCGACCTGATCGCCCTCTTCAATTTTTTGAAGACCGTGCCGCCGAACAGCAACAAAGTGACAGGGCCCTGACAGGGCCCAGGATTTAGGGGTCAGGGGTCAGGGTTTAGGGGGCAGCGGTCGCGGGTCAGGATTTAGGATTTAGGGGTTAGGGATCAGGGAGTAGGTCAACTCCACCAGAGCGTTGCGATAGACGACGGTGCTGCGCAAATGCCAGGGCTGTTCGGGAATTGAGCCGAAGAAGCGGAGGCCGTCGCCGAGCAGCACCGGCGCCAGGGTGAGCTTGAGCTCGTCCACCAGACCGAGTTCCAGAAAGCGCTGGGCGGTGAGCGCGCCGCCCACCAGCCAGATGTTGCGAAAGCGCGGGGCGAGGCGCTCATCCACCAGTTGCCGCAGATCGCCGGTGTAGAACTCGACCGTCGGGCGGTGGGAGGGCAACGGGCGGCTGGTGAGAACGATAACGGGGGTGTCGCCGTAGGGCCAGCCCAGCCCGAGGGCATGCTCATAGGTGCGCGAGCCCATGACGTAGCAGTCAATGGTCCGCAGGAAGGCGACGATTTCGTCGTGGGTTACGGATTTGCCTTCGGGGTAGGCGTCCTCAGGGGTGTGCATCCAGGCCACGGAGTTGTCGG
>DATBPS010000138.1:0-3759 GCA_036561225.1 Terriglobales bacterium
GTGCTCAGCGGCCTGCTCTTCGGTCTCATCCCCGCGTGGCAGTCGCGCCGTCTCGATCTGCAGACCGCGCTCAAAGAAAGCGGGCGCAGCGTTGCCGGCGGCAGCAAGCGCACCCAAAACGCGCTGGTGATCGCCGAAGCCGCGCTGGCCGTGATGCTGCTCGCCGGGGCCGGCGTGCTGCTGCGCTCCCTGCTCCGCCTCAACCAGGTCAACCCCGGATTTGAAACGCATCACCTGCTCACCATGCAGGTGGCGCTGGCGCCCGATACCCTGACCAGCGGCGCCAAAGTTGCCGCCGCGCACCGCGCCTTGATCGAGCGGGTGCAGCATCTGCCCGGCGTCGCCGCCGCCGCCGAAACTTCACTCGTCCCGCTGGAAGGCTCCGACAGCGAAACCGGCTTCTGGCTGGGCGGCGGCGCCCAGCCCTCGGCCGATAAGATGCACTCGGCGCTCAGCTACATCGTCAGCCCCGGCTACCGCGATGCTCTGCAGATTCCCCTGCTGCAGGGCCGCTTCATTCAGCCCAGCGATCAGTTGGGCCGGCAAAACGTCATCGTCATTGATTCCCGTTTCGCCCAAGATATCTTTCCCGGGCAAAACCCCGTGGGACAACATGTGACCTTCCAGTTCCTGGGCGACTGCGAAATTGTCGGCGTGGTCGGCCATGTGCAGCACTGGAGCCTGAGCGACACCGGCAACCGGACCATCGAAGACGAGTTCTACTCCCCCATTGACCAGATCCCGCTGCAGTACATGACCCTAGCCGGCCAGGGCGCCTACCTGATGGTGCGCGCCGCGGGCGCGCCTCTGGCCATGCTGCAGGAGGTGCGCACCGCCGTCGCCGGACCCAACCACGACCAGCCGGTGTATCACGTGCAGACCATGGATCAGATGGTGGCGTCCTCACTCGCCGGTCAGAGCTTCCTTATGGCCCTGCTGGCCATTTTCGCGGTGCTGGCGCTGCTGCTGGCGGCCATCGGCCTCTATGGCGTGCTGGCCTACTCGGTCGCCCAACGCACCCAGGAGATCGGCATCCGCATGGCGCTGGGCGCCGAGCGCCGCAACCTGCTGGCCCAGTTTGTGGCGCACGGGCTGAAGCTCGCGCTGGCGGGCACCGCGATTGGTCTGCTGGGCGCGCTGGCCGCCAACCGGCTGCTGGCCGCGCAACTGTTCGGCCTCGGCCCCGGCGACCCGCTCACGCTGGGCGCCGTGGCCCTGCTGCTGGCCGCCGTCGCCGTCGCCGCCAGCTATGGCCCCGCCCGCCGGGCCGCCGGCTGCGACCCCATGCAGGCCCTGCGCGACCATTAATGGGCGCGGGCCCCAGCGCGGCTCAGCCGCGCGCCCCGCTTGTGCTCGCCGTGGCTTGGGGGCCCTCCGCCCCAAGCCGCGGCTGCGCTCGCTTAATGGGCGCGGGCGGCTTTGATTGGCGCGGGACCCCGAGTGGCTTCGCCATTTAACGGGGGTCAGCATTCAGGGGTTAGGGGTTAGCGAAGGCTCGGGCGCGTGGCTGCTCAGCGAGGGAGGCACTCGCGCAGGCGTATCGCCTAAATCCTGACCCCTGTTTTCAGGCCCGCGACAGGACCACGATGGCCAGGATGAGCACCGCGATGCCGGTGTACATGATGCGCACGGGCTGGCTGCCGCTGCCCTTCCATTCCCCGGTGCGCAGGCCGTGGACGCTGGCGGTGATGACGATCAGCGACATGAACACCGGCCAGCCCAGCACCGTCCCCAGGTTGCCCAGTTCGTTGGCGCCCATGCCGTAGAGCAGCGTGCTGCCGAACCAGAACAGCGCCATCAGAGCCGCCAGCCACCAGTAACCGCCCGTCGCCGGACGGCGGAAGCGGTCGCCGGTGCGGTTTTTCTTCACCAGGTAGCTGCAATAGATCCAGCCCGGCACGCCGCCGGCCAGCATCAGCGGCAGCCAGATGGCGTTGGGCGCCCAGATGGCGCTCGCCCCGTGCTGTTGGGCGAAGGCCTGCAGCGGCTGGCCTTCGGTGAAGCCAATGTTGACCAGCGCCGATCCCACACCGCTGATCACGCAGTAGACCAGCCCTTTGGCCACCGAGATGTGATGCACCGGCGCCGCCGCCACCGCCGCTCCGCCCCCCGCCGACTGCGGATGCGTCTGCGCCTTGAGCGCCGCCTCGCGTTTGCGCCCGGCAATCGCGCCGATCGCCACCCCCACCAGCACCAGCGCCACCCCCGCCAGCACGGTCAGCCCCTGCGGCTGGAAGATCTGATCGGCGTGCTGGCGCAGCAGCGGCACCAGGCTACCCACCGCCGCCGCCAGACCGAGGATCACCGAAAACGCCAGCGCGATGCCGACGCCCTCAACCGCCAGGCCAAAGAAGATCTGCGAGATGCCCCAGCCCGCGCCGCAGGCGGCGACGACCCAGGCCAGTTGCGCCATGCCCGGCGCGCTGTAGAGAGCGCTCAGATTGGGCACCGTCAGCCAAGTGAGCAGCGGCGGAAAGAGCACCAGCGCCCACAGTGTATAGATGAGCCAGGTGTTTTCCCACTCCCAGCCGCGGGTGTACTTCATCGGCAGGGTGAAGCTGCCGTTGGCGACGCCGGCTACAACCAGAATGCAGATGCCGATCAGGGCTGCGTTCATGTGTGTCCTTTAAGTGGCGCTGGACGAACGCGGCAAGTATACTCCCCCCATGAAGAAGCCGGGGGAAGTCTTTCTGGGCGTGGACATCGGCGGGACCAAGGTCGCCGCCGGGCTGGTCAGCGACAGCGGCCGCATCCTCACCCGCGCGCGCGAAGCCATGTCGGCGCGCGGCACCGCCGCCGACGGCCTGGCCGCGGTGCAGGCGGCGATTACCGCGGCCCTCGACGGACGCTCGGCGCTCGGTATCGGCATCAGCAGCCCGGGCCCGCTCGATCCCCGCCGCGGCCTGGTGCTCAACCCGCCCAACCTGCCCTGCTGGCGCAACTTCCCGCTGGCGCGGGCGGTGGAAAAGACACACCGCGTCCCGGTCCGGCTGGACAACGATGCCAACGCCGCCGCCCTGGCCGAAGCCCGCTGGGGCGCCGGCCGGGGCTTCAGCGCCGTCTTCTACGCCACCCTGGGCACCGGCATCGGCACCGGCCTCATCCTGGACGGCAAGATCTACCACGGACGCACCGGCGCCGCCGTCGAAGGCGGTCACCTCTCGCTCAACCCGCACGGCCACCGCTGCGGCTGCGGGCAGCGGGGCTGCATCGAAGCGCTCGCCGCCGGACCCGCCGTCGCGCGGCGGGCACGCCTCGCCGTCCGGCGCGATGCCCGCGCCGGCGCGGCCCTGCTCCGGCTGGCGCACGTGGCACGGCCACCTCTTGCTGGAGCCACCCTTCCTGCGGAAGGGCTGTGGCCGGGCGTCGCTCGCCGGCAACGGGCGCCCGCACTTGCTCATGGCGTCTCCAAGTTGCCGCGTAACGCGGCGGCCATCCGCGCCGAAACCGTGGCCGAGGCCTGGCGCGCCGGCGACCCCCTGGCCACCGCCGTGCTGGATGAAACCGCGGCGCTGCTGGCCCGCTGGCTGGGCGCCATGGTGACGCTGCTCGAACCCGAGGTCATCATCTTCGGCGGCGGCATGGGCCGCCTCATGGCCCACTGGTTTCCGGTGATTCGCCGGCAAATGCCGGCCTGGACCCTCAACTCCCGTGCCGCCGAAATCCCCCTGCGCCGTGCCCGCTACGGCGCCGAAGCCGGCATCGCCGGCGCCGCCGCGCTATGTCTGCCCTCATGATCTTCGCCCCCGGCCGATGGCT
>DATBPS010000139.1:0-11559 GCA_036561225.1 Terriglobales bacterium
AACCATCTGCGCTCCGTCGGCGCCGCCCTCAACGACACGGTGACGGCCTACAATGCCGCCGGCGCCAGCTATCGCGGCCGCCTCGCACCCCAACTCCAGCGTCTGGAGCAGCACCACGCCGCCTGGGACGTGCCGGCGGAGTTGCCCGAAATTCCTCCCCCGCTCGACCGGCATCTCGATAGCCAGAGCAGCTAGTCCACACTGGCCGGTCAGGGTAGTCTGACCACCGCCGCGCCTGCGGGCGTGCGGGCGAACTCAGGGGCGTAGAGGCCGAGAAATTTCCGCGACCACCAGATATGCTGGGCACGCTTCTGCTCCGGGGTGGCAAACCAGTACTGCCACAGCACCGCGCGCACCGCGCGCGGTGGCTGATCGGCGAAGGGGTTGGCGGCGAACAGTCCGAGCACAGCCGGGTCATTGCCGAGCAGACGAAGTTCGGTTTGCACCACCCACGGGTTCTGGTGGTAGTTGCTCAGCGAGGCGAACCACAGGTTCCAATCGAAGCGCGGCTGATAGGGAGCAAAGAGAAACCAGTCGCCCACCGGGCGCCGTGCCGGGTCCTGGGGCTTATAGCGGAAGGGATAGGCGGTCCAGTGCTCGCCGTCCTGGCTGCCCTGAAACTCAATCTCGTAGCGGTCGGGGGTCATCACCGCGAACAGGCCAAAGGAATCGGCCACGCGGAACGGCTGCAGGGCGGTGTTGACAGCGTCGGCGGCGGGGAGTGAGGGCCATACGCGCTGGACCAGGTTGTAGCCTGTCAGGCTGATGAGCGCCAGGACCACACAGGCCGCAACCAGGCGCAGCTTGGACTTGCGGCTTTGGATCCCCGAGCTGTTGCCTTGCTGGGGCCCGCGCCGCAGCAGCCAGCGCAGGTGGCGGTCGTCAATGAGAGACAGCCCCAGACCGAGGACAAGGTAGTTGAGGAAACCGTAGTTGGCGGTGAGGATGATGGCGATCTGGAATGGCGTGACGATCCAGAAGCAGACAATACGGAAGCGGCGCGGCAGAATGGCCAGCCAGACCACGCCCAGTTCGACGATCAGGATCAGCAGAGCGAAGGCGGCTTGGGCCTGCTGCGGCAGCCCTTGCTGGGCGTACCAGCCCAGCCAGTTGGGCAGGGGCAGGTTTTGGTAGTACTGGTTGAGGGCGGTGAGACGGTGCCAGGCGGGGTCGCCGCTGAGCAGTTTGGCGATGCCGGAACCCAAGTAGATGGTGAACCACAGCCAGCGGAGAGAGAACCAGGCCCAGGCAGCGGGGGCAGCGTCGTCCACAAAGAGTGAGAACAGACCGGCGGTCATGATCATGCCGTCGGACTGGTAATCGGCGAAGACCTGGGCGCAGGCAAGGAACGACAGGCAGGCGACGAGGCAGATGGCGAGGGCGGCGCGCGTGTGCCAACGGAGCATCATGGCCGCGGCGGCGAGCATTCCGAGTGCGGCCAGCAGCCCCAGGGCGTGCGCGCCGTGCCATAGCCACAGCAGGGAAGGGGTGTACCAGAGGCGTCCCGCAAAGCCGAAGTGGGCGGCCACGGCCTGGAGGTAATCGCCGGTCGGGAGAATGCCGTTGGGTCCGATGAGGCCGGGGGCCTGGCGCCACCAACTGAGGAAAATCCAGAAAAAGAGAAAGCCCAGCCAGCGCTGCCAGACTTGGGCCGCCAATGGCGGCAGGGCCCGAGTTGCCCCGGCAACATGGGGCAAGATCGCAGGGCCAGGCGTGCGAAATTCGGAACGGCGCGCCCCTGCCGGGTAGCGACTCTGGGGAAGGGGCGAGAAGCAAGTGGCGCGAGGCCGCAGCCGGAAACGGCGAGGGAGCGTACACGGATGTACGTGACCGAGCCGGATACGGCGAGAACGAAGCGCCGCGCCGCTTATCGCCCCGCCCCACTCCACCGCCGTCAGGGGCGCGAGGCCAAGGCCCGCGCCGGCAGGCTCAGCGGGGCGTGGTGCTCGCCGTCGCTGATGAAGCGGCGGGCGGAATTGCGTTCGAAGTAGGTCATCCACTTGTCGAACTCGGGCGTGAAGACCTGAATGCGGGGCAGGTGGGCGGTCTTCAGGCCTTCGACCAGCGGCGAGGGCGCGGGGCCGGAGCCCACCAGCACCACCGCGCCATAGTGCCAGCGCACCGTGACCGGCGCCGCATTGTGGCCGGGCGCGCCGGTCCAGGACGAGGCCACGGCGAGCGCGTCATCGTGAGGCGCCTGGCCGAAGGGCAGCGCAAACGAAGTCACGTCGTAGCCGGGCAGGAAGCGGTCAATATCGTACTGGCCGAGGCCGATCTCCCGTTCAATCTCCGCCGGCGGCAGGGCGTTCAAGTGGGGATGGTCGTAGGTGTGGTTGCCGATCTCCGATCCCAGCTTGACCAGCATCTCCAGCTTGGATTTGATGAAGGCGCGCTGTCCGAAAACATCGGTGCCGGGGTTGACGAAGAACGTGCCATGGACGGGAAAGTCGGGATGGGCTTTGGCAAACGCCACCCAGTGCGCCACGGCGCAGTCCGGGTCGAGTTGCCCGTCGGCGGCGAACTTCATCTGATTGCGGCTGCCGTCGTCGAAGGTCAGCACCACCGGCGTGGTGCCCGCCGGCAGTTGAAAATCAGCCGTGACGTACTGGCGCAGCGTCACCGGGCGGTAGCCGGCGGACTCCAGACGCGAAAGATCCGAGTCGAAGTTGGCCAGCGAACGGCTCCACCGCGCCTCGGGCCCGAAGTTGTGGTACACGAGGATCATCACCTCGCCGCGCAGGTTCGCCCGTCGCGGCAGCTCGGAGGCGCCCTGAGCCGAGCGGGCGCCCGCTGCCGGGGAGCGAAGCCACCGCGCTGAGCGACCGTAGGGAGCGACCCAAGTCAGGTGTGGAGTGTCCACGGGAGCGGCGGCGGCAAGCGACCACGAAAACAAGGCCAGCAACGGCAACCAGGACAGACGGCGTAGCAGCATGGAACGGCAACCAACCTCTACTCTCAATATACGATCAGCCGCGCATGCTAAGCTCGGGTTTTCACAGGAGACAGGGATGACCGACGAGATGCGCGGCAAAACCGTTCTGGTGATGGGCATCGCCAACCGCTGGAGCCTGGCCTACGCCATCGCCCAGGCGCTGGCGGGAGCGGGCGCGCGGCTGGTGCTCACCTATCAGGCCGAACGGGTAAAGAAGGCGGTCGAGGATTTGGGCCGCGAGTTGGGCGCGGCGCATGTCTATCCTTGCGATGTGGCGCAGGATGCATCCATCGAGGCCCTCTTCGCCCAGCTTAAAACCGGCGAACCACGCCTCGACGGCGTGGTGCACAGCATTGCCTTTGCCCGGAAGGAAGACATTGAGCGCCAATTCGTCGGCACCAGCCGCGCCGGATTCCTGGAGGCCATGGACATCAGCGCCTACTCCCTGGTGGCCGTCGCCCGCGCCGCCGCGCCGCTGATGAACGAGGGCGGCGGCATCCTCACCCTCAGCTATCTGGGCGCCACCCGTGTGGTGCCCAACTACAACGTCATGGGGGTGGCCAAGGCGGCGCTGGAGTCGGCCGTCCGCTATCTGGCCAGCGAGCTGGGTCCGGCATCCATCCGCGTCAACGCCATCTCGGCGGGACCGATCAAGACCGCTTCGGCGCGCGCCATCAAGGACTTCTCTTCGATCCTCGATCACGTCGCCCAGCGGGCGCCGCTGCGCCGCGTCACCGACCCCGCCGAAGTCGCCGATACCGCCCTGTTCCTGCTCAGCCGCCGTGGCCGCGGGGTTACCGGCGACACCATCTTTGTGGACAGCGGCTACCACATCCTGGGGGTGTGATCTGCGCCCGGTGGTGGTCATCGGTGGCGGGCTGGCAGGGCCGGAAGCTGCCTGGCAGTTGGCCGAGCGCGGCTGTGCGGTCGAGTTGTGGGAGATGCGCCCGCGCGTCTCCACCCCCGCCCACCAGACCGGGGCGATGGGCGAGCTGGTGTGCTCCAACTCGCTGAAGTCGGAAGCGCCGGACAGCGCCCCCTGGCTCTTGAAAGAAGAACTGCGCCGCGGCGGCTCGCTGCTGCTGGCCTGCGCCGCCGCCGCCGCCGTACCCGGCGGCCAGGCGCTGACCGTAGACCGCGATCGCTTCTCCGCCGCCATCGAGGCCCGCCTGGCCGCCCATCCGCGCATTCGCATCCGCCGCGAAGAGGCGCGCGCCTTGCCCGAGGATCAACTCACCGTGCTGGCCAGCGGCCCGCTCACCTCCGCCCCTCTGACCGCCGCGCTGGCCCTCGCCAGCGGCAAGCAGCATCTGTATTTTTACGACGCCATCAGCCCCATCGTCGACGCCGCCACCGTCAATCGCGACCAGGTGTACACCGCCGGGCGTTACGGCAAAGGCGGCGACGATTACTGGAACTGCCCGCTCGATCGCGGGCAGTATGCCCGCTTCCACGCCGCCCTGCTGGCGGCGGACAGCTACCCGCTGCATGCCTTCGAGGAGCCGCGCTTTTTTGAAGCCTGTCTGCCGCTTGAGGAACTGGCGCGGCGCGGCCCCGACACCCTGCGCTTCGGGCCGATGAAGCCGGTCGGACTGCCCGATCCGCGCACCGGCAGACTGCCCTATGCCGTGGTGCAGTTGCGCAGCGAAAACCTGCGCAGCGACAGCTTCAACCTGGTCGGTTTCCAGAACCACATCCGCCATGGCGCCCAGCCCGGCGTGCTGCGCCTCATCCCCGGACTGGAGCAGGCGCGCTTCCTGCGCCTCGGCCAGGTGCATCGCAACACCTACGTGGCCGCCCCGGCGGTGCTCAATGATCGCCTGCAGTTGCGCGCCCGCCCCCGGGTGTGGCTGGCGGGACAGTTGTGCGGCACCGAAGGCTACATCGAAGCCATCGCCACCGGCTGGCTGGCGGGACAATTCGCCGCCGCCGCCGCCCAGGGCCGGACGCTGCCCCCGCCGCCGCGCGCCACCGCCCTCGGCGCGCTGCTGCACTACATCGCCCACAGCGACCCGGCCGATTACACCCCGGCCAACATCAGCTTCGATCTCCTCCCGCCCCTCGCGGCGCCACTGCGCGACCGCGCCCAACGGCGGCGGGCGCAGTGCGCCCTCGCCCTCGACTCCTTCGCTGCCTGGTGGCACTCCGCCCGGGAGTCCGCCGCATGAACCTCCAGGCCGCCATCGCCTCCTTCCTGCGCTTGTACATGGAAGGTGAGCGCAACGCCAGCCCCCACACCCTGCGCAACTACGCCGCCGACCTGCGTCAATTGACCGCATTCCTCGGCCCCGAAACCGAACTCGCCTCCATCACTCCCGCCCAACTGCGCGCCTTTCTGGCCCAGGGCCACGCCGCCGGCGTCAGCCCGGCCACCCAGGCGCGCCATCTCTCGGCGGTGCGCTCGCTCTTCCGCTACGCCGTGCGGGAGGAAATCCTCGCCCAGGATCCGGCTCGCCTGCTGGCCTCCCCGCGCCTGCCGAAGAAGCTGCCGGAAATTCCCAGCACCGCCCAGGTGAACCGCATGCTGGATGAGGATCTGGGCCAGGCCCGGGAAAGCGCCTGGCCGGAGCGTGACCAGGCGCTATTTGAAATCCTCTACGGCTGCGGGCTGCGGGTGAGCGAAGCCGTGGGATTGAACCTGAAGGACGTGGACCACCACGGCGGCATGTTGCGGGTGCTCGGCAAGGGACGCAAGCAGCGCCTCACTCCCTTTGGCGGCAAGGCGGCGGCGGCGCTGGCCGCCTACCTGCCGCGGCGCGCCGAGCGGCTGCACGCCGGCCGGCAAACCGGGCAAACGGCGCTGTTCGTCAACCGGCGTGGCGGCCGCATCACCACCCGTTCGGTGGCGCGCATCGTCAAGGCGCGCGCCCGCGCCTTCGGCCTGCCCCTCGATCTCCATCCCCACTCCCTGCGCCACGCCTTCGCCAGCCATCTGTTGAGCGAGGGCGCCGACCTGCGCGCCATCCAGGAGATGCTCGGCCACCGCAGCCTGGCCACCACCCAGCGCTATACCCGCACCGACATCCGCCAGCTCACCGAAGTTTACGACCGCAGCCACCCCTTCGAAAAGGGTGGTAAAGGTTAGACTGAAAGACGGTCGGAGGCAGGACGGCGCGACCGCGCGCGAAGCGGTGCGTAGCGAAGCCGGGCGCCCGCGATCAATCAAAGGAGGTGGCAATGAGTGGTTCGATCCTGGCAGTCGAGTGTCCGGAGTGCAAGCGGGTGTACAACATCTACCCCGGACCCGATGACTACATGAAGTGTCTGATCACGCGCAAGTTCGAGATGGAGTGCGACTACTGCGAAAAGGAACTGGTCTTCCAAGTCGTGGGCGGCGCCAAGGCGCCCTTCACCACCGGCGGTACATAGTCTCTCCCCGTGCGCCTCATCTCTCTGTGGGAAGCCCCCCCGCGCGGACCCGCCGTCCTTCCCGCTGATCTGCAACGCCTCTACGGCGGCGATCTGCGGCTGCCCCTGGGCAGGCAAGCACCCTACGTGCTGGCCAATTTCGTCTCCTCAGCCGACGGCGTCGCCAGCTATCAGATGCCGCGCCAGGCGGGAGGCGGCACGCTCAGCGGCGATGATCCCGGCGACCGCTTCGCCATGGGCCTGCTGCGCGCCGCCAGTGACGCGGTCATCGTCGGCGCTTCCACCCTGCGCGCCGCCGGACCGCGCGCCCTCTGGCACCCCGGCTACACCTTCCCCGCCGCCCGCGCCGCCTTCCGCCGCTGGCGGGCGGCCGAGGGCCGGCCGGAGTGGCCGCTGCTGGTGGTGGTCACCCGCGGCGGCGACCTCGACGCCCAATGCGCCGCCCTCCAGACGCCCGCCTCGCGCGTGCTGATTCTCACCTCGGCTTCCGGCGCCGGGCGCTTGACCCCGCGCCTGCGCCGCGCTCGCGCCCAAGTCGAGGTGCGGGTGGTCGCCGCCGGAGGCCACGCCCTGCCGGTCGCCGCCATGCTGCGGCTGCTGTGGCGCGAGTTCGCGGTGCGGCGCCTGCTGCACGAGGGCGGACCCACCCTGTTCGGCGAGTTCCTCGCCGCCGGGGCCGTGCACGAACTGTTTCTGACTGTGGCCCCGCGGCTGGCCGGGCGTTCCGCCGCACTGCCCCGTCCCGGCATCGTCGCCGGAGAGCCCTTTACCCCGGCCCGCTCACCCCGCCTGCGTCCGCTCAGCGTGAAGGCGCACGCCGGACTGCTGCTCTTGCGCTACGCCGTGGCGCCGGCCGCCTCGGGCGCGGGCAAACCCAGCTCGCGCCGCAGCCGCGCCGCGTTGTAGGGACTGCACGCGAATACGTGCCCGTCGTGATCGAAGGTGGGCACCTTGTACTTGCCTTGATTGTGCGCCGCCACCCACTCCGCCGCCCCCTCCACCGCTTCGATGTTGACCTCTTCGAAGGCCACGCCTTGCTCGTCCAGCAACCGCTTGGCGCGCCGGCAGTCCGGGCACACCCGCGTCGTATACATTTTCAACATAGCCCGCCTAGTATCCTGGAAACTCTTCCGTGCGGATGTCGTCGTCGTCCACACCCGCGCCTTGCAGCATGCCGCGCAGGGCGGTGACCATCCCCGGAGGTCCGGCGATAAAGTAGATGGGATCCACGGCATCTTGCAGCGGCGTGGCCATCAGGTTGGCGTCAATGAAACCCCGGGCCCCGGTCCACGGCCGCGCGGATTTCTGCATCTCCGACATCACCGGCACGCAGGTGAAGCGCGGATTCTCCCCTGGCAGCGCCATCAGCTCGTCGAGATACGCCGAATCTTCCGGCCGCCGGTTGCCGTAAAAAAGCACGATGCGGTGGGCCAGTTTGCGGTGCGCCGCCGCCCGCACCATCGCGCGGAAGGGCGTAATCCCGATTCCGCCCGCCAGCAACACCACCCAGCGGGTGTCGCGGTTGGGCAGGGTGAAGTCGCCAAAGGGACCCTGCATGTCAAAGCTGCTGCCCAGCGGCATGCTGCTGAACTCGTTCTTGAAGGCGCTGCCGCGCAGGCGCGTGGCCACCGTCAGCGCCTCGGCGTCGGGATCATCGGCCAGCGAAAACGTGCGCACGTTTCCACCCGCTACCGAATCCGGCAGCCGGGGCAGCGTCAGGTCCACCGTCTGGCCCGGACGGAAAGTAAACCCCGAAGGCTTTTCAAAGCGAAAGGCCATGGTGCCTTCAGCCACGGTTTGACGGTCCAGAATGCGGGTAGTGCTCATGCGGCGTGCGCCTTTCTTTTCAGCTTGGCTTCCAGATAGTGCTTCAACACTACAGCGTTATTGTGCTCCTCGTCATGCGAGCTGTAGATGAGCGTCAACGTCCCTTTCGCCGCTGCGGCCTCGAGCAGCGGCTTTACCGCGGTCGCGTGGGCCCGCAGCTCGGCCTCGTAACGCTTCTGGAACTCGGGCCACCGGGCCACCTCGTGGCTGAACCATTGCCGCAGTTCGGTCGAGGGCGCGACCTCCTTCATCCAGGCATCGAGCGGCAGGTCGGTCTTCTTCACCCCGCGCGGCCACAACCGCTCCACCAGAATGCGGCGCCCATCTCCGGCTGTCGGCGCATCATAAGCCCGCTTGAGTTGAATCATGCGCAGTTCTCCTGCGTCGGCCACGCCAGGGTCAGCAAAAACGCGCTCTCCTCCAGCGCCTCCACGTCGTGATGCAGCTCACGGTCGAGCACCAGCACGTGCCCGGCGGGCAGGTCCTGATCCCCGCCCTCCAGATGCAGCCGCAGATGGCCGGAGAGCACCTGCACAGTGATGCGCGCCGCGGTGCGGTGCTCGGGCATATGTTCGCCCCGCCGCATGGCCACCAGCACCACCCGCAGGTCAGCATGTTTGACCAGCGTGGTCGAACTCGGTCCGCTGCCGCTCTGCCAGGCGCTCTGCTGTTTGAGGTGCGCCACTTCCCCGTTGAGGTCAAAGCGCAGAATGGGCCGGTCGAGGGTGCCCTGCAGGCGGTCATGCCCGACCGGGCGCGGCGGAGGCTCCGGATTCGCCATACCTCCAGTCTAGACCCGCCGCCATTCCCCTACAGGTTGACGTTCGACCCGAGCGGCGCTAGTCTAAGGTCGAATGCCTACCCAAGGCACGGAAGCCCTCGCTCTGCTGCAAGGAACGCTCGACCTGCTCATCCTGCGCACCCTGGTGTTTGGGCCGCGACACGGCCAGGGGATCGCCCGGGCCATTGAGGAGACCAGCGGACAGGTATTACTGGTGGATCACGGCTCGCTCTACCCGGCGCTGCAGCGTCTGGAGAGGCGCGGCTGGATCTCCGCCGCCTGGGGCACCAGCAGCGCCGGCCGCCGGGCGCGCTTCTATACCCTCACCCCCGCCGGGCGCAAGCAGTTGGGGCGCGAGCACACCCGCTGGCAGCGATTGAGCGAAGCGGTGGGGCGCATCCTCACTCTGGAGCCGGAGGCATAGGCCTATGCGACGGCGGAGACCGGACGATTTTGCCGCGGAGATCGCCAGCCATCTGGCGCACGAAGCCGACGAGCGCGGTGCCGCGGGCGCGGAACGTGCCTTCGGCAACACCCTCCAGGCGCAGGAGCGCTTCTGGGAATCCACCCGCTGGTGGCCGGCCTGGCTGCGCGCCCTGGGCCGCGACGCGCGGCTGGGGCTGCGCCGCATGCGGCGCACACCCGGCGCAACGTTGGCGGCATTGACCGTCTTGGGGCTGGGGCTGGCGGCGGCGCTGGTGGTGTATGCAGCCGCCGATGTGCTGGTGCTGGGCGGGCTGCCCTACCCCGCAGCGCAGCGCCTGATGCTGGTCAGCACCGCCACCACGCCGCCCACCGCCGGCGATCAGCTATCGAGTGACGATTTCGCCGATCTGCTGCGGCAGGCACACAGTTTTGTTGCCCTCGCAGGCATCTCGCCGGTGTGGGACAACGTCGCCGATGCCGCCGGCGCGCAGCCCGCCGAACGCATCCCCACTCTGTTCGTCTCCGCCGCGCTGGGACCCATGCTCGGCGTCCGTCCGCAACGCGGCCGCTGGTTCACGGCGAGCGAGGACCGCGCCGGCGCGCCCACGGCGGTGGCGGTCATCAGCGATCATCTGTGGCGGCAGCGGTGGGGCGGGCGCGACCAGGCGGTGGGCCAAACCCTGCGCATCGGCGGTCAGCCCATCACCATCATCGGCGTCTTGCCTGCCGACTTTCATTACTTGGGCGAGCCGCTGGCGGGCACCGCCGGACGGGTCGAGATGTGGATGCCGCTGGCCCTCAACCCGCTGATGCAGACCCCGCGCTCGCTGCGCTGGATCAATGTGCTGGCTCTGCGCCGCCCGGATGTCGCCGCCGCGCGCGCCCGGCGGGAGATCGCCACCCTGGGCGACAACCTCGCCCGCCAGTACCCCGCGCAGGACGGAGGTCTCGCCTACTCCGCCGTGGGCTTCGCCGACTGGGTGCGCGCGCCCCACCGTCCCGCCATGATGTTGTTGCTGGGCGCGGTGGGTCTGCTTTTATTGCTGGCCTGCGCCGGCGTGGCCAACCTGCTGCTGGAGCAGGCCATCGCCCGCCGGCCGGAGATGGCCATGCGGCGCGCTCTCGGCGCTTCGCGCCCGCGTCTGCTGCGCCAGTTGGCCACCGAGCACCTGGTCTTGGCAGGCTTGGGAACCGCGCTGGGCGCCGCCGGCGCGGGCGCCATTCTGCGCGGGTTGACCCCCTGGGCGCCGCCGCAGTTATTCGCCGGCCGCCTGCCTGCGCTCAACCTTCACGTGCTGGCCGTCGCCGCACTGGCGCTGGTGGCCACCGCGCTCGGCTTCGGCGTGGCGCCCGCTTGGACCGCCTTGCGAGAAAGTTCCGCCGCGCCGGCTTTGATCGCCGGCGGCCTGGGCAGGCTGCGCGGCGCTCTGGTCGCGGTCCAAATCGCCCTGGCGCTGGCGCTGCTCATCGGCGCCGGACTGCTGCTCACCGCTTTCCTGCGCGTCACCTCCATCTCGCCTGGCTTTGACGCCGCCCACGCCGTATCGCTCTCCACCCAGCTCCCGCCCACCGCGACCACCCTACCCCAGCGGCTGGCAGGCGATCAGAGGTTGCTGGCACAACTCACGGCCTTGCCCGGCATCGCCGCTGTAGGCCTGGTCAGCCGCCTGCCGCTGAGCGGCAAGAGCCTGAGCAGTGAACTGTGGCCCGAGGGCAAGACCTACGCCGCCGGCCACCAGCCTGAGGTGCAGTATCGCGTGGCGTCTTCGGGCTACTTCCGCGCCTTGGGCATTCCACGCATTGCCGGCGAGGGCTTTTCCTCTCGCGATGACACGGATGCCACCTTCGCCGCCACCCGTGTGGTAATCAACCAAGCCGCTGCGCAGCAGTTCTGGCCGGGTGAGAGCGCGGTCGGACATCGGGTGCAGTTCGGCGCCCAGCCCAAAGGCAATTGGGCCACGATCATCGGGGTGGTGGGCAACGTCAAAGCCGAGGGGCTGGATACCGCCGCCCGGCCGACCATCTTCCGTCCGCTGGCCTACAGCGCCCTGGGCGCGCCCATCGTGGTGGCCCGCACCCGGCGCGACACCGCCGCGGTGCTGCAGGAAATCGAGGCTGCTATTCACCGCATCGATCCAGAAATGCCGGTGTACGATGCCGCTTCCATGGGCGACCTGCTGGCCCAATCGCTGGCCCAACGTCGCTTGCTGCTGCTGCTGCTCGG
>DATBPS010000140.1:0-19688 GCA_036561225.1 Terriglobales bacterium
CTGCCCCGGGTGGCCGAAGAGCTGCGCGACTACATGATCACCACCGTCAGCAAGGTGGGTGGCCATTTGGCCTCCAGCCTCGGCGCGGTCGAGCTTACGCTGGCGCTGCACTACACCTTCGACGCTCCCGCCGACAAAATCGTCTGGGACGTGGGCCATCAGGCCTACGGCCATAAGATCATCACCGGCCGCCGCGACCGCTTCCCCACCCTGCGCCAGTACGGCGGCATCAGCGGCTTCCCGGTGCGCGACGAAAGCCCCTACGACGCCTTCAACGTCGCCCACGCCTGCACCTCCATCTCGGCGGCGGTGGGCATGTGTACCGCGCGCGACCTCGCCGGACGCGACAACTACGTGATTGCCGTGATCGGCGACGCCGGCCTCACCGGCGGCGTCGGCCTCGAAGGCATGAACCACGCCGGGCACATCAAGCCGAAGATGATGGTCATCCTCAACGACAACGAGATGTCCATCTCGCCCAACGTGGGCGCCATCGCCGGTTACCTCAACCGCATCGTCAAGGGGCAGGCCTACCAGCGGGTGCGCGACGAGATTGAGCAGTTGATCACCAGCGTCCCCAAAGTGGGCCAGCGCCTGTTCCGCCTCACCCGGCAGTGGGTGGATGCGATCAAGGGGCTGATCCTGCCGGGCATGGTCTTCGAGGAGTTGGGCTTCGAGTACGTGGGTCCGTTGAACGGCCACAGCCTCGACACCCTGCTCGACACTCTGAACAAATACAAGGATCACGACGGCCCGGTACTGCTGCACGTGGTGACGCGCAAGGGCAAGGGCTACGCCCAGGCGGAGGAGCTGCCGACCAAGTACCACGGCGTGACGGCCTTCGACATCTCGACCGGTGCCTTCGTCAAGGCGCCGGCCAGCGCCCCCAGCTTCACCAGCGTCTTCGGCCAGGCGATGTGCGAGTTGGCGGAACGCGATCCGCGCGTGGTGGCCATCACCGCCGCCATGACCGAGGGCACCGGCCTGAACGAGTTTGCCGCCCGCTTCCCGCGCCGCTTCTTTGACGTGGGCATCGCCGAGCAGCACGCCGTCACCTTCGCCGCCGGACTGGCGTGCGAGGGACTGCGGCCGGTGGCGGCCATCTATTCGACCTTTCTGCAGCGCGCCTACGATCAGGTGATCCACGACGTGTGCCTGATGAACCTGCCGGTGACCTTCGCCCTCGATCGCGGCGGCATCGTCGGCGCCGACGGCCCCACCCACAACGGCCTCTACGACCTCGCCTATCTCGCCGCCGCCCCCAACATGACGGTGATGGCGCCCAAGGACGAGAACGAGCTGCGCCACATGATGCTCACCGCCGTCGAGCACGGCGCCCCCATCGCGGTGCGCTACCCGCGCGGCAACGGCGTCGGCGCCGCGCGCGAGCCGGCGCGCAAGCTGGAGATCGGCCGCGCCGAGATTCTGCGCGAGGGCTCCGACGGCGCCATTCTGGCGCTCGGCAGCATGGTCTATCCCTGCCTCGAGGCCGCCGCCCGGCTGGCCCAGGAAGGCCTGTCGCTGACCGTCATCAACGCCCGCTTCGTCAAGCCGCTCGATGAGGAACTGATCGCCTGCCTGGCTTCCGAAAAGCCTTTCCTGGTGACCGCCGAGGAAGGCACCCTGGCGGGCGGTTTCGGCGCCCTGGTGGCGGCGCTGCTCGCCGACCGCCGCATCCCGGTGGCGCAGTTGCGCATCGGCGTGCCCGACCGCATCATCCCCCACGGCGCCCCGGCGCTGCTGCACGCCAAGTACGGCCTCGACACCGACGGCATCGTCGAGCGCGTCCGCGCCTTCGCCGCCCATCCCGCCCCCCTCGCCCGCGCCGCCCGGCGGAGATAGTGGCCACAGACGCCCGCCCCGGCCGTTTGCGTCTCGATCAACTGGTGCTGGCCCGCGAGTTGGCCCCTTCGCGCCGGCAGGCCCAGGCGCTCATCCTCGCCGGGCAGATCCTGGTGGACGAACAGAAGCTCACCAAGCCCGGCCAACAGGTCAACTCCGATGCCGTGCTCCGCCGCCTGGGCGAACCGCCGCGCTTCGCCAGCCGCGCCGGATTGAAACTCGAGGCCGCCCTCGATCACTTCCAGATGGATGTCCGCGGCCGCGTGGCGCTCGACGTCGGCAGCTCCACCGGAGGCTTCACCGACTGCCTCCTGCAGCGCGGCGCCGCCCGCGTCCACGCCGTGGACAGCGGCACCCACCAGATGATCTGGCGCCTGCGCTCCGACCCCCGCGTCCATCTGCTGGAAAAAACCAACGCCCGCTACCTCCAACCCGCCGATATCGGCGAACCCGCCACCCTGCTCACCATGGACGTGAGCTTCATCTCCGTAACCCTCCTGCTCCCCGCCCTCCTCCCCCTGCTCGCTCCCGCCGCCGATCTGGTCATCCTGGTCAAGCCCCAGTTCGAAGCCGGCCGCGCCCAGGTCGGCAAAGGCGGCATCATCCGCGACGAGTCCGTCCGCCTCGCCGCCGTCGAAAAGGTCCGCGCCGCCCTGCACTCCACCGGCACTTCCGTCCTCGGTTTTCTGCCCAGCCCCGTCCTCGGCGCCGACGGCAATCAAGAATATCTCCTCCACGCCACCCTCCCGAGCCTTAGCTGACCCCCAACCCCTGAATCCTGAATCCTCCCCTGACCCCTAACCCCTGAATCCTGACCCCTGACCTGACCCCTGACCCCTGACCCCTAAATCCTGAATCCTGTCCCCTGTCTTTATAATTGAGAAATGCTCATCGCCCCCGGCGCCGCCATCGGCATCTACACCAAGCCCGGCGACGCGCGCGCCCCCGCGCTGGTGGCGGAACTGAGCGCCTGGCTCACCGCCCGCGGCTACCAACCCCTGCCCAACTCCGATGGCCATGACCGCCTCGCGCTGGCGGTGGTCCTGGGCGGTGATGGAACCATGCTGCACGCCGCCCGCCGCCTGGCGCCGCTCGACGTCCCCGTGCTGGCGGTGCATCTCGGCACCCTCGGCTTCCTCACCGAGACACCCACCGGCGGGATGTACGCCGCCCTGGATACGGTGTTCTCCGGCGGCGGCGCGCGCGAGCGCCGCCTCATGCTGCACGCCCGTCTCCAACGCGGCGGCAAACTTACGGCCGAATTCGAGGCGCTCAATGAGGTGGTGGCCGGCAAATCGGGTCTCGCCCGTCTGCAGCCCATGGACCTGGAAATCTCCGGCCAACCCGTGGGCCGCTACCGTGCCGACGGCATCTTGGTGGCCACCCCCACCGGTTCCACCGCCTACAGCTTCAGTGCCGGCGGCCCGGTCATTCACCCCGCGGTCGAGGCATTATTGGTCACGCCCATCTGCCCCCATGCGCTCAGCCAGCGCCCGCTGGTCGTGCCCGCCGACTCCGAAGTGGTGATCACCGTCGCCCCCGGCGCCGACGCCGCCCAGCTCACGGTGGACGGCCAGCAGGGCTGCGACCTCATCCCCGGCGACCGCATCCTCTGCACCCGCAGCCCCCACTCCCTCACTCTGCTCAGCGCCGCCCCCGCCGGTTTCTACCAGAGCCTGCGCCAAAAACTCGGCTGGGGAAGATAGCGGCG
Organism: Terriglobales bacterium; assembly: GCA_036561225.1. Taxonomy (GTDB): domain Bacteria; phylum Acidobacteriota; class Terriglobia; order Terriglobales; family SCQP01; genus SCQP01. The sequence continues at coordinate 3,554 of DATBPS010000140.1, forward strand.
GAAGCCGCCCGGCGTAATCGCGTACCATGCTGGTAGCCGGCATCAACCAGGCGCGGCCGAAGCAGGTTTTAGACCCGGCGGCGGCCATGCGGAGGCTTTTCGGTGTGGATCTTGCTCGTCGAGGACGAAACTGGCCTGAGGCAGGCACTGCAGCAGGGGCTCGAAGAGGAGAACCATCGCGTGGCCGCCGCCGCCGACGGCTTGGAGGCGTGGGCAGCCGTCCGCAACTGTGATTTCGATGCGATTGTGCTCGACATCATGCTGCCGGGATTGGACGGCCTCGAGTTGCTCCGCCGCCTGCGTGCCGCCGGTTGCACCACTCCGGTGCTCATGTTGACCGCCCGTGATGCCGCCCGAGATGTTGTGCGGGGACTGGATGCCGGTGCCGACGACTACCTCACCAAGCCGTTTGCATTCCAGGTGTTGCTGGCGCGCCTGCGGGCCCTGGGGCGCCGCGCGGCCCAGGCGCCGCAGCCTGAGCTCGTGCATGACGACCTGCGTCTGAACCCGGTCGCCCGCCGGGCCTGGCGTGGCGGCGTGTCCGTCTCGCTTACCGCGACCGAGTATCGCCTGCTCGAGTTCCTCATGCGCCGGGCCGGCAGGGCGGTGTCGCGCACCGCCCTGCTGGAGGGCATCTGGGGCTTTGACCAGGTGGTGGAAGCCAACACCCTGGATGCTTTTATCAAGCAACTCCGCGAAAAGATTGACGCGGGGCGCGAGCACCGGCTGATTCACACCGTCCGTGGGTTCGGCTACGTCCTGAGCAAAGACTCATGAAGCAGCGATCCATCGGCTTTCAGTTGACGGCGTGGTATGCCCTCGTGCTTGCCATCATGCTGGCTACGGCCGGCATCGGCGCCCGTCTGGCGTTGGGAGACAGCATTCGGGTCACGGTGGACAAGGAGCTCCGGCAGCGGGTTACGGGCCTCCGCGCCGCGCTTGCGTCGCCCGGGGGCCGTCTGACCGCGACGGTGCTGGATGCCGCAACCACCGCCAGCACTGGGCTGCCGTGGCGGGTCGCCGATGCGAACGGCGTCTGGCTTTACCAATCGCCGGAGGCGCGCGGCTGGGGCCCCGCCCCGCTCCCGCCGCCGGCTCGGGATCGCTTTCAAACCGTGACCACGAAACGCCATGCCACCCGCGTGCTTACGGCCGCCTGGGCGGGGGGTGTGGTGCAGGTCGGCATGGCTACCGACGAGTTCGCGGAAATGCTCGACGACTTCACCTGGACCGCGCTCTTCGCCAGCCCGCTGCTGCTGGCCCTGGCATCGATCGGTGGCTATTGGATGTCGCGACGCGCGCTCGCGCCGGTGGAGCAGATTGTCAGCGCCGCCGCCGAGATTGAGGCCCGCAATCTGACCGAGCGCCTGCCGGTCAGGGGTTCGGGGGACGAGCTCGACCGCCTGGCCACCACGCTCAATGCCATGCTGGCGCGACTGGAATCAGCGTTTGCCAAGATGCGGCAGTTCACCGCGGATGCTTCCCATGAACTGCGCACGCCGGTCAGCGTAATCCGTACGACCGCCGAAGTCACACGCCGCCGCCCCCGCAGCAGCCAGGAGTACCAATCCGCCCTGGCGCGCATCCAGGATGCCAGCGAACGCAGCAGCGGGCTGATCGAGCAGTTGATGCTGCTGGCGCGCGCCGACGCCTCCGGCGAGTTGACGTCGCGAAACGTGGTGGCGCTGCATGACATCGCCGCCGCGGCGTGCGCCGAAGCGCAGGTGCTCGCCGAAGCCGCCGGCATACGGCTGCACATTGCCTCCCTGGATCCGGTGGAGACGCTGGGCGATGCGCCGGCCCTGCGCCGCCTGTTGCTGATCCTGCTCGACAATGCCTTCAAGTACTCCCGCCCCGGCGGCGGCGTGTGGTTTTGCCTCGATCGCGTCGCTGACGCCGGCCGCCCCGCCGCGCGGTTCGAGATCCGCGACGAAGGCATCGGCATCGCGCCCGAGCATCTGCCGCACATCTTTGAGCGTTTTTACCGCGCCGCGGCGGACCGATCGCGTGATGGCGGGGGCGCCGGTCTTGGCCTGGCCATCGCCCAGGTGATTGCCCGCCAACACCGGGGCGACCTCTCCATCGAAAGTCAACTCGGCCAGGGCACCACGGTTCGATTGCAACTGCCGCTTCCGTCGGGCGCTTCATAGAATCTTCAGATTGCCGTCGCATGCTGGCATGAGTGCGAGGAGACTCAGTTATGCGCGCTTTTTCATCTCTCCGGCCTTCCCGGGCCTTTTTCTGGATCGCCGCGGTGTGCGGCTTGGCAACCTTGGGCCTGGCGGCCATGCAGGCTCCCGCCCGCCCCTGGCACCGGCGGCGCACGGTGGCCATCGCCGCCGCACCCGGCGGCGGGGAATACTTCGATTACGTGTATTTCGATGCCGCCTCGCGCCGCGCCTACCTTTCGCAAGGCACCACCATGGACGTTGTGGACGTGGACAGCGGCAAGCAGGTGGGCAGGGTCAGCGGCCTGCGGCGCGATCACGGGGTGGCGCTGCCGCCCGGGCTCGGACAAGGTTTCATCAGCGATGGCGATGCCGGCGAGGTCGCGGTTTTCGACGTTCACACACTGCGGATCATCAAGCATATTCCCACCGCCAAGGACTCCGACGGCATGCTCTACGAGCCGGTCGACGGGCGGGTATGGTGCCTCGAAGGCGATCCCAACAGCGTCAGCGTGATTGACCCGCGTAGCCAGAGCGTGGTGACGACGCTGCCGCTGGGAGGCGCCCCGGAGCAGGCGGTCACCGACGGCCACGGCATGATCTACGACAATCTGGCGGACAAGAACCAGGTGGCCGTGATCAACGCCCACACCCTCAAGGTCACCGCCCGCTGGCCGGTCGCGCCGGCCGGGGAACCGGTGGCGATGGCGATGGATGCCGTACACCGCAAGCTCTTCATTGGCGCCCGCAACCCGGCGGTGATGGTCGAGATGGATGCCGACAGCGGCAAGATTGTCGCCGGCCCCTTTCCCATCGGCCCGAGCGTGGATAGCTGCGTCTTCGACCCCGGTACCGCCATGGCGGCTTGTTCAACGCGCGACGGCGCCATCCATGTATTTCACGAGAATGCCAGCGGGATCGTCACCCCTTTCCAGGTGATCAAGACCGAATTCGGCGCCAAAACGATGGCTCTGGACCCCAGGACGCACGACTTTTTAACCGATACCGCCAGCCGGTCCGCCTCCGCTCCCGGCCGCCGCCCCTCGTTCCGGCCGGGCACCCTCCACCTGCTGATTTACGGCCGCTAAGGACAGAAAGATTCATGCGAACTTCCGGTGCCGTCTTCATGGGCGCATTTCCATACCTGCGGCCGCGCCTCATTCGATTCGCCGCCTCATGGGCATTGACGTTTTTAGTCATGGCGACGCTGTCAGCTCAAACCAGCAGCACGGCCTCACTTCCGGGAACGGTACTCGATTCCGCCGGCGGGGGAATTGTGGGCGCTCAGGTGACCCTGATTGCAGCCGACGGCAGCACCCACCAGGCGATGACCGGCGATCACGGGGCATTCCGCTTGACCGGCTTGCCGCTGGGTGGCGGCGAGTTGGCGGTCATCGCCCACGGCTTCGATCCATACCGCGTGAGCGTCGAGGTGGAGCACCGGACCACCCGGCCACTCGAAATCAAGCTGCGCGTCGCCGCCATGCGGCAAAACATCACGGTATCGGCGAACACACAAAGCGTGAATCTCCAGCCGGAAGACCGGGCTGCGGCGGTGACGCTGAGCGGCGATGCCCTCCAGGCCCTGGCGAACGATCCCGACCAGTTGGCCACCGACCTGGCGGCGCTGGCCGGGCCGGCCGTCGGCGGCGGTGGCGCCACCATCTACATTGACGGGTTCACCCGCGGCGACCTTCCCCCCAAATCGGCCATCGCCTCGGTTGAGGTCAACAACGACCCGTTTTCCCCCGAGTTTAATGAACTCGGCTATGGCAGGGTTCAAATCGAAACCAAGCCCGGTTCGCAGGAGCTTCACGGCAATCTCTCCTACGATGGCAACACCTGGCAGATGAACGCAGTGCAGCCGTTCCTCGGGGCCACCGGCGTCCCACCCCCGCCCTACCACTCCAATATCTACAGCGCCGACGCTGGTGGCCCGCTGGGCAAGCGCCTGTCGTGGTTCGTCACCGTGGAAAGGCGCGACATTGACAGCTTGGCGGTGGTCAATGCGCAAGTTTTGAACAGCGCCTTCGCGCCCCAAACCGACATCACCTCCCTTTCCAACCCCAGCCATCGCACCGCCTTCACGCCCCGCTTTGACTGGCAGGTCTCGCGCAACAACATCCTGACGGCGCGCTACCAGAACCTGGCGTCCAACCAGAAAGGCGGCGGCGTGGGCGGCTTGTCGCTGCCCTCCCAGGCTTACGACAGCAGTTCGCGCCGGCACAATCTGCAGGTGGGCGATACCCAGATGCTGGGCAGCAGCGGCGTCAATCGCCTCCGCTACCAATTCGTGCGCATCCACGACCACAATGCGGAGGAAGTCCAGGGTCCGACCCTGCAGGTGCTGGGCGCGTTCACCGGCGGCGGCAACGCCAACGGGAGCTTCGAGCGCTTCGAGACCCACAACGCCCTGCGCGAGGACCTCAGCCTGAACCGTGGGCGTCACCAGATCCAGATGGGCGGTGAGGCGGCGGATGTGGCCCGCACCGAGACCGACGCCTCCAACTTCAACGGCACCTTTGTCTTTTCCTCCCTCGCCGACTACGCCGCCACGCAACGCGCCCTCTCCCAGGGCATGCCCATGGCGCAAATTCAGGCGGCGGGATACGGTCCCAGCCAGTTCTCGCTGGCGGCCGGCAACCCCTCCGCTCATATCAACCGCCTCGACGGATCGCTCTACTTCGCCGACGCATGGCAGGCCCGGCCTCGCCTGATGCTCGATTATGGCCTGCGCTTCGAAACCGAGAATATTCTGCATGACCATGCCGATTGGGCGCCGCGTCTCGGCCTCGCCTGGAGCCTCGACAAGAAGCAAACCACGGTGCTCCGCGCGGGCTTCGGCATCTTTTACGAGCGCATTGACGACGATCAAATGATTGTGGCGGCACACCTCGACGGCGCTCATCGGCAGCAGTACGTGGTGGGCGCGCCGGATTTTTATCCCAACGTGCCCCCGCCCTCGAGTCTGGCCACGGGCGCGGCGGCGCTCGCCACCCGTTACCTGTTCTCGCCCGGGTTGCACGCGCCCCCGACCATGAACACCAGCATCAGCCTGGAGCAGCAGCTCGGGAAGAGCGCCTCGGTGTCGCTGAGCTATCTCCATTCCCGCGGATGGGACCAGTTGGTCACCAACGACATCAACGCTCCCCTGCCGGGCACCTACAATCCTGCGGTGCCCGGCAGCGGGACGCGACCGTACGGGATCGCCGCCGGTAATCTCTACGAGTACCAGGCGAGCGGCGTGACGCGGCAGAATCAACTCACGCTGACGTTCAAGTACCATCGCGGCAGCTTCATCTCGGTCAACGGCAACTACACCTATCGCCGCGCCTTCGGCGACACTGCGGGCCCGGACAGCTTTGCCACCCATCCCTGGGATCTGAGCGCGGATTATGGCCCCTCGCCCTGGGGCCTTCGCCAGCGCTTTTATTTCAGCGGCACCGTGAACCTGCCCTGGGGCTTGATGGCGAATCCCTTCGTCGTCGCCCAGTCGGGCACCCCCTACAGTCTGACGCTTGGTCAGGACCTGCTCGGCACCGGGCAGCAGAACGCGCGCCCCGCGCTCGCCACCTCCGCCACGCCCGCGGCGGATGTGCTGCCCACCCCTTATGGACTCCTCAACCTGGCCCCCGGCCCCAACGACATCATGATCGCCCCTTACAGCCAGACCGGTCCGGCCGCCCTGGCCGTCAATTTGCGGGTCATGAAAAATTTCGGCGTCGGCGGCGGCGTAGAGACACGCTTCCACTTGGGAATTGGAGTTGAGGCGCGGAACCTGCTCAACAACGTGAACTTGGCGGCACCGGTAGGCAACGTCCTGTCGCCGTTGCTGGGCCAGTCCGTAAGCCTGCAAGGCGGAGAATACTCTTCGGGTGCGGCCAACCGGCGTATTGATCTGGTGGCCAAGTTCAGCTTTTAGAAAAGGCGGACCATAACTATGCTTGCCATACTTTATTGGGAGGAGCTCAAGGCGACGGTTCGCGGCCGCTTTGCCTGGGTGGGCGCCGCCGTATTGCTGCTCACCGTGGGGGTGCTGGCAACGGTCGGTACGCAGGATACCTGGCTCGATGGCTACGGCATCATCGCCTATGGCCTCGGGCCACTGGCCTTCGTCCCGATCTCAGCCGCGATGATCGCCAGCTCGCGGGTGAGCCGTTTCGTGGAATGCGTTTTCACCGCGCCGGTGCCACGGCGCGATTGGTTGACAGCCAAAATCCTGGTGCTGCTCACGCTGGCCGCCGGCTATTACGCCGCGCTCACGCCTATGATGTTGGTTTACGTGGCACACGTCGGCTTTCCGCCGTTGTTGATCAAGATGCTGCTTTGGGCGCCGGGGCTGTTGCTGGCCAGCGTCGCTGTCGGCACCCTGGTCGGGGTGCTGTTCGTGGGCGACAGCCTGGCGGCGCCGGCGGGCACCGGGATGGGCGTGCTGATGGCTTACGCGGGCCTGCTGCCGATTCAGGAACTGATGGTGGCGCAGGGCAACGGCGACTCCCGCACCGGTCATCTGGCGCTGATCAGCCCCGCCGTATTGCTGAAAAACGCGCTGCACTTCGCCCTGGCAGCGGCCAACATTCCGGCCTCAACCGGGCGCACATGGGTAAGTCTCGCGGTGCTGGTCACCGGCGCGCTGGCTTTGGCGGTCTGGGTCTTCCTGCGAGCCCAAGGTGTCGAAACCTGGGAAGCTGGACGCCGCCAGCGCTGGACCATCGGCCTGGTGATTGCCGGCTTGTTACTGTTTCCCGCCATTGTCTCGAATACCAACTACGACCAAGCCACGCCCCGCGCCAATAACGCCCCCGTGGTGCGCGGCGGATTCGGACGTTCCGGCCTGGCGGCGGTGCTGGTTGCGCCCGGCAGCGGCGTGCCGTCGCGCTGCTGCAGTGCGCTCCTCAACCGTGAGGACTGGCCGCTGGCGACGGACCGCGCCACGCCGCGCGACCTCCTCTTGTTACTGCCGGTCGGCGCCAACGAACAGGTGACCCGGCTCACCACCCAGTTGACCGGTGCCGGCGGGCTGGACATCACCGCCCGGGCAAGCGATCTGGAGCAATCCCCGCCCCGCCTGGAGCCCCACGGTTTCCCCACCTTCGGGCTGCGCGTGGCCGGTGACGAGCGGGCCAGCGGCGTCGAGGTGGCTCGCATTCCGGTGATGGTCCGGCCGACTCAACCGTGGGACATCGGCGGCGACCGCTATCCGCTCGCCATCAGTGCCACCTACCTGGTAGCCAACGATGCACAGCCTCACACCTTCATCGCCCGCGGCCTGATCGGGGCCCAGGTGCCCAACGCGATTTATCAGATGGGGCTTGCCGCGCTGCTGATCCCACTCTTCTGCGCCTGCGCCGCGATTCGGCGGTCCTGGAGGACACGATGAGCATCACCGCCCAAGCCGCCACCGGCCTCGCCATCGAGATGGAGGGGCTGACCCGCCGTTTCGGCGACTTCGTCGCGGTGGACCAGGTGACGCTTTCCGTCCCCAAAGGCCGCCTGTACGGGTTTCTTGGCCTCAACGGAGCCGGCAAGACCACCACCATTCGCATGCTCACCACGCTCCTGCCGCCATCGGGCGGCAGTGCCCGCCTGTGGGGCCATGATGTGGCGCGCGAGCCTTTGGCGGTGCGGGGTCTGGTCGGGCTGGTGAGCGACGAGACCAGCGAAAGCCAGCCGGCGTGGACCGCGCGCGAGTTTCTCTCGTATTTCGCCCATATCCACCGCGTGCGGAACGCAGGCAATGAAGTGGAACGGCTGCTCGACGCCGTCGGCATTGAGCCCCACTTTCGCGGCAAACGCATGAGCATGTTCAGCACCGGGATGAAGCGGCGGGTCGAAATCGCCCGGGCGCTCATGGGCAAGCCCAAGGTGTTGTTCCTCGACGAGCCCACGCGCGGCCTCGACCTGCCGGCCAAGCGCGAGACCTGGAGCCTGCTGCGCCGCCTCGCCGTGGAAGAATCAGTGACCACGTTCCTGAGCAGCCACGACTCACACGAGATACGCAGCTTGTGCGAGGAGATCAGCGTCATCAACCGCGGCCGGCTGGTCTTTAGCGGTGCCACCAGTGAGCTCGGGCCGGATCTCGACGCCTTCGAGGAGACGCTGATTGCGCTGCTGACCGCTCGGCAGTAACCGGGCCACACGCGGGGAAGGAACCGCGCGGGGCCCCGCGCCAGTCAATACGCGGGGTCCGCGCCGTTGGCACCATGGGCCAAGTCGGCGCGGAAGGCTGCGAAATTCACGCCGTGGCGGCCCGCCCCCGGCAAACAACGAGGCGCGGACCCGACCGGACTGGGGCTCAAGGGGTCCCCAGCCGGTCGAGCGTCAAGCGGGTCGAGTGGCGAAGCCACTCGGGGTCCCGCGCCAATCAACGCTCCGACCGGACTGGGGCTCAAGGGGTCCCCAGCCCGGTCGAGCGTCAATCGGGTCGAGTGGCGAAGCCACTCGGGGTCCCGCGCCAATCAACGCTCCGGCCGGGCTGGGGCATGTGGGGTCCCCGGCCCGGTCGAGCGTCAAGCGGGTCGAGTGGCGAAGCCACTCGGGGTCCCGCGCCAATCAATGTCGCGGTGTGCGGGGGGCGGACGCTACCGTCCCGCGCGCCGCAGCCGGAAGGTGAGGTGGACGATCTTCTCCCCGTGGATGCGCACCCACAGGAAGCGCCCGATGGCGGCCAGACGGACCTGGCGGGCCTGGGCGTGGCGGGCGTACTGACGGGCGGTGCCGGCGATTTCAGCGGCCGTCTCCACGTCCTCCAGCTTGACGAACTGGGCGTCGGCGGCGCCGGCGGTGGCCTGAATATGCTCCAGCGCGGCGTCCATCGCGGAATCGCTCACCAGGCAGGCCTCGGTCTCACACTCAAACATCTCGCCCAACGCGGCCAGCGCCGAGGCGTCCACTACCTGGGTGAAGCCGACATAAAGCCGGCGGCGGGCGGCGGCGAAGTGCAGCGGCAGCAAGCGCAATTCCTCCAGCAGCGCCGGAGGCACCCAGCCGCGGCACTGTTGCCAGCTCTCCGACCGCGCCAGCGGAAACGTCGGCCGCGCCCACTGCAGCGCCACGCCGGCGGTAATGTCGTCTTCGCTGACCGCGCCCTGGCGCACCAGCCAGTCGCCGATGCGTCCCCCGCGCTCCTGCTGCGCGTCCAGGGCGGCGCGCAACTGCTCCTGCGTGATCTGGTTGCGCGACAACAACAGCAATCCCAGCGGGATGCGGTGCGGCCGCGGCACGTGGGGCACGGCCAGGCGCAGATAGTGACGCGCCTGCAATTCAAACGCGGTCTGGAAACACTCCGCGCCGCAGCACCAGCCCTGCTGCAACTGCACCCGTGTCTGCGGACGGTAGAGGTTGCGCAGGCCGTTGTGCTCGCTGCAGCCCGGCGACATGCAGACGAAGCGCTGCCGCAGGTTGTGCCAGCTCTGGGTGATGCTCGACAACACCGACTCCGGCGCCAGCGGCTCGGCCAGCGGCGGGGGCAGCGTGAGGGCGACCGGCGCGCGCGTCATCGCGCCCCTTCCAGCGCGGCCAGCCGCTCGCGGCGATGCACCAGGCGCTGAATGCGCAAACCGTAGTTGCCGTCCACCACCACCACTTCCCCCCAGGCGATGGTCTTGCCGCTCACCAGCAGCTCCACCGGATCGTCAATCTGACGGTCCAGTTCGAGCACCGAGCCGGGCGACAACTCGGCCACGTCGTGCAGCAGCATCTGGCGGTTGCCGAAGCGCAGGGTGACGTCGAGTTCGACGTCCAGCAGCATGTCGAAGCGCGCCGTGCTGGTGGTCGGCAGCCGTTCCCCCAACGGCGTCTGGGTGGCGGCCGGGGTCACCCTCTCCCCCGCCAGTTTCTGGCGGATGCGTTCCTTGAGGGCGCCATCCAGCGCCATGGTGAATTCAATCCGCGCCCCGTCGGGATGGGCGAAAGCCAGCGTGTCGGTCCCCTCCGCCGTCTCCACCGTGCGGCGCAGCGGCCCCAGGTGGCGGAGGTTGACCTCCGTCGGGCCCCAGTTCTGGGCCCGCAGGCCCAGCGCGGCGGCGGCGCAGACGCGCCGCATCACATCCGCCAGCGCCTCGCGCTCGTTGTCATCGAGAGACGCGGACCGCACCTGCGGCGCTTCCTCCGGCGGGGGCGGGGCCACCAGCTGCGCCCAGCCGCGGCCCGCGCCGCGGTGCAGACGAATTTGTTGAATGCCGGCCAGATCCCCGGCCAGTTCGACGAAGCCCACCATCTCGATGGGTTCGCTGGTCTCCGGCCCGGCGGCCGCGACCGTCCACGTGGTATCGCTGGTCAGGCTCTGGATAATCTCCAGCGCCGCCGCCGTCCACACTTCCTGGTATCCCAGCCGCGGCAGTTCCGGTGTGGATGTGGGGGTGGGGGTGGGTGTCTGTTCCGCCATATCGCTATCGCCCTCCTTCAGGCCGGCTCAACCGCGGCGCGGTCTCCAACTGCGCGGCGCGGGCATGCCCGCGACGGATCGCCTGCGCCTGGCACAGCGGCCGTCCCGCCGCCTTCAACACCGCCGGCGTCTCGGTCGAGTAGGCCAGTTTCATCACTTGTCCCGGCTGCATCTCCAACAGCTCGCGGATGGCCACCCGGAAGGGCGGCAGCACCAGTTCCATCTGGAAGGGCGCATTCATCAAGCGCTGCCGCATCCGCGGCCGGATATCGCTTTCTTCCTGCCGCCGGTGGTACACCGGCGATTCACTCAACTTGCGCAGCAGCCCGGTGGAGATCACCGCCGGAAAGGCCAGGTTGAGCATGCCCACGGTTTCCGGCAGCCGCACCTCGAAGCTCAGCGCCAGCACCTTTTCGTGCGGCGGCATCAGCCGCAATATCTGCGCCATGGGCTGGCGATGTTCAAAGTTGAAGCGCAAGTCGAGCACCGGCTGCCATACCTGCTGCAGCTCGCGGGTGAGGATCAGGATCAGGCTCTCCAGGATCTGCTCCTCGATCTCGGTGACCTCGCTCCCGGTGTGCATGGCCGAGCCGTTGCCGCCCAGCACCAGGTCAATCATGGGATAGGCGAGCGAAAGGTCAATCTGCATGGCGGCGCTCACCCCGATGGGACGCACGCCCAGCGAGGCCACATAGCAGATCTCCGGCAGCCGCTGCGTGAACTCATCAAAGCCCAGTTGCTCGATGGCCACCAGCGTGGTCTCCACGTGGGTGCGCAGGTGCGCGCCCAGCACGTGGCCCAGGTTGCGGGCGAAACTCTCGTGCAGCCCCCCCACCACCCGCGCCTGCTCGCGCGTGAGCTGGCCCGCCTGGCGAAAGTCGCAGCGGGCGAACTGCCGCGGTCGGCGCACCGCGCCGGCCCGCAAGCCGCGCGCCGAGCGGAACAGCGAATCTATTTCTTCCTGGTTGAGGGTGCGTTCCATGCTTTATCCCATCAAGTGGGCGGCGTTCACCCGCCCCGGCCGCCGCGCCGCCGGCGCCGCCGCCGGTTGCAGCGATGCCCCCAAACGGCTGCGCAGCCGCGCCAGCAAAGCGCTGTGGATCTGCGAAATGCGCGACTCGCCGATGCCCAGCACCGCTCCCACTTCCTTCATGGTCAGTTCCTCGAAGTAGTAGAGGCTGAGCACCTGCTGCTCGCGCTCCGGCAACTCGGCGATCAGCCGCGCCAGAATGGCCTTGGCCTCGCTCTGCTGACACAGCGCGAAGGGATCGGGATCGGGGCTGGCCGCCGCCTCCACCGCGGGCGCGGCCTCGGCGTCGGCCGGTCCATTGTCCAGTTCCAGCCGGTCGAGCGCCGCCACCAGACGGTGGTACTCGCTGCTCGCCAGACTCAGGGCGGCGCAGATTTCTTCTTCCGTCGGGGTGCGGCCCAGCTTCTCCTGCAGCTCGGCGATGGCTGCCTGCAGCTCGCGCTTCTGCCGCCGCAGCTCGCGTGGACTCCAGTCCAGGGCCCGCAGGCTGTCCAGAATGGCGCCCCGGATGCGGAAACGGGCATAGGTCCCCAGTTGCGCGTTGCGCGCCGGATCGTACTTGTGCAGAGCGTCAATCAGCCCCACCACCCCCGCCTGCACCAAATCCTCCAGCAGCACCTGGGCGGGCAGCCGTTCATGAATGCGCCGCGCGATGTAGCGCACCTGCGGCAGGTGCTCCAGCAGCAGCCGCTCGCGCTCGGCGGCGTCGAGCCGGGTGGGCGTACCGTATTGGTGCGCGGCGGCGTTCATGGCTTACGACACCATCCCCGTGGACTGCACCTGCACCTTGGCCGGAATCTCGGCCGGCGCCAGCACGTTGAGCCGCGGCCAACTGGCCTCCAGCATCCGGCGCAAATAGAAACGCGCCGGCGAGTTGCACAACAGCACCTGGGGCGCGCCCACCGAGGGGTCATAGGCGAAACGCTTCAGCCCTTCCAGCACCCGCCGCAGTACGCTCCCCTGTCCGGCCGCGGGCAGCGCCGGCGCCGCCTGCGGATCAAAGGCCTGATTCAGTTCCTCCTCCAGCGGCGCCGCCAGGGTAATCACCTGCAGGCTGCCGTCGGGGTTGAGCAGTGGCTGCACCAGCGCCCGTCCCAGCGCCTGCCGCGCGGCCTCGACCATGGCCACCGGATTCTTCCGGTTGCCGGCGGCGGCCTCAATGAGGGCCTCCAGGATCGTGGGTAGGTCGCGTATGGACACGTGCTCTCTTAGAAGTTGCTGAAGAATCTTTTGCAGCTCACCCAAACTCAGCAATTTGGGGACCAACTCCTCCACCAGCTTGGGCTGGTTGTCGGTCAGGGCGTCCAGCAGCCGCTGGGTTTCCTGCCGCGTCAACAGTTCGTGGGCGTTCTGACGGATCAGCTCGGCGATGTGGGTGGCCATCACCGCCGTCTGGTCCACCACGGCAAAGCCGTCGGCCAGGGCCTGCTCCTGCTGCTGCGGAGAGATCCAGCGCGCGGCCACGCCGAAGGCCGGCTCGCGCGTCTCCCGCCCGTCCAGCGGCGGCGATTCCGGGCCGGAGTGGATGGCCAGCATGTGGTTCTGGTAGGTCTCGTAGCGGCCGATCTCGACCCCGCGCAGCGACAGCACGTATTCGCGCGGTTGCAGTTGCAAATTGTCCGTGATATGGATCGAGGGCACGATGAAGCCCAACTGCAGCGCCAGTTGCTTGCGCAGCGTGCGCACCCGGGGAAGCAGTTTGCCGCCCTGGGCTTCATCCACCAGCGGCACCAGCGCGTAACCCACCTCCAGCGCCAGCGGCTCGATCTTGAGCAGCGGTTCCAGCGCCTCCGGCGTGGCGCCTCCGGCGCCGGCGGCGGCGCTGGCGGCGGGCTTCTCCCCGTCCCCGCGCTGGGCCAGGCGGTGGGCGCCGTAGGCCAGCAGGCCGCCCAGCGTCAGGAACGATACCTTGGGCAGCCCCGGCATCAGCGCCAGCGCCGCCAGCGCTCCGCCGGCGATGTACAGCGCCCGCGGCTTGGCGAACAGTTGCGCCCCCAGATCGGCGCCCAGGCTCTGCTCCGAACTGGCGCGGGTGATGACGATGGCGCCCGCCACCGACACCAGCAGCGACGGAATCAACGTCACCAGGCCGTCGCCCACGGTCAGGATGGTATAGGTCTCGAGCGCCTGCATGAAGGGCATGCCCTGCTGAAAAACACCGATCAGGAAGCCGGCGATGATGTTGATGGCGGTGATCAGGATGGTGGCCATGGCGTCGCGTTGGTTGAAGCGCGCCGCGCCGTCCATGGCGCCGTAGAACTCGGCCTCCTTGGCGATGGCCTGCCGACGCTCCCGCGCCTGGCTCTCATTGATCATGCCGGCGTTGAGGTCGGCGTCGATCGCCATCTGCTTGCCCGGCAAGGCGTCCAAAGTGAAGCGCGCGGTGACCTCCGCCGTGCGCACCGCGCCGTGGCTGACCACCAGGTACTGAATGGCGACCAGGGCCAGGAAGATCACGAACCCGACCACGTAGTTGCCGCCCACCACGAACTGCCCGAAGGCTTCGATCACGTGCCCGGCGGCGGCCGCCCCGCTCGAGCCGTGCAGCAGGATGCGCCGGGTGCTGGCCAGATTAAGCGCCAGCCGGAACAGGGTGAGCAGCAGCAGCAGCGACGGGAACACGCTGAACTGTACCGGCCGCAGAATCTGCACCGCCACCAGCAGCACCAGCATCGAGCAGGCGATGCTCACCGTCAGCAGCAAGTCCAGCGCCAGCGCCGGTATGGGCACCAGCATGATCGCCACCAGCCCCACCGCCGCCACCGGCAGCGTCCACTCGATGGCGTGTGAGCGGCCCCCGGCGGAGGCCGTTGCCGGCCCCCCGGGCTTGGCCGGGGCGGCGCCGGGCGCGGATCGCAGGGCTTTGGCGGGTGCGGGCATGGCTCTTCATAGAGCCCTGTGCACGCCGGCGGCCATCTTCAGGATTAGGAAGTTCTTAAGTGTTGAACAGTGAACGGTGAACAGTGAACCGTGCGCTCGGAAAACCCCACCGGCCTCCGGGCTCTGTCCGGTCGTCCAACCCTGCTTTTCCTAACAGCCAACAGCTAACAGCCAACAGCTAAGAGCTAACGCCCGCCCAGTTCCCGCAGGTATTCCCAGGTAAAAATGCCGGTCTTATGGCTGTCGGAGAACTCGAATTGCAGGGCGTAGCGCCCCACCGGATGGACGGCGAGCAGGCTCGCGCCGGTGGGTTTGAACATCGGCAGCGGGTTGGCCTTGGTTTCCGGCGGCGGCACGGCGGTGGAGCGGTCGCCGGTGTGGTGCAGGTCGGCGCAGGTGGCGCAGGGGCAGGCGGCGCGCAGCGAGGCGATGGAGAACCGGTCCTCGCGCCCGTCATTCCAGACGATGGTCACGCCCTGGCTGAGTGAAACATCCACCGACTTCGGCAGGAACTCGCTCACGGCGTCAGCGGCACGTGCTCGACCACGCTCAGCCCGTAGGCTTCCAGACCAGCGAGGCGGCGGGGGTGGTTGGTGAGCAGGCGAATGGGGCCCACGCCGAGGTCGGCCAGAATCTGCGCCCCCAATCCGATCTGCCGCTGGATGGAGGTATGGTCCTCGCTCTCGGCGGCGCTGCCGGCGTGCGCCAGGGCGCCGTCGGCGAACTCATACCCGGGTCGGGTCTGGTGCAGGTAGACGAGCACGCCGCCGCCCTCCGCCTGAATCCGGCGCAGTGCCGCGTTCAGGTTGGCGGCGCACGCGCACTCGGTGCTCCCCAGGCTGGCGGGCAGGCAGTGGGTCTGCACACGGACAAGCGTGGGAGCGCCGGGAGCGGGCCGTCCGAACACCAGCGCGGTATGCAGCTCGTCGTCCAGCCGGCTGCGATAGGCGATCATGCGGCAATCCCCGAAAGCGGTGCGCTGCGCCGCCTCGCCCGCGCGCTCGACGTGGCGCTCAGTCTGCAGACGGTAGCGGATGAGGTCGGCGACGGAGATCATGCGCAGCCCGTGTTGCCGGCAGAACTCGCGCAACTCGGGCACCCGCGCCATGGTGCCGTCCTCATTCATAATTTCGCAGATCACCCCTGCCGGCCGCAGCCCGGCGAGGCGGGCCAGATCCACCGCCGCCTCCGTCTGGCCGGCGCGGCTGAGCACCCCCCCGGGGCGGGCGCGTAGCGGAAAAATATGTCCCGGCCGCGCCAGGTCGGCGGGCTGGGCGGACGGGTCCACCAGCACCTGGATGGAGCGCGCGCGGTCGGCGGCGGAAATTCCTGTCGACACCCCGGCGCGGGCGTCCACCGATTCGCAAAACGCGGTGCCGAAGTTGCTGGTGTTTTCCGCCGTCATCAGCGGGATGCGCAACGCCTCCAAACGCTCCGGCGTCATGGCCACACAGATCAGCCCGCGGCCATGGCGGGCCATGAAGTTGATCGCCTCCGGGGTGGCGCGCTCGGCCGCCAGCGTCAGATCGCCTTCGTTTTCACGGTCGGCGTCGTCCACCACCACCACCATGCGCCCGGCGCGAATGTCTTCCAACGCCGCCGGTATGGCAGCCAGAGCCGGACTTTCCACCGCGGAGGTCACCCTTCTAGTGTACGGGAACCGCGTCCGAA